>NZ_JBQFQP010000002.1:0-359749 GCF_056536925.1 Ruegeria sp. CI1 | reverse complement strand
CGCACAGCGCTTTGGCATATCGTCCGCCAGCACCAGAAAGCATCGTTCCGATAGACCAAAGGCCGACAATGCACTAACCATCAAACCGGACCACCCGATGGGGGCACGCCAGATGAGGTCTACGTGTAAGTTCGTGGTGAATGGGTTTATTTGTGCCGGGCCGTCGACGGTAACGGTCAAACCCTTGATTTAATGCTGTCAACAAAAGCGCGACACGAAAGCTGCAATGAAATTCTTCGCCAACGCCCTGTTTCATAATGGCGCCAAAAAAAAACGGACCACAATTGACGAAAGTCGTAGTAACACCGCCGGGTTCAAGGGAGTGAACAAGATTTTCAGGCGGTTGCAGATACCTGTCAAGATCGACACCGTCAGATCGAAGTACCTCAACACCATCGTCGAGCGGGATCATCGTTTCATAAAGCGGCTCACGAGACCTGTGCTCGGGTTCAAATGCTTCATCTCAGCATCAGCAACACGCGCGGGCATCGAGGTGGCCAACATGATCCGAAACGGTCAACTCGGACCTTCGACAAACGGATTCCGTCAATTTGCGGAGCTCACAGGATGAATAAACCCAACTTGAGCGTTGGCTTTGAACCACCGAAAAGTTTGCGACAGATCCGCGGCGAAGTCCTCCAACGTGGCTAGAATCTGGTTGAAGACTACAGAGGCTGATTCAAAAGGCAAACCGAACCCTTACCTCTTCATTCGCTCCAGAACGGCCCGTGCCGCCCGGAGACCCGGCGCTTCGCCACCTCGTCCCAGACGTTCCATCGTGACTCTCATCGCGTCGGCCTGAGATCGCGGATTGGAATGCACCTGTCGCAATTGGTCGGCGATTTCCGACGGCTGGCAGGCCGGTCCCAGACATTCCGGAACCGTGCGACTTTCACTCACCAGATTGACCAACGTAACAGTATCAAGATTGACCATTCTTTCGGCCAATTTCTGTGTCAGCCAACTGAGTTTATATGCAATTACCATCGGTGTGGCCTGAGCGGCCAACTCTAACGAAACGGTCCCAGATGCGGCCAACGCCAGTTCGGCGGCAGCAAAACTCGCGCGTTTATAGGCCCCGGCCTGAACCGCGTCGGTTTTACGTGGATCCAAAATGACCGGCTTTCCTGGCCAGTCCGTTATTTGGGTGGCTACGTGCTCGGCCATGTGGGCCACCACCGGGACCACTACACGCATTTCCGGCTTATCTTTCAGAAACAACCGTTGCGCTTCGCCGAATATGGGAGCCAGCCTATCTATTTCGCCGCGACGTGAACCAGGCAGCACCAGCAGAAGCGGAGCTTCGCCCAGATCATAGGCGGCTCGAAATTCGGCAACGTCTTCAGCAGTGGCGACAGGTTCGCTGACGACCGGATGCCCGACGAAATCGCACTCCATCCCTGCACGCTCCATGAAGGGCGGCTCGAACGGTAACAAAGCCAGAACGTGGTCAATGACCTTTGCCATCTTGCCTGCCCGTCCAGGCCGCCAGGCCCAGACGCTGGGGGCCACATAGTGAACTGTGCGAATGTCGCTTTCTGCTTTGACCCGTTTTGCCACACGCAGCGAAAAATCCGGGCTGTCGATGGTGATCATGACGTCCGGCTTGGTGTCCAATACCGCCTGTGCAGTCTCGGCGATACGACGTTTGAGATGAAAGAACTTCGGAAGAACCTCTACCAAGCCCATGACACTGAGTTCCGCCATGGGAAACCGACTGACCAGGCCATTCGCCTCCATTAGGGGGCCGCCAATCCCATCGAACGCCATCCCAGGGTCGAGAGTTTTCAGGCCCTCCATCAGGGCCCCGCCCAACCGGTCACCGGATGGTTCACCAGCCAGCAGGAAGACCCGCATCAGACCGCACGCTCCCGCACCAGCAGGAACAGGCCAAGGCGGTTGCATTCTTCGACCACGGTTTTACGATCCAGAACCATAACCCCGCCTTTTTCAATCACGATACCAGACAGTCCAGCCACAACAGCAGCGGTTACAGTGTCAGGGCCAATGACAGGCAAATCGACCCGCCGGTCCTGATCCGGTTTCGGTGCCTTGAACAGGACACCACCACCCGCATCAGGACGTTGCGTCAACGACTCCAGCATCCAGTTTGTGCCAAACACGCCTTCTATTGCCAATGCTTGCCCATGCAGAACGACGCAGGCCTGGCCGATATCCGCTGCACTCATTGCCCTCAGAATGCCCGCACCCCGATCGGCATCCGCCAAATCTTCATCGGATGGTAACGCATCCGTCAAACACCCCAAAGGCGGCAGAATATCCGGGGCAAGCTCGTGCGCGGCCCGCACCTGCAACCCTGAATCCTCGAAGATACCGATAACTGCCCGCAATGCACCGTCATCGCCGGACATGATCGCTCGCTGAAGAACCGGCACAAGCGGAAGAGTTTGCGCATCGATCCGCTTGGGATCGATTACCGGTCGGCGTACTGTACCCGCCATACAAACCTCGGTCACGCCCTGGGCCAAGAGATCGGCAATAAAACTTCCCAACTGCTCTAGAGGGAACAACTTGTCGACCGGCATTTGGTCAGGTTCGAACCCCTCCAACGCGCAAATCAGAGGGCGCTCGGGCAATCTGGCCACCAACTCGTCCGGCAAGGCACCAGTTCCTGCTATCAGTGCCAACATGAGGTCATTTTCCCGGCGTCAGGAAGGAGCGGTCGGTATCGCCGGTCACGAAATCAACGATCCTTTGCACGTATTCGCTGTGACTCGTCTCTCCAACGCGTTTGGCGCGCTCCATGAACGTCCCTCCACCTTCGGAAAGCTCACGAAACGCTGCACGCAGCGCGGAAATATCCTCGCGTGGAACGCCACGTCGCTTGAGCCCAACCAGATTGAGACCATCAAGTACCCCACGAGGCCCCTGAACCAATCCGTAAGGGATCACGTCATTGGGAACCATTGTAAGCGCTCCGATAATCGCGCCCCGACCGACGCGCACCCATTGATGCAATCCCGAGATACCGCCCACGATCACGTCATCTTCGATGATACAGTGACCAGCCGCACCTGCGTGATTGACCATGATGACACGGTTGCCGATCTGCACGTCGTGAGCCACGTGGACACCCGCCATCAACAAACAATCATCGCCGATCCTGGTAACACCGCCGCCACCCACGGTACCGGAATTGACAGTGACATGCTCGCGGATGCGGTTTCGTTTGCCGATTTCCAGCCGCGTATTTTCGCCCTGGAACTTCAAATCCTGTGGGATTTCACCAATCACCGCGAAATTGAAGATGACTGTATCTTCTCCGACCGAGGTTTCACCGGTGACAACGACATGGGATTTTAACTCTACCCGATCAGCCAAGTTGACCTGCGGCCCAACATAGCAAAAAGGACCAATCACACAGTCCCGACCGATGGCTGCGCCGTCTTCAACAATAGCGCTGGGGTGAACACGGCTCATGTCGTTTTTTCCATATCCCAATCGACATAAGCCGAAAACTCGGCTTCGGCAGCCACTTCTCCATCCACGGTTGCGCGTCCGCTGAACTTGAAAATCTTGCCACCAACCTTGCCGCGCACGGTTTCGACATGCATTTCCAATACGTCGCCTGGCACAACCTTGCGCCGGAATTTGCACTTGTCGATATTCATGAAATAAATCAGCAGTTCGCTGTCGATGACATTCATGCCGACCCCCAGCATTACCCCTGCCGTCTGTGCCATCGCCTCGACAATCGTCACGCCGGGCATAATCGGGGTTCCGGGGAAATGTCCCTGAAAATGCGGCTCGTTCATTGTGACGTTCTTGATGCCCACTGCTGAGTGGTAGCCCTTGATATCGACAACCTTGTCGACCAGCAGAAACGGATAGCGATGCGGCAGAATACGCTGAATCAGCTGGATGTCTGCACTCTTGGTTTCCGTGGTCATGGCGCGATTTTCCTGTTCTGGATGTCTTTCATGCGTGGTTAGCAATACAGTTCGGTTAGGGCAAGCGTACCTACTCCGTATCGCGGTTTTCCAACTCTCGCCCGTCACCAATCGCGGCATTGATACGGGCGATTGCCAAATCGGTGATATCCGTTGCGTCCGAGCTTAAAAACACATTCGAGCGTTCCAGGATCACTCCTGCCCCGGTATCCTGCATGAGGCGGGCAAGAACAGGTCTTACCAACTCTCGAAACATGGCCCGCGCTCGATCCGTTCTCGCTGTAAGCGCATCCAGTTTCGCCTTTTGCCCATCCCGGTGTGATTGGACCTTATTGTCAAATGCATCCGCCAGTTCGCGAAACGCATCGGGTTCCATGTCACGACGCAGTTCGGTCAATTCTTTTTCTTCGCGGCTCAGGTCGGCGATGATCCGTTCGTTCTCGGCGGCGAGCATCGCTCCTTCAGCCTCAATCTCCTCGATAACCCGCCGCCCGAAAGCCGATTCAGAAAAGAGTTTTTCACTGGATATCGTAAGGATGTCTTTCTCGGGCAAACCGAGCTGTTGCGCATTGACTGGGAAGGGAGAGTAGTGAACCAGAAACAAACACAAGGCCCAAATCGGGCCTTGTGTCAGAAACTGGCGAACATAGGTGTTCATTCGGCCTCAGAACCGTGCCTGAATTGTCAGGTCAAAGCTCTGCTCCTTGTCGAAGTCTTCCTTTTTGAGTGCCTTTGAGAAGTTGAAGCGTAGCGGCCCGAAACCTGTAGTCCAAAGGAATGACAACCCGATCACATGGCGAACCGAGCCATCCGCCCCGACGATATTGCCGCCAGCGGTATTCACGTTGTCCAGATTGTAGAGGTTCCCCACGTCATAAAACACACCGCCACGCAGCCCAAGCTCCTCCGGCAATCCCAACGGGAAATCCGCCTCGAAACGCGCGACCCAGTAATAGTTGCCTCCAATGGCGTCATCCTGGCCGTTGGACAGATCGCGCGGCCCGATCCCGGCTGGTTCAAAACCACGGAACGTGTTGGGCCCCAGGATGAAGCGGTCGATAGTACGGCTAAAGTTGTCCCCGCTCCAGGAAAGAGCCCCTACTTCCAAGTCGGCGCGCAGCGTCACTTCTTCATTCAGAACCCTTTGCTGAGCAACAGCCCTGGCAGTGGTTTTGATGTATTCATTGTCACCACCCAAACCGGCTGCATCTACACCAACCTGGAACAGCACACCGGCATTCGGGTTCAAACCGCCAATACGGCTGTCATAGGTGTATGACAGGCCCAATGAGCTCGAAGTCAATTCACCCTGATTGATTTCCGACTGAATAACACTACCGACAGCCTGATCTTCCCGCGAGATCATTTCGCTATCATCCCAACTGTAGCGCAGGGTAAGCGTAGAAAGCTCGCCGATCGCATAACTCAGGGACGGATTGAAGAAAACACGCTTGGTGTCATAGTTCGCAAAGCTCGAGTTTTGCCTGGCCAAACCCAAACCCAGGTCGAACCGCAAACGACGGCCCAACAGATATGGTTCCGAGAAATTGATTGCATATTGCTCAGAGTCCTGTGCGGTCGACAAGGTCAGGCCAAGTGTTTGACCGCGCCCAAGGAAGTTGGTTTCCTGAAGGCCGACCGCAACACCAAAACCATCCGAAATCGAGTAGCTGCCACCAAGGTTGAGCGAACCAGTTGGCTGTTCTTCAACGTCCACGTCAACAATTACCTGACTTGGTGACGTTCCTTCGCGGGTCTCAACGTCAGCGGTCGAAAAGAAACCCAAAGCGCGAATTCGTTCTGCGCTTTGACGGATTTCACGCGGGTTGAATGGATCACCTTCCACGGTGTCGAACTGCCGGCGGATCACGCGATCAAGTGTTGTGGTATTCCCCTCAATGTCGATCCGCTCGACAAAGATGCGCGGTCCTTTGACCAGTGCGAAGGTGACATCCAGCGTCAAATTTCTATCGTTCCGATTCACGCGAGGCTCGACACGCAGAAAGTCCACTCCCTGCTTCAGACCAAGCCTCTCCAACCGAACTAACGAGTTCTCCACATGCGATGGTGAATAAATCACACCCGGCTTGATCTTCAGCGCAGCCTGATATGGTGCCGCATCAACACCAGGGATTTCGCTAACCACCGAAACATTGCCGAACTTGAACTGCTGGCCCTCTGTCACGTTCATGACCAGAAAGAACGCATCGCGTTCACGGGTGAATTCCACGTTGGCGCTGTTGACGCGGAAATCAACATATCCGCGCGACAGGTAGAAATCGCGAAGCACTTGTTTGTCGAACTCAATGCGATCCGCAATGAAGGTATCCGAGCGGAAAAAGGCCCGTAAAAGACCGGCCTGCTTGGTTTCCAAGACCCTGCGCAAGCGGCGGTCGGAATAAACGCGGTTGCCAACAAAGCTAACTCTTTCGATCTCGATCGTATCGCCCTCGGCGATTTCGAAAACCAGATCGACGCGGTTATCGCTGCGCCTGATGATCCTTGGAACGACAGTTGCCGCGACCCGCCCCTGTGCCGAGTAAATCTCGGCAATCAAATTTGCGTCTTTTTCAGCCTGTTCGGGTGTGAACACCCTGCGCGACTCGGACTGGATCACTTCCTGCAAACGGTCGTCGTTGATGCGTCGATTGCCTTCGAAACTGATCTTGTTGATCGTCGGGTTTTCTTTGACCGAAATAACCAAGGTATTGCCACGAGGCGTGAGTTCGACTGTCTCAAAAACACCACTGTCAAGCAGACGCTGAAAGGCGTCATTCAACTGTCCAGCGGTCACTTCCTGCCCCCGCTCTATGCCGGCACGCGAAACAACGGTTGTGTCATCAATACGCTGATTGCCTTCGACCTGGATCGAGTTGAAAGTGTATGTTTGCGCCAGTGCGGCCCCGGTTGTAGAGAAACTGGCCGCAGCAAAGACCAGAAAAATAGAAAGTACAGCGCGCAACAAGATATAGCTATGCACCGTGTTTCGATCGCAGGATGTGCGCGCGCCTCTGCCGTCACTCATGTTATCAATCCAAGTTTTTGTGGCCCTAGAATGGTCACTACCGGGATATCTGCATGTTGTCAAAACCACAAAAGCAAAGCGCGACCAAAAGGTCGCGCGGTTCGAGATTGCTCATAGCAAAGAATCAGAGGTTCAGCACATACGCTCCTGCTGCTAGTGCCAGCGCAATCGCTCCAAAACTGAGAAACCTATCCCAGTTCAAAGACATGATGAGGCTGATGCCGCGATACGAAGTTTGCAAAGAATGAATCATGGTTTGATCGACAGAATGATGTGGTTCAGTTGAGCCAGCCTAGCTTTGGAATGAGGCATTACTGAGGCGGAATTGAGGCGTATCGCCGCTGTTCCATTTACTCAGCAGAACAAGTCATTGCTAAGGGAAAACACCATCAATGACAGGATCAACGTGATCCCGACCCCCATCAACACCTTCAACGCCGCATCACTGGGTGGGCGTCCGGCAATGGCTTCGTAGGCATAAAACACCAGATGCCCCCCATCCAACGCCGGGATCGGGAACAGATTCAGCATTCCAACTGCGGTCGACAGAACAGCGATGAACCAAATGAAACTTTGCGCCCCCTGGCTGGCCATGGCGCCGGATGTTTCCGCAATACCGATAGGTCCGGAAATATTGCAAGTACTGATCGCACCAGTGATCATGTGCCATATGCCAGACAATGACCCTTCGACAATTCTCATCGTCTGTGCAGCGCCATCGCCGAGTGCTGTCAGAAAACCGGTTGGTTCGGTGGCAGGTTCCAGCATCATCCCGCCAACAATCCCAATCCGCCAGTGCGTGACAAACCCGCCTTCGGGTTGCGGCTCATCCGTACGTCTGGGTGCCAACGCGAATTCGTGCGTTTGCCCGTCCCGCCAGACATCCAACAGCAATACGCGTCCATCGGATGTTTCGACGCGCTCTTTCAATTGAGAAAAGGCAAAGATCGGATCGCCATCAACGGACAGAATAACGTCCCCCGGTTCCAACTCAATGTCCATAGCCGCGCTGCGCGGGGCAACTTGTTGAATCAAAGGTGGAAACAGCCAAGGACCTTTGACAACCAGTTCTTGTCCATCCCGTAGAACCGTGTAGTCCAAAGACGCGGACTCAGGCAGGCTGTCGACAAATCCGGACCATTGGGCGCTTTGGTCGAAATCCGGTGTATCTACTCCATTGATTGCCCTGATTTCGTCGCCGATCCGCAACTCTTGAACCGTGTTCGGCAACGGGAACAATTCCCCCACAGTCAGGGGGCTTTTGGCCTGCCCCTGAAACATGAATATCAAACCGAATACGATTATCGACATAATAAAATTAAAGACCGGCCCAGCGGCAACAGTTGCCGTACGCGCCCAAAGCGGTGCGCCGTGCATGGTGTGGCGGATATCATCCGGATTTTTGCGATAGATCTCGGCCATTGACTCGCCATCCTTGCCCGATGCCGCGTTGGCATCCCCCAGGAATTTGACATAACCGCCAAATGGCAGAGCGGCGATCTGCCAACGCGTGCCATGCTTGTCCATCCGACTCCACAAGACCGGCCCGAAACCCAGTGAAAACACTTCGGCGTGTATGCCAGTCCAACGGCCAACGATATAGTGGCCATATTCGTGCACGGCCACAATAACAGACAGCGCCACGACAAAGGCCAGAATCGTATACAAAAGTCCGCCAAATTGCGGGATCAGAGAGATGATATCCAAGTTTTTATCCTGCTCGTTTCAGCATCGCGTCATCTGTCCACCTACGTGCCAGATGGTCTGTTTGCTGAACGTTATCAAGGGTCATTGGGGCGTCAATAAGACCTGAAGCGCCCTCAAATCTGTCAAGAACGCTTTCAACGATGGCAGCCATCTCCAGAAACCCGACTTTACGCGCTATGAAGAGATCCAAGGCTCGCTCTTTAGCCGCATTGAAAACAGCGCCTGCCAAGCCCCCTCGTTCCATCACTTCGCGCGCCAGTCGAAGTGCGGGATACCGCGTTTCGTCCGGTTGACGAAAATGCAACCGCTCAAGTTTTGTCAGATCCAGACGATCAACTGGCAATTCGCGTCGTTCCGGCCAATGCAGTGCATAACCGATGGCGTGGCGCATGTCAGGCGCTCCCAAGTGCGCCATCAATGCGCCGTCACGAAACCCAACCAAAGCGTGCACCATGGATTCGGGATGGACGACGACTTCGATCTGCGATGGGTCAACACCGAAAAACTCTCTTGTTTCGATAAGTTCAAGCGCCTTGTTGAACATGGACGCGCTATCAATGGTAATCCGCTGACCCATATTCCAGTTCGGATGCCGTGAAGCCTGTTCCACTGTCGCCTGCTTCAGGTCTTCCATCGACCAGTCTCGAAACGCTCCACCACTTGCCGTAATAATGACTCGTTCGACCGCTTCAATATCCTCGCCAACCAACGCCTGAAACACCGCCGAGTGTTCGCTGTCGACCGGCAGCAGACTTGCATTGTGAGCTTTGGCAGTTTCCAACACCAATTTACCGGCACAAACCAGCGTTTCCTTGTTGGCGAGTGCCAGCGTAGCACCTTGTTTCAGCGCCTCGAGTCCCGGTGCCAGCCCCGCGGCACCGACGATCGCTGACATGACCCAGTCAGCCGGCCTGGACGCGGCCTCGTCCAACGCTGCCTGCCCCGCCGCCGCTTCGACACCGGTGCCGGCCAAAGCGTGGCGGAGTTCGGGCAGGCATTCTTCGTAGGCAGTAATCGCGACGTCCGCGCGCAAACGCTGGGCGTCTTCAGCCAAACGCTTAACATTGGCACCGCCGGTCAGAGCGACGATGTCATAAGCGTCCACATCACGATCAATCAAATCGATGGTGCTTTGACCAATCGACCCGGTGGCGCCGAAAATCGTGACCTTTCGCATTACATCACTCCGGGCTCATAAATGAGCCCTGCCAACAAGACAAATACGGCCGCACCCATCATACCATCAAAGCGATCCAGAAAACCGCCATGCCCCGGAATTAGATTGGAGCTGTCCTTGACACCCAGCCTGCGCTTCAAAGCGCTTTCGGCAATATCCCCGAACTGGCTGGCCATGGACGTCATGACAGACATGACAATCAAACCAGGACCAATCCCCGCATAAACAGAGAATACTGCGCCAACAAGCCCAGCTGCGATCCATCCGCCGGCGGTTCCGGACCAGGTTTTTTTGGGACTGACACGAGGCCAGAACTTGGGGCCTCCAATAGCCTTCCCAGCAAAATACCCGGCCACATCGGTAGCCACTACAACGGCGATCAACCAAAGAATCCAGCCGAACCCCAAGCCTTCGCGGATGAGGATGAAGCCCAATCCCGACGCGGCGATCCAGAACGCGAATACTAAATAAATGCCCTTCTCACGACCGACCTGTCCTGCTCCGACCAGAGCAGGGGCCAACAGAACCGGCAGGCGGAAAACGGGCGGAAGGTGGTAGCTTATGAAAACCGCTAAGCCAGTCACAAGCGCGAGTTGAAGCGCAACCCCACGATGATCGGGAGAGATCATCCGAGCAAGCTCCCAAATCATAAGTGCCGACGCCGCCGCGATAAAGGACTCGAACCATAGCCCACCAAGCCACACTTCGACCGCCCCGACAGTAACCAGAACCATGGCCGAAATAACGCGAGCCGTCAGATCCGACCAACGCCCATCATTCATACCTTAACGGCCCCAAAACGGCGGTCGCGTGCACCATAACTCCGGCACAGGCGCTCAAGTTCGCTGGCCGTAAAATCCGGCCACAATGTATCGATAAACTCATACTCGGCATAGGCGGACTGCCAGAGAAGGAAATTGGAAATTCGCGCCTCACCGCTGGTTCGGATCACCAGATCCGGGTCCGGTAAAACATGTGTATCCAGGTATTTGGGCAGCGTCTCTTCGTCGACGTCATCGGGTTTCAACCGACCATCGGCGACGTCTTGTGCCAGACGCTTCGTAGCCCGCGACACCTCATCCCGGCCACCATAGTTGAGCGCAATTGTAAGGTTCACGCCTTTGTTTTCCCTGGTTCTTTCCTCCAGCGTGTCCATTAGCAAAATCAGCTTTTCATCCAATCGAACCCGATCGCCAATAAAACGAACCCGAACGCCTTTCGCATCCAGCGCCATTGTTTCCTTGGCAATATAACGACGAAAAAGACTCATCAACCCGGCGACTTCCGCCTGCGTACGCTTCCAGTTTTCGGTTGAGAAAGCAAAAATCGTCAAATACTTGATGCCAAGATCAGGGCACGCCTCAACCACTTCACGGACACGTTTTGCACCCGCATGGTGACCAAACAGCCTTGGTCGCCCCCTGGCCTGCGCCCAACGCCCATTGCCATCCATTATGATGGCGACATGACGTGGCCCCACGGCCGGTTCGCTTATGGGATCTTTTGGCATGGTGCCGCTCAGACCTGCATGATTTCCGCTTGTTTATGCTCCAACGCGTCGTCCACGGTCTTGATCATCTTGTCGGTCAGTTCCTGCACTTCGGCTTCCCAGAACTTCTGGTCATCTTCCGAGACCGCATTGTCGTTCTTAGCTTTCTTGATCTGGTCCATCCCGTCTCGGCGCACGTTTCGAATGGCAACGCGGGCATGTTCCGCATATTGCCCCGCAACCTTGCCCAACTCACGACGACGCTCTTCGTTCAGCTCGGGGATCGGCAACATTATGATGGTGCCATTGAGTTGCGGATTGATTCCCAATCCACTTTCACGAATGGCTTTTTCCACTTTTCCAACCAACGATTTGTCCCAGACATTTACGGTAACCATTCGCGGCTCAGGGACATTCACGGTGCCAACCTGGTTGATCGGGGTCAACGCGCCATAGGCATCGACCATGATCGGCTCCAACATCGAGGCGGACGCACGCCCCGTTCGCAGCGAGGCGAATTCTGTACGCAGGTTGGCCATCGCGCCGTCCATGCGGCGCTGCAGATCTTTGGTATCCAGTTCAAAATCATCAGACATGCTGCTCACTCCCCGAATTCAGGTGCTGTTGGGATGGGTGATAAGCCATCACAAATGGGATGTATAGCAATCATGGCCGGGAATTCTCGCAATTGCGAGAGGACTCGCCGAATTTCACAATAACAAGGGACGTGACCCGCCCGACCCTTTTTGGTCGACGGGTCACCAAATTAGGACGAACCTAAGCGTTCACATCCACTACGACGCGACCTTTGACCTGACCTTTCAGGATGTCTCCGCCCAGTTTTGGCAGATCTCCGAGTGTCGCAGGCTGGATCATTTCCTCAAGCTTATCCATGGGCAGGTCAGAGGCGATGCGATTCCATGCTCGTACGCGGTTGGCATAAGGTTGCATCACACTGTCGATACCGAGCAGGTTCACGCCGCGCAGTATGAATGGCGTGATTAACGCGCCCTCGATTACCGCTCCTCCAGCCAGACCAATGGCGGCAACGGATGCGCCATATTTCATCTGCTTTAAGACCCGCCCCAGCATCACACCGGCAACGGCATCGACGCAGCCGGCCCAGGTTTCGCTTTCCAATGGCTTGCGCGTGGTTTCACTGAATTCATCCCGTCCGACAACCTGGGTCGCACCCAACCCCCTGAGATACGCTTCTTGCTCCGGACGACCAGTCACAGCCGCGACTTCATAGCCGAGATTGGCCAGAATGGCGGTTGCCACACTGCCGACGCCTCCTGCCGCCCCGGTAACCAGAACCGGCCCGTGATCCTTTTGCAGACCGTGATCCTCCAACGCCATGACAGCAAGCATCGACGTAAGTCCTGCGGTTCCGACCGCCATCGCCTGGCGCGTATCCAACCCCGCAGGCAATGGAACCAACCAATCAGCCAACACCCGAGCTTTTTGCCCGTACCCGCCCCAATGCGCCTCACCCACGCGCCAACCGGTCAGAACCACTTTGTCACCGGGTTTGTAACGATCATCGGAACTTTGCTCGACCGTCCCCGCAAAATCGATTCCCGGAACATGCGGGTACTTGCGAACAAGCCCCCCGCCCGGTCCGATGCACAACCCGTCCTTGTAGTTCACAGTAGAGAAATCGACAGCTACCAGAACCTCGCCATTCGGCAGATCATCCACAGCGATCTGCTTTACGGACGCACTGGTCTTTCCGCTTTGCTCGTCTTTTTCCACAACCAACGCATTGAACATCTCAATCTTCCCTTTTCATTTCCGGGTTACAGTCCGCTCTTCTTTCTCTCCAAGAAATTGACGTACCCTATTTTAACGCCAAAACCGGTCCTGCACGACAGCCCATCGCATACCGTGTTCCGTTAAAACCTCGATACGAGTTCCCGGTTCCCAACAGGCGCGATCAACCATGCCTATTGCCACATTCACCTGAAATTCAGGCGAGAACACAGCCGACGCGACCTGTCCCACACTGCCACCGTTGGCCACCAACGGCCAGGACCCTGTGCAGGGTCCAATCTCGCCCTCGATCACCAGGGGCCGGATCTGTCGCGGCGGTCCGTTACGCGCCTGCTCGGCCAAAGCGGCCTTGCCGATGTAGTCCTCGGGAGAGTTGCAGAATCGTCCCAACCCACATTCATACGGGGTATTCTCGCGCCGCATGTCCGAGCCAAAGCTCAATAGCCCGCTTTCGACCCTTTCTATTCCGTTGGGACATCCGGCACGCACCTGCAAGTCACGTCCGGCCGCAAACAGGGCGTTCCACAACGGCATGCCGTATTCTTCGCCTTCGACATAAACCTCGAATCCGCCTTGTTTGGACCAACCTGACCGTGCGACCACGAACTCACGATCCTCGAACCGGAGCTTTTTGTAGCGGAAGAAACGGATATCCCGCACGGCGTCGCCAAAGACACGCGCCATCAACTCATCGGCCTTGGGGCCTTGAACCGCCAGAGGAGACACATCCGGTTCGTCAACCTCCACATCCAAACCCAGTGCAACGGTGATGCCCAAAGCAAATTGCCACAGATCACCGTCAGCGACCGACAGCCAATAGTGATCTTCTGCCAGTTTCACGGCCACAGGATCGTTCAACATGCCACCGTTGTGATCAACCGTCGGAACGTAATAGCATTGATCCGCCGCCATACTGCCCATGTCGCGCGGGCTGAGCATCTTCATCAGCCGCAGAGCATCCGGCCCCTTTATCTCGACCTGCCTCTCACAGGCGACATCCCAAACCTGTACATGTTGCTTGAGATGTGCGCAGTCCGCCTCGACGCTTTCAAAGAAAGTCGGCAGCAACATGTGGTTGTAGACCGTGTAGCCGCCGACACCTTGGGCTTCGACCCCAGGTGTGAACGGCGTCTTTCGGACACGACGGTTAGGAAAAATAACGGCCATATCAGAACTCCGTCGGCATGAAGATCAGATCGCTGACCGGTGCCTTGGAACCGGTCTCTGTCAGCATTTTGTGAATTTGCCCCCTATGATGGGTCTGATGGTTGAAAAAATGGATGATCACCATCGCCATGGGCTTGCTGATCTCGCGCTTCGCGACTCCCGAGTACCACGTGATTTTCCCTGCCAGAGCTTGATCGTTCAATCTGTCCGCCCATTTGACGATCCGATCATCCATCTCACGCCGCGCGGGCAACCATGTGGCCAATTCGCTATGCAGCGCAGCACTGTGAGGAATACCACCTTCGGGTCCCGGACCGCCATCAAAGCGCGACATCCAGATTGTATCCCCCCAGAGCAGGTGGTTCGCCGTTCCAAGGATCGAGCCAAAGAACGCTCCCCGATCTCGGGTCAGTTCATCGGCGCTCAACGCATCAAAAAAGCTCACCAACTGGCTGTTTTGCCAGCAATTATAGCGGGCCAATTCGCGCGCATACGCAGCCGAGATCATCACTTTGGTCCGTGCCAGTCGATCTGGCAGATTTCAGCGGAACGCCCGTCAAAATCCCAGACCCGGCCAAAGGCCCGCACCTTGCCCTTCGAGGCCGTGGCGACTGTGATGTCCGGCCCCATCCAGTATTCCGTGTTCGAGATCACGATATCCGTATCCTTGTCCTTGCCCTGGACCGGGAAGACAGTGCCCTGGATTTTTCGGCCCACCGTGATGTGGCGGTTCTTGCCTTCGTTGACATACGTAACCGGCTGCCGTTCGGCCCCAAGAAACTCACCCACCAAAACCGAGAACAGGCCGGTCGTTCCCTTCGCCTGCCCAGAAAAGATTTTGACCAACCCCTCGAACGCAGCGTGGCTTGCGCGATCATCGATGAACACGGCGGCCTTCCAGTTGCCGCGCGACATCATGCCCGGTATTTCAATCAAAAGTCCGATGTTGAGGCCGGACAAATCCTCGCCCCCATAGTGACCGCTGTCGATCCGAACACCGCCCCAGGTCTGGCAATGTCCTTCGGTCGGTGGATGCTTGCCCAACGATACCACGCAGGGGCAAAACACCGTGCAATTGCAGTTCAACACCAGTTCACCCTTGATCGTCCAAGGCGTCAGGCCGGGATCCTTGCGTTCCGCGGCAGGATGACGGCTGTCGATTTTTTCAACCACTTCCAAACGGTCATTTGCCATGAGTATTCCTCCTTAGATCAATCCGAAACCGATCGCCGCGGCGGTCGCAAGAAGCAGCGCGCCCAACGGTCGGGTAATCCAGCGCCCGAGATCGGGCATTTTCTCGAAAATCATGATCGCGGTCGCCAATCCCATGAACGCCAGGTTCATGACACCTCCGACAAACGCCAACAGCATGAGCGCCCAGCAGCAACCCAGACACACCAACCCCAACCTGATCCCGTTGCGCCACGGCCCTTCATCCCAATGCGCCAAAAAGAACATCATGGGCGAGCGACATTTTTCCAGGCAGGCATCTTTGATCGGCGAAAACTGATAAAGGCCCGCGATGGCCAGCAGACTGGCGGACAACCAGACACTGCCGCTTTGTCCCAACGGATCAAGCAATCCGACTTGATAGAGACCAAACTGCAGCAACGCAGCAGCAACGGAGAACCCAATCCAGACCGACAGATATCCGCCCAGCAACCGCGGCATCCGCACCGGAGCACCGGTCTGACCGAGTTCTTCGTAAGTTGCCAAGGCGGGCAAAACGGTAGGTGCCATCATCGCCGCAGACATCAAGACCCACATGGCGATCAAACGCGCAAATCCGGCTGTATCCGGTGTTACGATGCACAAGCTGGCCCAGAATTCGCCGCCATAGACAGATGCAAACTGGCGTATTTCGGACGGAACGGCCATAAGATACAGCAACGTCCATGCGGTTACGATCACCGCAAACAACCCCAACCAGTGAGGCGCGGACATGGCGCGAATGCGACTCGACAGCACGGCTATCCCCTCCTCACTCCCGACTCAGTTCTTGCAATTCAAATGTCAGACTTTTAAATGTCAGACAAATAAAAAATGACGTGCACATGAAAATTGATCCGCAAAACCCCGCCGATCTGTCAGCCCAGATCGCCCAGGCCATCAAAGACGCCATCGTCTCCGGTGCATTGATTGTCGACGCGCGGTTGCCGTCCGAAGCGGAACTGGCGGATCAATTTCAGGTGTCGCGACCCACCGTACGAGAGGCACTAAAACGGCTCGCGGCACAATCCCTGATCCGAACTCAACGTGGGGCAACCGGGGGGGCTTTCGTAAACCGTCTGAGTTTTGAAGACGCCTATTCCCAACAGATTACCACTTCTACGCTGTTGCTGTCGATGAACGCCGTCAGCTTCGATACTGCCTGCGAAGCCCGTTATGCGCTGGAGCGTGCTTGTGCGCCGTTGTCGGCGACGCGTCGGACGGCTGACCAACTGGCGACAATGCGGGCCGAGATTTTTCGCCAATCACAGCCCGGTTTGACCGACGAGGCGTTTTGCGCCTCGGACGTGGCGTTTCATCGGGCGTTGGTTGATGGCGCCGGAAATCCGGTTCTGTCCTATCAGCTCGCCGGAGCCGTCGAGGCGATGCAGCCTCTGATGAACATGATCACCTTCACGGCCCGATCGCGCGAAGCAATCATTGCTCTGCACACCCGTATCGCGGATGCACTTGATGCATGCGACGCTCCGGCCGCGGATAAGGCGTTGGCAGAACTGGAATCCTACACACGGCAATTGGCGCAAGACGTCGTCGAACGACGCCGGAAACGGCCGGAATAATCCAATTCCTTAACTCTGGGCTTGACGCGCGGTGTGTCGCAACATGACACTCGGGCAGGCAGCGTGGCGCCCGGCATCAAGACCGGTTTTCCCTATAATAATATATATCAACGATTTACGGGAGGAAGTTATGAATCTTAGACCGGACCCAACCTTTTATCCATCCCCCAAGATAGCGATGGAAGCACCGGCTGAAACCTTGGCCTTTACCCTTATGCTAAGCCCGGATTTCTCTCAACCCGACGGTTTGGCAGTGGTCAATGTCGATCCGAAGTCGAAGGATTATGGCAAGATCGTTCATTCTGTGATCATGCCGGAAAAAGGCGATGAGTTTCATCACTTTGGATGGAATGCCTGCTCCTCTTCACTTTCACCACTCACGGGCCATGCCTTTCTTGAACGGCGCTACCTCATCATTCCGGGTATTCGGTCCAGCAGGATTTATGTCATCGATGTCAAAGATCCCTTGGCTGCCAAGATCCACAAGATCATCGAACCCGAGGAGGTCTTTGCAAAGACTGGCTATTCACGCCCGCATACGATCCACTGCGGACCCGAAGGCATCTATGTCAGCACGCTGGGCGGCGGTGGGCCCGACGGCACTGATGGGCCTCCGGGTATCTTCATTCTTGACTGTCAGACATTCGACATCATCGGCCGATACGAAATCGAACGCGGAGTGCAGGACAAGCAGTATGATTTCTGGTGGAACCTGCCTCGCGACTATATGGTCAGTTCGGAATGGGGCCTGCCGCCTCAGTTCGAAAATGGCCTTGTTCCCGAAGATTTGTTGTCCAACAAATACGGGCACCGGATTCACTTTTGGAATTTGAGAAGCCGCACAAACGTTCAAACCATCGATCTGGGCGAGAACCATCAGATGGCCTTGGAAATCCGCCCGGCGCATGATCCGGTCAAACAGCATGGATTCTGCGGTGTGGTGGTGGATACAACCAATCTGCAAGGCTGTATCTTTACTTGGTGGCGTAAGCCAGATGGCACATTTGAGGCCCAAAAAACCATCACGATAGACCCACAACCAGCGGACCCCGACGACCTGCCAGAGCTTCTAAAAGGCTTTGCCGCCGTACCACCGCTCGTCACCGACATTGATCTCAGTCTTGATGACAAATACCTCTATGTCTCGTGCTGGGGCATTGGCGAGATGCATCAATACGACGTATCCGATCCGATGAACCCCGTTTTGGCCGGAAAGGTCGACATCGGCGGGATCGTCAAGAAAACCAAGCATCTCAATGGCAAGGATTTCGGCTATGGCCCGCAGATGGTCGAGATCAGCCGCGACGGCAAACGTGTCTATTGGACCAATTCGCTGTATTCTACCTGGGATGACCAGTTTTACCCAGGTGATCGGGGCGCGGCCATGGTGAAAGCGGATGTAGGCGAGAATGGTGGGTTAACCTTGGATCCTGAGTTCTGGGTCGAATTCCCTGACGGATACCGCACACACCAGATACGTCTTGAGGGCGGAGACTGCTCAACCGACAGTTTCTGCTATCCTTCGGTCTGACTTGGACACTCTGATGACAACAACGGCCGGCCTTTGGCTGGCCGTTTTTCTGAGCGGCCTTTATCACGGGATTAACCCGGGAATGGGGTGGCCTCTGGCTGTTTCCGCAGCGCTTATGGAGCAGAAACATTCTGCTCTGTTGCGCGCGCTGGGCGCATTGGCGGCGGGGCATTTTCTGGCCATGCTCGCCATCCTGCTGCCTTTCGCGATGCTGACCACGCTCGTGGAGTGGCAGCTCGAGATTCGTATTGGTGCATCGGTTCTGGTGACAGCAATGGGTCTCTATCTTCTGGCAACCCGAAGGCATCCACGCTTCTTGTCCCGCGTTCCGCCTGCCCGCCTTGTGCTGTGGTCATTCCTTGTCGCTCTGGCGCATGGAGCAGCGTTGATGCTCGTTCCAATCTATTTGGGGCTTTGTAAGCTGGATGAGGAAAGCACCGGCCATCAGGCGGCCGGTGAATTGATGGGTGCGAATGTAGGATTGACTTTGCTGGTAGCAACACTTCACACGGTTGCGATGATTGCGGTCGGCGCGGTTCTTTCGGTCGCGGTCTATCGATGGCTGGGCCTTCGGTTCCTGTCACGCAGCTGGTTCGATCTGGAATTGGTGTGGGCAATGAGTCTTGTTGCTGTCGGTGGCCTCAGTCTCTGGGCGGCGATTTGAGGGGCGCTTCCTCGGATATTCTTTTTTGTTAAATGCATACTGGATCGTGTTTCGCCTCTTTGCATCGGTCAACTTCCCACTTATATCTGTAGTGTCCCTTTGGGGACTATGGACATAAACGCGCTCGTAATAAGCGGATCGGACCCGGGGGCGGTACCCGGCGGCTCCACCAAAATCCTTCGTTTGGGGATCATGGGGCCGAAATAGGATCGACGGACGTCTAAAGGGGTTGGCTTTGTCTCGGTGAGGTACCACCGTTACCGGTCCGAACAGTACAATTGCAAACGACAATCGTGCTCCGGTTGCAGTTGCTGCGTAAGCAGTAACAAGACCGAAACTTAAGCCCTTGCGCCTAGCCGCGTAAGGCGGGGTCCGCAGGTACCTGGCAACAGAAACCTGCATTTTCCTGAAAAAGATCAGACTTTATCGAAATTGCTGGGTCGGATTCAGGTATTGTACACCTTTTTCTCCCATCGTGACCAGACAACGACGGAGATGCGAGATGACGAAATCCGACGCCTTGAAAGCTTGGTACAAGGAAGTCTGGGAGCAAGGCAATGTTGATGCCATTCCCCGCTTCTTTGCTCCGGATACATTGGCCGACGGCTTGATTCCGGAAATGCAGGTCGGCCCGGACGATTTTCGAGATCTGGTAACAGCTTTTAGGCACATTCTTGGTGAAATCCGGGTCGATATACCAAAGATTATCGAGGACGATGATTGGCTGTCGGCCATATTGCATGTCCGCACCTCACGCGCGGACAATGGCGCACCCATCGAAGTTTCCGGTCAGGTCATGGCGCGGTTTCGCGATGGCGTCATGGTGGAAACTTACAATCAGTTCGATTTCATCTCGTTTTTTGAACAACTTGGTCAGTTTCCACAAGATACACTGCCGGTCTGCATGACCGGTCAGCGCTTGGATTTCGCCTAGTGTTCAATCCCGAGTATTGACGGCAACCGAGATCAAGCGCTAGCAATGTTGCATGGGGCTGGATTGCGAACGCCCCGTGAGGCGCCAGCCCAAGGTTCGCATGTTTCCAATGGAAAAGGACACATGCCATGGTTGCTCCGAACGCAATAACAGTCCCTCAACTCATCCGTCTGATCGGCACTCCGTCAAGCCCCACTATCGTCGACGTATCAACTGTCGAAGATTTTCAGGTCGATCCTTTTATGATTCCGGGGTCGTTCCGGCACCCCCACACCGACGTCGAAGGGCTTTGCCAGCGAATTGGTGACAGGCCCTGTGTAATTGCCTGCCAAAAAGGCCAAAAGCTCAGTCAGGGCTTGGTGGCCTGGCTGCAAAATGATGGCTTTCGCGCCGAGTTCCTGGAAGGTGGAATGTACGCTTGGCGAGAGCATCCCGAAGCCATGCGGATTCCATCTGCCAATATTCCTGCGGCGGTCGGCGGTAGTACACTTTGGGTCACGCGTCATCGCCCCAAAATAGACCGGATCGCCTGTCCCTGGCTCATCCGGCGATTTGTCGATCCCAAAGCACGATTTCTCTTCGTTGCACCGGCAGAAGTATCGGGGGTCGCCGAACGATATGCAGCAACCCCATTTGATGTCGAAGACACGTTCTGGAGTCACCGGGGCGAAAAATGCACCTTTGACACAATGCTTGACGAATTCCAGCTTAGATCCACTGCTCTTGATCACCTTTCGAAAGTTGTGCGAGGGGCGGATACCAACCGGCACGATCTGGCGCCTGAGGCGGCAGGCCTGCTTGCTATTTCCGTCGGTCTGTCACGCCAATACCGGGACGATCACGAGCAGCTTACGGCCGGGGTTCAATTGTATGACGCGTTATACCGTTGGGCGCGTGACGGGTATGAAGAAGGACACGACTGGCCGGCGGATCGCAAGAAATGACCCCGACACTTGGCGATCTGGCGCGCGTTTTTGGACGGATCGGAGTCATGTCGTTTGGAGGTCCGGCGGCGCAAATCTCGTTGATGCATCAGGAACTCGTTGAAAAAAGACCCTGGCTCGACGATCAGACGTTTCTGCGCGCCTTGTCCCTGTGCATGCTTTTGCCCGGCCCTGAGGCGATGCAGTTGGCAACCTATTCCGGCTGGCGGCTCAAGGGCGTTTCTGGCGGATTGCTGGCGGGCGGGTTGTTCGTTATCCCGGGCGCAATTGTTATCGCCGTCCTGACTACACTCTATGCCGCATACGGCGCGCTGCCCTTGGTGCAATCCGCTTTTTTGGGCATCAAGGCGGCAGTAATCATCATTGTTCTCCAAGCGCTTCTGAGTTTATCGCGCAGGGCGCTTGTATCGGGCGTGGCAAGGTCAATCTCGGTTCTGGCATTCATAGCCATCTTCGTATTCAACTTACCTTTTCCACTCATTATTGCACTCGCTGCCACCTGGGGGCTGATGACCTCATCTACGCCCACGACTGTCCCTTCGTCCATCAAGCGGCCTAGTGATAATCCAGTAAAAACGGCTGCGATATGGCTGACGCTTTGGCTGCTTCCCCTCTTCGTTGTGACCGCCTCAGGTCACCAGTTACTTAGCGATCTGGGCTGGTTTTTCGCCCGAATGGCGGTTGTGACATTTGGCGGTGCATATGCGGTTCTCGCCTACATGACACAGACTGTGGTGGACCAATATCACTGGATTTCGACAGACCAGATGATTGACGCCCTGGGCCTTGCAGAGACAACGCCTGGCCCGCTGATACTCGTCACCCAGTTCGTGGCGATGCTCAGCGGTCATATCCAGGGCGGTTTCGCCTTCTCTATCGCCGCCGGCCTCGTCGCTTTGTGGGCTACATTCGTTCCTTGCTTTTTATGGATATTTCTTGCCGCGCCGTATTTGGAGCAGATCTCTACGCGCCCCCGACTGGCTGCTGCACTGGCTGCGATTTCTGCGGCAGTGGTCGGTGTTATCCTGAATCTATCGGTCTGGTTTGCGCTCAACGTGCTGTTTGGAGCACTATCGTCGGTATCATTTGGACCAATGTCTTTTTCTTTGCCAGATCCCAGTCAACTGAATGTCGAAGCCCTATTGTTGACCACATTTGCAGGGGTCCTGGTGTTCGGGGTCAAATTTCGCATTGAGACGACCTTGGTGATTTTGGCGGTCACTGGAACAATCGGGCATTTCATCTGACCAAGAATCCGATAGAAGCACTTTTGTTTCCAAGCGAATCCCGTATGCTGAAACCAATATTTATCGAGGAAATACCATGTCGCGCGACATTGACTACGGAAACCTCATGCACTCTGCGATGCGGGGGCTGATCAGGACAGTTCTGGCAGACGTCGCCGCGAGCGGTCTTCCGGGGGCGCACCACTTTTTCATCACTTTCGACACCCGCCATGCCGGGGTCGAACTCGCCGATTGGCTGTGTGACCGGTACCCCGAAGAAATGACCATTGTCATGCAGCATTGGTTCGAAAACCTCATTGTAACCAATGATGGTTTTTCGATCACATTGAATTTCGGCGACTCGCCGGAACCGCTTTATATCCCGTACTCAGCCATAAAGACTTTCGTTGATCCTTCGGTTGAATTCGGCCTTCGGTTCGAAACTGCCGATGGAGAAGACGAAGAAGAGCCCCTGGATGCTACGCCAGAGGTCTTCGAAGACGCACCCGAACAGCCACGGCACGATGCCGATGTGGTGTCACTGGATAGCTTCCGCAAATAATCCATTCGAAATCAAAAAGCCGCCCGGACCCGCAATTCGCGGGCCTTATTCCTTGGTCAGAAATGTTTCAACGGATCTGGATTTCGTTCCGTTTCGAAACCGTGTGAACGATAGATGAAGACCACCTTTGGCCAGTGTCCTGTCGAATTGCTGCAATTCGTACCCTCCGGCATCGTCAATGAACAGGGAATAGATCGTCATCGTATCGCCGGTAATTCGACCCCAAACAAATGGTTCACCCTTCATTGGGTCCAACTGAACCTCGTGTCCGAATACGTTCCGGCGCATGGCAGCTGAATAGACATCCGCCCTGTCTGTCGGCAAGAAATCGACCGAGTATTCCTGTTCCTTCACACGCCCGTCTTGTCTATAAGTCGTCGTGCTCCAACTCACGTTAAACCCGTCCTTGGTTTCGGCGATTGCGACGCTCATATCCCGAGGTGTTTCTGTTCCTTCTGTATCCACCAAGTTGGCCGAGCCGTGATAGACTCCCACGTATGACGAGACTTCCGCCGCGTAACCGGAACCGGATACCGACAAGAAGATCAAAAAACCCGTTAACCCATACCGCATCACACGGAACAAACGCTCTCGGAACAGTTCAAGCATCCGGATTCTCCACTCTGGTAATGAAAACCATCTTACAGCCGAGCCCAAGGCAAACAACGATACAGTTCCGCACGGGCACGAAAAATTGACGCGCCAGAAAGTCTGTACCTGCAAAAGCCTTGCGCATAAGGTGCGCCCAACTGGCCGATTGCGTCACGGCTTAGCTGCGGCTAAACGGCATACAACAGCATACCAGACGGAGTGACAGATGTCTCAGACCCGCACCGAATCCGACAGCTTTGGCCCGCTCGAGGTTCCTGCCGACAAGTATTGGGGCGCGCAAACGCAGCGTTCGATCATGAACTTCCCGATCGGTTGGGAAAAACAACCCATCGCCATTGTGCGTGCGCTGGGCGTGATCAAGCAAGCCTGCGCGATGGAAAACAAAGCGACTGGCAAACTGGATGCCAGGATTGCCGATGCCATCATTCAGGCCGCGGCTGAAGTGATCGAAGGCAAGTTTGACGACAACTTTCCGCTGGTCGTCTGGCAGACGGGTTCTGGCACCCAGTCGAACATGAATTCGAACGAGGTCATCGCGAACCGAGCCATCGAAATTCTGGGCGGTATCATTGGTTCAAAAGACCCCGTGCATCCAAACGATCATTGCAACATGGGTCAGTCGTCGAATGATACCTTTCCCACCGCGATGCACATCGCCACGGCGATGAGTGTTCGTGACGTCCTTCTGCCGGGGCTTGAAAAGCTGGCCTGTGGTCTTGAGCAGAAGGCTGATGAGTTCAAGGACATCATCAAAATCGGCCGGACCCATACGCAGGATGCGACACCTCTGACCCTGGGGCAGGAATTCAGCGGTTATGCCCACCAGATCCGTCAGGGGATTGCACGCGTTCACGCGGCGCTACCCGGCATCTACGAACTGGCGCAGGGCGGCACCGCCGTTGGCACAGGCCTGAACACCCAAAACGGTTGGGGCGAAGCGGTTGCGAGCCATATGGCGCAGATCACCGGCCTGCCCTTCGTGACCGCGCCGAACAAGTTCGAAGCGCTTGCTGCCCATGACGCCATGGTCTTTATGTCCGGGGCTTTGGCGACCATCGCGGGCAGCTGTTACAAGATTGCCAACGACATCCGTTTCCTGGGCTCTGGCCCGCGTTCGGGGCTTGGCGAACTGATCCTGCCCGAGAACGAGCCCGGTTCCTCCATCATGCCCGGCAAGGTGAACCCGACCCAGGCCGAGGCGCTGACACAGGTTGCTGCGCATGTAATGGGCAACAACGCCGCGATGAATTTTGCCGGCAGTCAGGGCCATTTCGAGCTGAACGTTTACAACCCGATGATGTCCTACAACCTGTTGCAATCGATCCAGCTGCTGGGCGACGCGGCCGACAGCTTTACCGAGAGGATGTTGCTGGGCATCAAGGCCAATGAGCCGCGCATCGACAAGCTGATGAAGGAATCGCTGATGCTGGTGACGGCGCTGGCCCCGACCATCGGCTATGACAACGCCACCACGGTCGCCAAGACCGCGCATAAGAACGGCACAACCCTCAAGGAAGAAGCCATTGCGCTGGGGTTTGTGGACGAGGCAACCTTTGATGCCGTTGTGCGCCCCGAACAGATGATCGGCCCGAAAGACTGATGGGCAAGCCGGTCAACCTGAACCGGTATCGAAAAGAAAAGGCGCGGGTCGAAAAGAAGGCCCGCGCAGATCAGAATGCCGTCGCCTTTGGGCGCACCAAGTCCGAAAAAGCAATCGTCAAGCTTCAGCAGGACAAGCAGAAGCGTGACCTTGACAATCACGAGCTGGATGAATGAGCGGCCGACCGATAAAACGTTCATTGACCCTCAAGGGACACCGGACATCTGTCTCGCTTGAAGATGAGTTCTGGCGGGCATTTCGCGATATTGCGAAAGAAAAAGATCAGCCAATCAATGCACTGGCCGCGCAAATTGATGTTGACCGCGACCCGGAAACCGGATTGGCCTCGGCTATTCGCGTGTTTATTCTGAACTGGTACCGAGACAAGGTTTAACGCTTGTCAGATCTTGGCTGTTGGGTGTAACGCCCCCAAGGAACAAAAGGGGTACACTCATGGGAAACACGGTATTGGGACCTGACGGTCAACCTCGGTGTTCCTGGTGCCAGGCGGCGCCGGAATTCTTTGACTATCATGACACCGAATGGGGCTTTCCGGTCTCGGATGATCAGCGACTGTTCGAGAAACTGTGCCTGGAAAGCTTTCAGTCGGGTCTTAGCTGGCGCACGATCCTGAACAAGCGCGAGGCTTTCCGAGAAGCGTTTTACGGGTTTGATTTCAACAAGATGGCCGAGTTCTCTGAAGCCGATGTTGAACGTCTGCTGCAAAATGATGGGATCATTCGCCACCGGGGCAAGATCGAGGCGGTGATCAACAACGCCCGCCGCGCGCAGGAACTGGTGGCGTCAGAAGGATCGCTGGCGGCTTATGTCTGGCGGTATGAGGCGGAAACCCCGCCGCCCCCGCAATCAGCATCCACATCGCCCGAGTCGGTGGCAATGTCGAAGGACCTCAAGAAACGGGGCTGGAAGTTTGTTGGCCCCACGACAGTGTTTGCGTTCATGCAGGCCATGGGGCTGGTCAATGACCATGCCGAGGGCTGCGTGATGCGCGATAAGGCTGCACAGCTCAGAAAAGAATTCGACAAGCCCAATTAAAAAGCGCCCCGAAGGGCGCTTTAGGCATCACACCGACGCGCGATATATCTTGTCGATATTGCTACCAACTGCAGCATTGAACTCTTCATCCGACTGCTGCTTGGACAGGCCTTCGGTCAAAGCACGCGAGAATGAAGCGATCATCTTGCCGTTCTTGGCCAACAGGTCGCACGCCTCTTCGGTAGAGTATCCACCCGACAACGCAACAACACGCAGGACACGCGGATGATCCGCTAACGCGTCGTAAAGGTTGGCCTTGCTCGGAATGGTGAGTTTGAGCATCACTTCCTGCCCATCGCTCAGCTTGTCCAGGTTTTTGAGGATTTCTGCTTTCAGAATATCCTCAGCCTCGGCCTTGGTTTCGGAATGGATGTTCACCTCTGGCTCCACGATCGGGACCATTCCTGCAGCGATCACGTCACGCGCAACGTCGAATTGCTGGGTAACGACCGCCGCAATGCCTTGGGCATTGGCCTCGTGGATTACCGAACGTTCCTTGGTCCCAAAAACATTGGGATATTTGGCCAGAGATTCGGCAAGGCCCGGAATCGGCTTCATCATCTGAACGCCGTTTTCCTGCTCAGCCAGGCCTTTATCGATCTTGAGGAACGGTACGATGCCCTTTTTTTGCCAGAGGTAGTCGGCAACAGGCTTGCCGTCGATTTCCTCGCCCAGGGTACGTTCAAACAAGATCGCACCGATCACCTTGTCGCTGGTAAAGCCATCCGCAAGGATGATCCGCGCCCGCATCTTCTGGATCTCGTCGAACATCTCTTCTTCCGAGCCGTACTGCGAGGCATCCACGCCATAAAGCGCCAGCGCCTTGGGGGTAGAGCCGCCACTTTGATCCAGAGCTGCGATAAACCCCGCCCCGTTGGTCATTTGTTCGCGCTGATCTGCCTTGGACATAACACTTTCCCGTTCAATCTGATTCCACTTTGCCTTCCGCATACAGCAAGGTTTTGACGGATGGTAGATTGTTAGCGCTCAAGGACGCGCAGCCAAATGCCGTCCTTTGCCCTGACCGTCAGATGAGCGACTGGAACCGGATCGCGCCCCTCAACCCGTTCGAATCGGAAATGGCGCAGAAACAGGGACAGGATCAGCGGACCTTCGACCATGGCAAATCCTGCGCCCGTACACACGCGCGGACCAGCAGAAAATGGCATATATGCCTCGCGCTGGCATTTTCGACCGTTCTCAGTCCCCCATCGCGCCGGATCGAATTCATCCGGCCTTTGCCACAAGCGTTCATGCCGGTGCAGGTGCCAGGGGCTCAGAACTATCTGCGCGCCTTTCGGAACTGGCCTGTTCCGAAACCGGTTTGGACAGATAGTTTCCCGCACCATCATCGGCACCGGAGGGTACAAGCGCAACGCCTCGCGAAACACATCACGACTTAACTTGAGACGGGACATGACCGCAAAGCTGTGATCCTCCAACGCCGCAGCCTCGGCAGCAACCTTTTCCTGCCAGTCCGGAAACAGCGCCATCAGATATAGCGTCCAAGCCAGGGCGGATGCACTGGTCTCGTGTCCAGCAAGAAAAAAGATGGCCACCTGATCCACCATCTCTTCGGTACTGAACCGCTCACCTGTTACCGGGTCGACGGTTGTCATGATCTTGGTTGCCAGATCGTCGGGCGCGGTGCCCGCCTCAATCTCGGCCATTCGCTGAACCGTCAGTTCTTTGATCAACCGACGCACTGCTGCAGCGTTCTCCCGTGTCTGACGCGAATGAAACCGCGGAATCCACCGTGGCATCGGCAGGAAAGCCGCCAGGTTCAACAAGGGCTGCGCCCGCTGGTAGGCGCGAAACCTTTCAAATACTTGCGAAGCTATGTCGTGATCTATGGGAATTGAAAAAAGTGTTCGAAAAATCACGTCTGCCGCCGCATGGCTGGTAATCTCCTCAAACTCGACATTTTGCCCCACATGCGATCTCAAGCGGTCAACACTCGCTTGAGATGCTGAAAGCATGGCCGGAAACGTGTCGCGCAGCCTGCCCCCTTCAAATGCCGGATCAATAATCCGCCGCTGCCGTTTCCAGGTCTCACCATTGGTCAGAAACACCGAGTTCCCCAAAAGCGGCTTGAGACCCTCGCGTATTCGGTCAGATTTCGGAAAATCATCCGGGCGCCGTTTCAAGACAACGTCAACCAGGTCCGGCTGATTGACCAGAAAGGATCGAAAAAAAGGCGTGCGAAATTCTGCCATCCACGCACGATACAAACGGTGCGGCTGGGCCGAAAGCAGGTCCTGACGGAACATTTTGACATAATGCCAAAGCGAAACTTTGTCTGTCCGCGACGCGGGTTTGGGGGGGATCATGCGGCCACCGACGTGTATTTCGACACCGACTTATCGATCCTGGATTTCGAAGACTTTCGCCCACTAAAACGTTCAGCCAAGGTCAGTGGCCCAGCAGTGATGCGAAAGTAATCGTAGTCGCGCGGTCGGTCAAATGCGCAAAGATACTGAAAATGCAATCGAAAGAAACGCCAGCGCAGCGCCTTCCATCGTGCCGGAGAAAGGGTTTGCGTAAAGGCCGCAGAAACGACAAGCGGCCAACGCTTGTTCTCAGTCGCAACCCCACTTACAGCAACCGCATCGCATAGGGCAAAGGCGCAACCGTCGCCGGGGGCCGACACGTCAATCCAGGTGATCCTGTCGCTTGTTCCAAGAAAACGCAGATCGGCACGCAATCTGTGAGCTTCGGGCAGGAACGAAACCATCGGCGTCACCTGACCCAATGTCAGAAACCCCAAAGCTGGACCGTCATCACGGACACCACCGGACCGGATCAGGTCTGCCAGAACCGAAACCCCCAAGTGGGCGCCGGAACTATGACCCACGAGCAGAACTTCATCGACATCGCCACGCATTGCGTCGCTGATCAGCGCCGTGAATTCGGCTAGCCGCACATCCAATTCCTGAGGTGTTCTGCCGTGAGATCTGGAGGAATAGATGTAGTTGTGCAGCAGGTAGTAAACGAGGAGCTTGTTATCCAGTTTTCGAAACCACTGCAAAGCACCGGCGCTGGTGGCAATCGCCAAAGCATAACCAAACAAACCCAGAAGCGGTTTTGATACCAGAGTGACCGCCACGCCCAGAAACGCTGCAAGTATCAACTGCAAGACCAGCATGCCGACCGGGTAGAGTGCGGCGATCACCGGCCCTTTGCGCAACCTCATCACGCGGCGCAGGGTGCCGGTCGCGACATAGATCCAGGCCATACGAACCGTTTGCATATAGGTTTTGGCGATCGAGCCAGCCATGCTGTCCCGCACAAGATCAGACCAGACCAAAACATCAAACTCGGCCTCTACTTGTCTTCCATCCTGCAGGGATGTCACATGCCAGCCATAGCGTTCGACGCCGGTTTTCGGACGAAGTGCGATGTCATACCCTGAAATCCGCGCCTGTTCCGCCCCCTCCTTGCGATACAACTCTCTGTATCTGCGTGCGTGCACGGGATCGTATCCGGGCAGGTAAAACACCCGGCGCGTGCGCACCTGTCTGTGCAACGATTGACTGCTCACGATCTCGACCTCATGGCCAAAACCTATAGCGGAATTTCGGCAAGCGTAAGACCCGCCACCTTCGATTTCAGGCAAGTTTTAACACGTCAACCCAGCGTCGCGAGCCCCGGAAATGTTTCCAGCAACCACCAACTGAAAGCCGTAAAAAGCCCGGTGACCAGCATGATACCCACGAACAACAGCAGTCCGCCCATAACCTTCTCGATCGTTCCCATATAGGGCTTGATCCGGTTCATTACCGACATGGACCGGTTCAGGAACATCGCCGCCAGCAAGAATGGTATACCTAAACCCGCCGCATAGACCCCCAGCAACAACGTTCCTCGCGCCACCGAAGCCTCGGACGCCGCCAGCGAGAGAATTGCACCAAGTTGCGGACCGATGCAGGGCGTCCAGCCAAAAGCGAACGCCAGACCGAGGATATAGGCACCGAATACCGATCCTCCGGAGTCACCAGTTTCCATACGTGCTTCACGGTCAAGTAGTGGAATACGAAACACGTTCAAAAAATGAAGCCCGAAAACAATGACGACAGCCCCGGAGAGCTTGGCAAAAAGCTCCTGGTTCGACAGAACAAAGGCTCCGAAAGCCGAAGCAGTGAACCCAAGCAACAGAAAGACCGTGGACAGGCCCAAAACGAAAAACAGCGCCGCCAGAGTCGCCTTTCGCCGTGCCCGCGCCTGATCCTGCATTTCGTTGATTGTCACGCCGCTCATATACGCCAGGTACGGCGGCACGATGGGCAGGACACAAGGCGACAGAAAGCTGATGACGCCGCCAAGCATGGCGATGAACATGGCAGGCAGCAGGCCCGCGTCGATGATATCGATTCCGAACATGTAACTGCACATATGTCATGAATGCGCGGACGTCACGAGGCCATGCGGTCACATCCCCGTGGTCTGACCGCTGGACAGGATCGGCGTTGGGCAATATCTGGCATATATGACCGAGATAACCGAAACTCTGGACGCTTTGGGCTTGCTGTGCCCCCTGCCCGTCCTAAAGGCCAGGAAACGGCTGAAGTCCATGCCAGACGGTGCAACTCTGCGCATTCTGGCAGATGATCCTGCAGCTATAGTCGACGTTCCTCACTTCTGCGCAGAATCAGGACATGCGTTGCTTTCAACTGGCGAAGACGGTGATCACCAGTTCTATCTGATCCGAAAGGGCGGATAGAAAAAAGGCGGGTCAATCGGACCCGCCTTTTTGAAACATCAATTTCCCGCAGACCACCATCCACGCCGCTTTGGCTTGGGGGGCTCAGCTGGCTGTGGTGGCTCTTCCGACACGGTTTCCAACGTTGGCTCTGTGTCGGTTTGTTCGTCCGACTCGTCGGGATTCTCAGATTCAGCATCAGACTGTTGAGTTTCCTCGACAGCTGAAGCGCTCTCTTCTGCGACCGACGTAGTTTCCAGAACGGCCTCAGATTCCACTTGTGCCTCTGCTTCCGGCTCCGACGCAGCGCTTTCCACCACTTCGAGCTGACTTTCCTCTACGCCAGGCTCCGTCGGCTGGTCCGCCGCAGAGTTCTCTGTCTCGTTGGTTTCGGACGCGTCGCCTGCGTCATTTTCCAAAGCTACTGGTTCGTTCACGGCTTCCGAGTTCGGAGCAGCTTCTTCAACTACGGTAGCCTCTTCCTTTTTCTTCCGACGAGGTGCGCGGCGTTTCTTCGGCTTGGGTGCGTCGTCCTGCTGGGCCTCTTCTGTCGCTTCATCAGACGAAGGTTGACTTGGTTTTTCTTTTGCCTCGACGCTTCCCTCTTCCGGGGTAAACTCTGATGGCTGAGTTTCACCAGAATCGGCAGCATCACCATTTCCACCGCTCTTTTTGCGGCGGCGGCGGCGGCGCTTACGCTTGGGTTTTTGCTCTTCCTCGACCTGAACTGTATCTTCTTCTTCGTCGTCGCTTTCATCCGCATCTACCTGATCCATCAGGGATGCGTTTACCGAGACAACAGGGGCCAAAGGTTCAGGCACAATGCGGCTTGCGGTCTTGAACTTCTCCATCGAGAAATCCGGACTGACCAGATGAACGTCGCCTTCTATCCGGACCGACAATCCATATCGCGCCTCGATCTGAGCGATATGTTCGCGCTTCTGGTTCATCAGGAAGTTCGCGATCCCCACCGGGCAGCGCACCAGAACCTCGCGCGAGCGGCGGCGGGTGCCCTCCTCTTCGATCTGACGCAGAATCGACAAAGCCATATTGTCATCCGACCGGATCAAACCAGTGCCATGGCACGACGGGCAAGGCTGCGTTGTCGCTTCAAGCATACCGGGGCGCAGCCGCTGACGGCTCATCTCCAGCAAACCAAACCCCGAAATACGCCCAACCTGAATGCGGGCGCGGTCGGTCTTAAGCTTGTCTTTCAAGCGCTTTTCGACGGCTGCATTGTTCTTGCGCTCGTCCATGTCGATGAAATCGATCACGATCAACCCGGCCAAGTCGCGCAAACGCAGCTGCCGCGCCACTTCCTCGGCCGCTTCCAGGTTGGTCTTGAGCGCGGTTTCCTCGATCGAACCTTCTTTGGTCGCACGGCCCGAATTGACATCGATGGCAACAAGCGCCTCTGTCACGCCGATCACGATATAGCCACCCGACTTCAACTGCACCGCCGGGTTGAACATCGAGCTCAGGTAGCTTTCCACCTGATAGCGCGCGAACAATGGCAGCGTATCTTCGTACCGTTTCACGTTCTTGGCGTGAGACGGCATTATCATTTTCATGAAGTCCTTGGCGATGCGATATCCGCCCTCGCCCTCGACCAACACCTCGTCGATATCGCGGTTGTACAGATCACGGATCGACCGCTTGATCAGGTCACCTTCTTCATAAATCTTCGCCGGCGCAATCGATTTCAGGGTCAGTTCGCGGATCTGTTCCCAAAGGCGCTGCAGGTATTCATAGTCGCGTTTTATCTCGGATTTGGTGCGCCTGGCGCCGGCAGTCCGGATGATCAGGCCCGCACCGGTCGGGACATCGATTTCCGAAGCGATTTCTTTCAGCTTTTTGCGGTCGGCCGCATTGGTAATCTTGCGGCTGATGCCGCCGCCACGGGCGGTATTCGGCATCAATACGCAATAGCGACCGGCCAGAGACAGATAGGTGGTCAGCGCAGCACCTTTGTTGCCGCGTTCTTCTTTGACGACTTGAACCAGCAGAACCTGGCGAACCTTTATGACTTCCTGAATCTTGTATCGGCGCGGGCGCGGCTTGCGATGTGGGCGAATATCCTCGCTGTCATCCTCTTCGGCCACGGATTCGATGCTGTCATCCTTGTCGCTTGCGTCCACACCGCCGATTTCGTCATCATCGCCATTGTCGCCATCGTCATCGGCTTGTTTTTCCGCCTCTTCAACAGCTGTGTCCCGAGGCGTTTCTTCGGATGCGCCATCAGAACCGGTATCAGAGCCGTCAGCATCTTCCCCGTCCGAAGGTTCCTCCACCGGGGTTTCCGCCACACGCTCCATCGGCGAGGTCCCTTCGGGCACCTCTGAATCACCGGGTTCGTCATCGTCATCCAAGTCGATCGTTTCCATGCCCGTGGGTTCCGAGGCCACATCCTTGGTCTCTACCGGGTCGTTTGACTTGAAGTCTTCGGCTTTGGCGCGCGAGCGTGAGCGGCGTTTTTTCGGTTTTCCCTCGTCAGTTTCGTCGCGATCCTTCATCGCTTCGGCATAGGCGCGCTCTTCCTCCATCAGCGCCTCGCGGTCGGCGACGGGGATCTGGTAGTAGTCGGGATGGATCTCGGAAAACGCCAGAAAACCATGACGGTTCCCGCCGTAATCGACAAAGGCCGCCTGAAGCGACGGCTCCACTCGCGTTACTTTTGCAAGATAGATGTTGCCAGCTAGCTGGCGTTTGTTTTCGGATTCAAAGTCGAACTCCTCGACCTTGTTGCCGTCCACCACCACGACGCGGGTTTCCTCCGCGTGGGTGGCATCGATAAGCATTTTCTTAGCCATGTTTCCTTGGTGCACCGCGCCAAATGCGTTGTCCTACCCTGTCCGGGCGGATGGGCGCTTTTGGGGTGGTGTCTTGTCTGGGCGATGTGAGACGGCGCAAGGCAGGGTCCGGCGCTATCGCCCCCTGCCCGTTCACTCAATGGTCGCGCGCGCGTCATCGCGGTTCTTCTCCGACAGACGCGGTCCAGCCTGCGCCTGCCCATTATTCCTTTCACCCGATTGTCCCGGGCGAAGGCACTCCATTGCCTCTGATCAGAGGCACAATCGGCCTGCGTTGCCATCCGGAAGTGGTCCGAAAGTTGCGGCAAAGCAGCGAAACTCAATGATTCGGGGCTTATAGACGCTGAATGCACCCTGCCCGTCCCGTCACAATAAAAGCAGTCCTGCGGAAAACACAATGGGCAAAGTGAATGCGTCTGACCGGAATGGCTTGACGGTTCTGTGGCTTCGACCAACCATCAAACGATGAAAAGCTGGTTTTTCCTCGGGTTCTTCACGCTGCACCTTGGCATCGCATCCTTGGCTGTTGCCCAGGAAAGTGTTCATTTTGTACTGGTCCACGGGGCGTGGGTGAGCGAAATGTACTGGAGGCCCATCGCAGATGTACTGAAGGATGGCGGCGCAGATGTGACCGCCGTGAACCTTCCGATGACCGGCGCCACCACCACTGTCGGCGATCAGGGCACATACACTTCTGAAGTTATCGATGCCTTGTCCGGCCCCGTGATCCTTGTGGCGCACAGTGCCGGAACGCGGCCGGCCACCGTTGCCTGGGATATCAGTCGGGACAAAATAGCGGCCGTGGTGTTCATCGAAGGCGTGCTGCCGACACATTCGGAACCCGAAGTCATCCCCGCCGACACCCGCACCCTGCAATGGCTGGTCATCAACGCGCCGGATATCGTCGATCTGGGAATGTGGCCTCCGCCACCGGTGCTGGTCGAAAGATATGGCGATCAGACCCGCCCTGTCAGCCTCGCGTCGCTGACCGGAGCGGTCAAGTTGACCCATGGGCCGCTGCCAAGAGATATCCCCCGCGTGGCGATCACCATGACCGACAGCCCATTGCGCTCTCTGGCCCGTGACGCCCGAGCGGCAAGCGGCTGGCAGCACGTCGAACTGTCCGGAACTCACGACATAACGCAAAACGCCGCAGCGATTGCCACGGCGCTTCTGGATATTGCGGAGTCACTGCCGAAGTGAGGATGCGTCAGAGGTAATCCGAACGCTGCAGGCCATACTTGGCCATCTTCTCGTTCAAAGTCCGGCGCGGCAGGCACAGTTCATCCATCACCGAGGCGATCGAGCCCTTGTGGCGGCGCATGGTGTTGTCGATCAGCATCCTTTCGAACGCTTCGACATATTCCTTGAGCGGCTTGCCCTCGGTCGTCATCACCGGCTGCATCTCTTCGTGATCGGACATCAGGAGCGAGGCAATAGTACCCGAGCCGCGACGCGATTGCAGAACGGCACGTTCGGCGATGTTGATCAGCTGTCGCACGTTTCCGGGCCACGGCGCCTGCAGCAGTTGCGCGGCTTCCTGCGCGCTCACTTGTGGTGCGTCGCACCCGTATTCTTCGGCGAACTGTTCGCTCAGACGGGTGAACAGCGTCAGGATGTCTTCGCCGCGCTGGCGCAGCGGCGGCATCGTGATCCGCAGGGCTGCGAGACGATAGAACAGGTCGGGGCGCAGCACGTCCTCGCTTGTCTTACCGGCCTCCTGCAGGTTCGAGATGGCCACGATGCGGGTTTCCGCAGGTGTCCCCTGTTCGTTCACTACGCTCAGAAGTCGGGCTTGCAACGTGTCGCTCAGGGCCTCGATACCTTCCAGCACCAGCGTACCACCGCGCGCTTCTTCGATGGCGGGCAACTGGCTGTCTTCGGGCTGCATCGGGCCGAAGAGGCGTTTGGACAATGCCTCCTCTCCCAAGGCGGCGCAGGATACCAGCACGAACTTCTTGCCCGCGCGGCTGCCAACGGCGTGCAGCGCATGAGCGCAGAGCGTCTTGCCGGTTCCGGTTTCACCGTCGATCAGCACATGACCATCGGCCTGCCCCAGATCCAGTATATCCTCGCGCAGGCGTTCCATGACCGGGCTGGCACCGATCAGCTTTTTCATGATCTGGGTGCCCCCCGACAATTCGCGGCGCAGTGCCCGGTTGTCGAGTGTCAGGCGGCGGGCATTGCTGGCGCGTTTGGCCAGTTCCGACATGCGGTCGGGGTTGAACGGCTTTTCCAGAAAATCGAAGGCGCCGACACGCATGGCTTCGACCGCCATCGGCACGTCGCCATGACCGGTGATCATGATGACCGGCAGGGTGCTGTCCGATCCCATCAGTTTCTTGAGAAACTGAATGCCATCCATCCCAGGCATCTTGATATCGGAAATCACGATCCCCGGATAATCCGGCCCCAGCACCTTGAGCGCCTCTTCGGCACTTGCGAATGTTTCCGTGTCGTACCCGGACAACGCCAGCCACTGGCTGATCGATTGGCGCATATCCTGTTCGTCGTCCACGATGGCGATTTTCATGGCCTGTGCCATAGTCATTCCTCGTTATTCAGCGGCCTCCAGGCCGTCCTTGTCCAAAATTGGCAACTGCATCTCGAACACCGCGCCGCCATTCTGCGCATTTCGCGCCGTAAGCCTTCCGCCATGGTCGTTCACGATCCCGGAGGAGATGGCAAGCCCCAGACCGACACCGTCCCCCGGTTGCTTGGTCGTATAGAACGGCTCGAACAGGTTTTCGATATTCTCGATTCCATGCCCGTTGTCGCGCACCGTCAGGACGGCCATGTCACCTGCGGCCAGGATGATTTCGACATCCGGCTCGGATACGGATTTGGTGGCGTCCAACGCGTTTCGCAAGAGGTTCACCATGACCTGTTCGATCCGCATCCGATCCCCCATCACAAGAACCGGGTCTTCCGGCAGGATCTGGGTGATCTTGACGTGCCGCTGCCTGAGCTGCGGTTCCATCATCGAGAGGGACGAGGCCAGCGCATCGCCAAGATTTACGGGGGAAAACGCATCCGCGCCCTTGCGCGCATAGGATTTGAGCTGGCGTGTGATCGCGCCCATACGTTCGATCAGGCCGTCGATCCGGCCAAAGCTGGCCAGCGCCTCTTCGGGGCGGTTGCGGCGCAGCAAAAGGCGCGCACCGGCAAGATAGGTCTTCATGGCTGCCAGCGGTTGATTCAACTCGTGACTGACCGCGGCCGACATCTCGCCCAGGGCGGCGAGTTTCGAGCTTTGCGCAAGGGTCTGTTCCGCCACTTCCAGCGTCTTTTCAACCCGTTCGCGTTCAGCAATTTCCCGCTGCAGCCTGGCGTTCAGTGCGCGAAGCTCCGCCGACTCGCGCTGGAACAGCGCCATGCGCAACGCGGTTCGCCGGCTGAGGGCATAGAAGGCCAGCGCCAACAGAATCGCGAAGCCCATGATTTCCAGCGCCAAAACGCTGTTCACCCGCTCGCGGATCGAGGCGTAAGTGGTAAAGGACGTCATCTGCCAGCCCCGGAACGGGATGCGGGATTCCATCCGCATCACCGCCTCACCCTGCAGATAGGCATCCGCGGGCAGGCCGCTCCAATCCGTCGTTGCCCGTATCGCGCGCTGAATGGCGGTTTGCGGCGTCTGGCGTTGCAACGCTTCGTTCTCGTTCAGCCCGCGCCAGCGGGGTTCGGTGGACAGGATGATTGTTCCGGTGCTGTCGGTAACCATGACCGCGTCGGAAATTCCCGCCCACGCGCGTTCGAACTTCTGCAAGTCGACCTCGACAGCGATAACGCCAAGAACCTCGGAGCCGCTTTCGATACGCCGGGAATAGAAGAACCTGTAGCCGCCCGCTTCCGTCTGGATGACCGAAAATATCGTTGCATTGGAGCGCAGGGCATCCACGAAATAGGTCATGCCCCGATGAGTTTCCCCCAGACGGTTCCGATCCGTGGCGGCAACCGACCGGCCATCCCGGTCCAGCAACATCAGGGAGGCGGCGCCGATCTCTTCCACGAACGAGATCAGGCGCTGCGTGGACAACGAAAAATCGTTCGACTGCAACGCCGCAATCAAGGTCGGGTCTCGGGCCAGAAGCTGAGGAACGATGGCGTTCCGGCGCAATTCGCTGAGCAGGTTGCCCGAATACAGCGCCAACCGCAGTTCGGCCCGGTTGCGCGTGCTTTCCGTGAATCGTTGCGTCAGCAGCGTATTGGTGACCCAGACGGTGATGACCGCAAGAAACAGCAAGGACAGAACGACCGTGCGCAAACGCCAGCCCAGCGAACTGGTCTGGACCCACGAAGTGCGGTCCTTGTCGGAAATCTTACCGTCGGAACTCATTCCCCAAGGCTACGCCGCCTCGCGCGCCATCACAAGTCAAGCTGGCGTCAGGACCCCGGCCAATGCGCGAAAGAGCGCCGTTCCATCGGTGCCGCCGTGGCCCTGATCAACCGCGCGTTCGGGATGCGGCATCATTCCCAGAACTCTCCGGTTTTCCGAAAGAATTCCGGCAATGTCATCGCGCGAGCCGTTCGGATTCTCGGTATAGGTAAATGCGACCCGGTCCTGATCGCGCAGTGCGGCAAGGGTTTCGTCATCGGCAAAATAATTGCCGTCGTGGTGGGCGATCGGAATGCCGATCACGTCACCGGTGTTGTAGCCTTGCGTGAAGGCGCTGGCGCTGGTCTGGACCTTGAGACCGACGGTGCGGCAGATGTATTTCAGGCCGGCATTGCGCAGCAGCGCACCCGGCAGGACGCCGGTTTCGGTCAGGATCTGAAAGCCATTGCAGACACCCAGGGCATAGCCGCCGCGATTGGTATGCTCGACCACTGCCTTGCAGATCGGCGACTGCGCGGCGATGGCGCCGCAGCGCAGATAGTCGCCATAGGAAAACCCGCCGGGAACGCCAACGATATCGACGCCAGACGGCAGGGTTGCATCCTTGTGCCAGACCATGTCGACCTGAAAGCCCGCCTGCTCGAAGGCCACGGCGAGATCACGGTCACAGTTCGATCCGGGGAATACGACTACGGCTGCGCGCATGGCAGGTCCTCCTAGGTCACAAATTCGGTGATGACGGCCACACCGGGGGGCGCAGGCCGGTCGAACGCGGCAAGCTTGTCGCTTGCCTGGCTCAGGGCGATGGTTCGGGTCACGAGCGGAGCAAGGTCGACCTGTCCGCCTGCGATCAGGTTCAACAGGGACGGATAGCGCCAGCTGGGCATGCCACGCGTGCCATAGACGGCAAGCTGCCCGGAATAGAGCACATCCATCGGCAGCGACATCTGCGTATGTGCGCCTGCGGGCATGCCGATCTGGACCATCCGGCCCAGTTTTCGCAGCGACCGCATGGTGGCCACGGTCGTCGCCTCGATGCCGAGCGCCTCGACCCCGACATGGGCGCCGCCGCCGGTCAGTTCGCGCACCATCTGGGGTGCATCACAGGTCGCGGCGTTCACGACGGCGTCCGCGCCCAGCTTGCGGGCATAATCAAGCTTGTCGTCGCTGATATCGACGACAGCGACACGGGCCCCCAGCGCACGGCCCAGCAGGAGGGCCGAGATGCCGACCCCACCGCCACCAAACACGGCCAGCCATTCGCCGGGCTGAATCGCGGCGCGACCCACCAGCGCCTGCCAGGCGGTCGTCACGCGGCATCCAAGGGCCGCAGCAATCTCGGGCGCAAGAGTGTCTGGCAGCGCCGTCAGGTTTGCGTCTGCATGGGCCACGGCGACATATTCGGCAAAGGCGCCGTCGCAGGTAAAGCCCGGCACCACCTGATCGGCGCAGATGGTCTGGTTTCCGGCCGAGCAATCGCCGCATTTTCCGCACGCCAGAATGAACGGGGCAATCACACGGTCGCCGACGCGCCACCGTGTCACGTTTGCGCCGACAGCGACAACCTCGCCGCAGAATTCGTGGCCGGGCGTCATCGGCAACACCACATCCGGGTCAGAACCGGACCAGGCGTGCCAGTCCGACCGGCAGACGCCGCAGGCCAGAACGCGCACGACCACGCCATCGGCATCCGGGGTCGGATCCGGCACGGTCGTCAGCTCCAGCGGCTGTCGGTAGGCTGTCAGACGCGCGGCCCGCATGCGTCAGGCCAGTTCGATCTCGTAACGTTCGATCACGGTGTTGGCGAGAAGCTTTTCGCACATCTCGGCGACATCGGCCTCGGTGGCGCCTTCGGCCAGTTCCAGGTCGATCACCTTGCCCTGACGCACGCCCTCGACCTTGTCGAAGCCCATCGCGCCCAATGCATGACGCACCGCTTCGCCCTGCGGGTCCAGAACCCCGTTCTTAAGCATCACATGCACCCGTGCCTTCATCTTGTCCGTCCCTCGGCTTGCTTGAGAAACCCCTGAGGCTTCATCTTTCCACAAATACTCGAATGCGCCGCCCATCACGGGCGGTGCGGTCAGTTGATCAGGGTTGGCTTGGCCACCTGGCTTTTCGGCAGAACGCCCAGACGGCGCGCCACTTCGGAATAGGCATCGGTCAGGCTGCCCAGATCGCGCCGGAACACGTCCTTGTCCAGTTTCTGGCCGGTCTCGATATCCCACAGGCGGCAGCTGTCGGGGCTGATTTCGTCGGCCACGACGAGCCGCTGGAAATCGCCATCATAGACGCGGCCGATTTCGATCTTGAAATCGATCAGGCGGATACCGACGGCCAGCATCAGGCCGCTCATGAAATCGTTGACCCGCAACGCCAGGCTGAGGATATCGTCCATGTCCTGCTGGCTGGCCCAGCCGAAGGCGGCAATATGCTCTTCGGTCACCATCGGATCGCCCAGGGCGTCGTCCTTGTAGCAGTATTCGACGATCGGGCGCGGCAGCTGCGTGCCTTCGGCGATGCCCAGGCGTTTGCTCATGGAACCGGCGGCATAGTTGCGCACGATCACCTCGAGCGGGATGATCTCGCACGAGCGTACCAGCTGTTCGCGCATGTTCAGGCGGCGGATGAAATGCGTCGGCACGCCGATCTGGTTCAATCCGGTCATGAAGAACTCGCTCAGGCGGTTGTTCAACACGCCCTTGCCTTCGATGACGTCCTTCTTTTCGGCATTGAACGCGGTTGCGTCATCCTTGAAATACTGCACGATGGTTCCCGGTTCGGGGCCTTCATACAGGATCTTGGCCTTGCCTTCGTAAATCTTCTTGCGACGCGCCATGTGCGACCCTTCCGGATTGGGGCGAGGACGTGAGTCCCTCTGCGTTTGCGCCCTCTTAAGCCAAGCGCTCTTGTGTCGCAAGCTGGCCGCACCCTCTTGCGGATGCGGCATAGCGGCGTCATACGTAATTTGAGGAAGAAATATTCAAGGGGACGCATCCCATGACCACATTCGACGAACGCGAAGCCGCGTTTGAAGCCAAATTCGCCCATGACGAGCAGATGCAGTTTCTGGCCCGGATGCGCCGCAACCGGTTCATGGCCGTGTGGGCATCGGCCCTGAAGGGCGAAACCGTTGAACATGCCAAGCAATACGGTCAGGAACTGGTTCACACCGACATTCAGCACGTCAGCGAGGACGATGTGGTCAACGCGGTTCTGAGCTATCTCGGCGATCTGACGGACGAGCAGACCGTGCGCCTAAAAATGTCCGAACTGCTGGTCGAAGCCAAGGAACAGGTTCTCACGGAATCGGAAATCTGACCTTTCCGGTCGATAGTTCCGGATATCTGGTACACGCCTCATGATCTTCATGAGATTTATGAGTTTGATTTGACGCCCCGTTCATGAGACACGGGGCGTCTCACATTTTGGTGACTGCAAAATACCACATATGGATCGCGACCATGACCAACGCATTTGCTGACCTTCTGGCAAGTTCGGATGCCCTCCTTGCGGATGGGGCCACCGGCACCAACCTGTTCAATATGGGCCTGCAATCGGGCGATGCGCCGGAGTTGTGGAATGTCGAGGCGCCCGACAAGATCCGGGCGCTTTATCGGGGGTCGGTCGAGGCCGGGAGCGATCTGTTTCTGACAAACACATTCGGCGGCACCGCTGCCCGGCTGAAGCTGCACGATGCGCAGGACCGGGTGCGCGAGTTGAACCGGATCGGGGCCGAACTGGGCCGCGAGGTGGCCGACAAGGCCGGTCGCACGGTGATCGTGGCGGGATCGGTTGGCCCGACGGGCGAGATCATGGAGCCGGTCGGCAGCCTGTCGCATGCCGCCGCGGTCGAGATGTTTCACGAACAGGCCGAGGGCTTGAAGGAAGGCGGCGTTGACGTGCTGTGGCTGGAAACCATCAGCGCGCCCGAGGAGTTTCGCGCCGCGGCCGAGGCCTTTGCCCTGGCCGATATGCCCTGGTGCGGCACCATGAGTTTCGACACTGCCGGGCGCACCATGATGGGCGTGACATCGTCGGATCTGGCGCAGCTGGTGGAAACCCTGCCCAATCCGCCGCTGGCCTTCGGCGCAAACTGCGGCACCGGCGCGTCGGATATCCTGCGCACGGTTCTGGGGTTCGCCGCACAAGGCACCGAGCGCCCGCTGATCTCGAAGGGCAATGCCGGAATTCCCAAATACGTGGATGGTCACATTCACTATGACGGAACGCCCGACCTGATGGGTGACTATGCGGCGATGGCGCGGGATGCCGGGGCGAAGATCATCGGTGGCTGCTGCGGCACCATGCCCGAACACCTGCGCAAGATGCGCGAGGCGCTGGATACGCGTCCCCGCGGTGAGCGTCCGACGCTGGATCAGATAACTGCGGCCCTTGGGTCGTTCACCTCGGCCTCGGACGGCACCGGCGATGACGCCGCAGGTCCGGAGCGCCGGGCGCGCCGCCGTCGCCGCGCCTGATCACTGGCTTGCACCGGGCGCCTGCAGCAGCGCCCGGACCTGAGCGGCCGGGACACCGAAATTCGATCCACCGAACTCGGGGATGATGGCGGCGTTGACCGCCACCACTTCGCCGCGCAGGTTCAGGACCGGCCCGCCACTGCCGCCATGCGTGGTTTCCGCGTCATAGACGATTGCAGCGGTCGTTGCCTGCCCCACGATGCCGCGGCTGGATAGCGGTGACATCAGGCCTGCTTCGGACAGCCGCGCGGCGACGTCCCAGAACCCGGTTTCGCCACGTTCCCGCAGCGCCTGCACGAATTCTTCGCCCGATTGCGTCAGCAGCGACATCAAGCCGGTCGGATAACCCATGACCAGCACCTCTTGCCCTGGAACCGGCGCGGCATCGGCCAGCGGAATGCCCGGCGGCAGGTCGGTTTGCGATACTGGCGCAAGCAACGCCAGGTCCGCCGTTTCGCTGACGGTGCCCGGTGCCAGATCAATCGGCCCGATCCCACCCGGGAAGTACCCCACAAAGCGTGTCATCACCGGCTCCATCACTTCGCCGCCCAAGCGGACACCGGGTTCGTCATCCCAGGGTACGGCCACATGCCGGTTGGTCACGATCACCGGGCGATCCGACAGAACGAAACCGGTTCCGTTGAACTGAACCTCGGCCACCGGACCATTGCCGTCGAGCGACAGCATCGGCTGCCCGTTGGGCAAGCGGATCGGTACGCCGCCTGCATCCACGACCTGCCGCAGCATTTGCCCGCTTTCCCGGTGCCGCAGCCCATAGCCGCCCTGAAGGAACGCCACCGATGCCGCCGCCTGTCCGACAACGCGCATCGCGGCCTGGGACTGTGCCTCGAGCGACTGAAGGCGTTCGGTATTCACGGATAGCCGGTTGCGGAAATCTTCCTCGAGCGCCGCGAGATCACCGGGGTGCAGCGCATCGCGCTGTGCCTCGGACAAGGCTGCGGCGAGGGAATCGACCTGAAACTGGCCGCTTTCCATTTGTGCCCTAAGGGTCCGGTCTTCGCGATATTGCAGCACCACGGCGAGCGTCAGCACGGCCAAGGCAAGCAGGACGCCGGCGCGAAACAGCAAGCTGGTGTCGGTGGCGGTTCTTCGGAGCGTTCCAAGAACCGCGCGGCTCAAGCGTCGGAAGAACGGTTTGCGGCTGCTGCGCAGATAGCACATCGCGTCGTCCAGAATTTCGGCGAATGTCGGCTTGGGGCGGGTCAGGTCATCGTATATCCGGAGCCGGGACAAGGGGCCGGTTTCCCCGAACTCGATCATGTCGCCCTGTTTCAACTCGGCCTTTTGCACCGCACGCCGGTTGACCCAGATGTCGACACCGCCCGATGCCTCGACCGAAAAGGTTTCGCAATCCCTCAGCACGCGGGCGGCGAACGTCCCATCAGGCAGCTGCGCTCCGGGCGGCAAAACACGAAGACCGCCGGACTGATCCAGCCAGATGTCCATCGCATCGGCGGTGATCCAAGAGTAATGGCCGCGGTTCTTGCCGGTCAGATGTTCAAGGACCGCCGCGCAGGGGCTGGGGGTCGGTGCAGTCATATACCGATCATGACGCCCTGCTGCCCCTGTCTGTCAATGGCTTAGCGGCCCTCGAACCTTGGCGGACGCTTTTCCAGAAACGCCACGACGCCTTCGGCGAAATCGCGGGTGCGGCCGCATTCGCCCTGCAGATGCGCCTCGACCGCCAGCTGTTCGGGCAACGTCCGGTCATAGCTGCCACGGATTGCCCTTTTGATCGCGGCGAACCCCGCAGTCGGACCACTGGCCAGATAGGCCGCGCGCTTGCGCCAATGCGCCTCGAAGTCATCGTCGGCGACCGCTTCCCAGATCAGTCCCCAGTCTTCGGCCTGACGCGCGCTGATCTTGTCGGCGAAAAGGGCCGCACCCATCGCCTTGGCGAACCCCATCTGGCGCGGCATGAACCATGTGCCGCCCGCATCCGGCATCAGGCCGATCCGCGCAAAAGCCTGCAGAAAATAGGCGCTCTTGGCAGCGATGACGACGTCCGCACACAAGGCCAGGTTTGCGCCCGCCCCGGCGGCAGGGCCGTTCACGGCGGCAATGGTGGGCACCGGGCAGTCATAGACCGATTGCAGCATCGGTTCGTATTCGTCGCGCAAGGCGCGTTCCAGATCGATCTTGCCGGTGCTGGAGGCATCGCCCAGGTCCTGCCCGGTGCAGAACGCCCCGCCCGCCCCGGTCAGGACAATGGCACGCGCGTGCTTTGCGCCTTCGTGCATTGCATAGGTGATCTCGGCCCGCATCTGGCTTGTCAGCGCGTTCATCTTCTCGGGCCGGTTCAGCGTCAGGACCGCCAGGTTATCGGCAATCTCGAACGTGATGGTGTCATACTGCATGGGATGCCCCTCGCCTGCGTTCCGTTTGAACGCAAACTGGCGCAACCTGACGTTATGGGAAAGCGGAACCGCGCGTCACTCTTCGAGAATTTGGCGCAGCCGTTCCTTTTCCTGATCGCTGAGGTCGGCCTCGGACGGCACCGTTTTCCTGCTGGATCTGTTGCGAACGAAATTCCAGCCCATGATTGCCGCGACCAGCAACATGATTGGCCCGGCCAGCCACAAAAGCCAGTTCGCGCCACTGGCCGTTGGTTTGAGCAGGACGTATTCGCCATAGCGGTCGACGATGAAGTCGATCGCCTCTTCATCCGTGTCTCCCGCCACCAGACGTTCGCGCACCAGAATGCGCAGGTCACGGGCCAGTTCCGCGTTGCTTTCGTCGATGCTTTCATTGCGGCAGACGAGGCAGCGCAAGCCCTGGCTGAGTTCGCGCGCGCGCCCTTCCAGCACCGGGTCATCCAGCACTTCGTCGGGTTGCACGGCCAGAACGGGGCTGGCCAACAGCATCAGGATCAGGATCAGCCGTTTCATTCTGCGGGCACTCCGGCCTGGGGGGATCTGCGCGCGCCGGCGGCGACGCGGAAACGCCGGTCCGTCAGGGACAGCAACCCGCCAAGCGCCATCAGGATCGAGCCGCCCCAGATCCAGTTGGCAAATGGTTTGATATAGGTCCGCATGGTCCAGCTGCCGTCCAGTTGACGATCGCCGATGACCACATAGAGATCGCGCAGGAAGCGGTAGTCGATGGCGGCCTCGGTCGTCGGCATCCGGGACACCGGGTAGTCCCGTTTCTCAGGGTTGAGCATGGTGATGACGCGGCCGTTTTTCTCGATCTTCACGGTGCCCATGGTCGAGACATAGTTCGGCCCGTCAACGCGCCGTACGTCCTGAAGCGTCAGGGTGAAACCGCCGACCTCGAAAGGCTCGCCCATTTGCGCCACGCGAATATCCTCGACCTCCCAGGCCATGAGTCCCGCGATGGCGAACATGGTGATGCCCAGCCCGGAATGTGCGACCGCCTTGCCCCAATCGGCGCGCGGCAGGCGCATCATGCGGCTTAAGCTGCCCTTGCGGCCGGTCCGGCCCCAAAGATCGACGGCGGCCCCAAAGGTGATCCAGGCGCCCAGGAACAGGCCGACCGGCCCAAGGGCGCTGCGCCCCGTCTGCATGACCCAGACCAGCAACGCCAGCGCGACGGCAAGGCCAAACGCGTAGCGCAGGGACCAGGCCGCCTTGCCCAGCTTGCCGCGTTTCCAGGGCAGCATGGAGCCAAGCGGCAGGATGATGCCCAGGGCGACCATGAACGGGGTGAAGGCTGCGTTGAAGAAAGGAGCGCCGACCGACAGTTTACGGTCAAAGGCCATCTCGGCCACGATCGGCCAGAGAGTGCCGAAGAAGACCACGAAACACGCAACGGCAAGCAGGATGTTGTTCAGCACCAGTGCGCTTTCGCGGCTGACCATGCCGAACACGCCCTTGGCCTCCATCGCCTGCGCGCGCGCCGCGAACAAGGTCAGCGCGCCGCCGATGAAGAATGCCATGATGAACAGGATGAACACGCCACGTTCCGGGTCATTGGCAAAGGCGTGCACCGAGGTCAGGAGACCCGAACGCACGATGAACGTGCCGATCAGCGAGAACCCGAAGGCGATGATCGCCAGCAGGATCGTCCAGCTTTTCAGCGCTTCGCGTTTCTCGACAACGATGGCCGAGTGCAGCAACGCCGCCGCCAGAAGCCACGGCATGAAAGACGCGTTTTCGACCGGGTCCCAGAACCAGAAACCGCCCCAGCCCAGTTCGTAATAAGCCCACCACGACCCCAGCGCGATGCCGATGGTCAGGAAAATCCACGCAGCCAGCGTCCACGGCCTTACCCAGCGGCCCCACGCGGCGTCCACGCGGCCTTCGATCAGGGCGGCCACGGCGAAGCTGAAGGCCATGCTGAGGCCGACATATCCAAGGTAGAGGAACGGCGGGTGGAAGGCCAAACCCGGGTCTTGCAGCAAAGGGTTCAGGTCCTGCCCGTCAAAGGGCGCCACGATCAGGCGTTCGAACGGGTTCGAGGTGAACAGGATGAAGCCGAAGAATGCAACCGCGATGGCCGATTGCACCGCCAGCACGCGCGCTTTCAGAGTGGGCGGCAGGCCGCCGCCGAACCAGGCCGCCATGGCCCCGAACAGGGTCACGATCAGCACCCACAACAGCATCGAGCCTTCGTGGTTCCCCCAGGTGCCGCTGATCTTGTAGATCATCGGCTTGGCCGAGTGGCTGTTCTGCACGACGACCCTGAGCGAGAAGTCCGAGGTAACGAAGGCCCAGACCAGTGCGCCAAACGCAAAGGAGGTCAGCAAAAACTGCACCATCGCGGCGGGTTCGGCCATCGCCATCCACCCGGACCAGCGTTTGTGTGCTCCGACGAGCGGGACAACCGATTGCACGATGGCAACCAGAAAGGCGAGGATCAGGGCGAAATGGCCAAGCTCTGTAATCATGGCCCGGTATATACTGCGAGGCCCGGGGAGGTTCCAATCACTTTCGCCCCGCGGACCCGCACAAAGTGTCGCGGCTCAGCCCCTGCGCTGCTTGCGCCAGTCCTCAAGGGCGGGGTTTTCCTGTGCCTCCACCGTGGAAACCGTCAGCGCCGCGTCGCCGTCCGGATCAGCCGCGCCGGGGCTGTCAGCCCGCATCTCGCGAAGTGCGGCGATATTCCGGGTGACCTGCGGGACCCGTTCGACGACCCCGGCGATTTCACGCTGAAAATCCTGTGACTTGGCCTGATGCCGCGCGCCGAAATAGAAAGACACGATCACCCCGAGCAACCACCAAAGGGGTTCGGGCACCAATGCAATGCCCTGCATCCGTTCGGCGAACCACAGCGGATCAACCATTGCGGCAACAAACAGGCCCAGTGTACCGAAGGCCAGCGCGGGGCGTGGCAAGCGGTTCAGCCCATCCACGAACCGGTCGAACCCGCCTTTTCGCGGCACCGAGAATTCGGCGCCGAACTGTCCCATGGCCTGGGTTTGCAGGGTCAGCTGACGCCCGGCCTCTGCCTCGGCATTCTCGCGGAACACTTCGGCAGTTTCGGCGACCAGGTTGCGGCCGTTACCGAACAGGAAACCCAGGATGCCCGAAATCAACCCCATGACGCGATCCTTTCCAGAAAATCCTTTTCATTCAGATGATAGCGGGGCGAGATGAAAGCCTCGGCCCGTTTGATCCAACCTCCCTTGCCTGCGCTTCTGGTGCGCACGTATTTGCGTGACGCCGGTCGTTGATCGGCAAGGCGGAAGTAGTAGTTGCGGCGCGCGATGCCGTAGGCGTCCCGCAAAATCAGGGCATTCGGGCGCGAAGCCTCGAATGCTGAGCGAACGGATTGTGGCCCGATCAGGCCATCCACGGCCAGATCGAATCCCATGTCGCGCAGCAAGGTTTGCAAGATGCGCACCGCCTGTGATCCTGCATTGACGTACATGTCGAACAAGGGCGCCTGCAATGACTCCGGCATCTCGCCGATCCGGGGTTTTCGGAAATAGTGCACAAGAAAGACCTCGACGGCCTGTCCGCGCGTCAGTTGCCGGACATCCGAAACACCGATTGTGCCGTCCTTGTCCAGATCCAGCCCCAAGCGGCGCATCGTGTGGATTGTGACCCCATATTTCGTTGCCCCACCCGGATCGTCCGGGTCGTTTACGAAACCACCCTCGCGCGCAACGATTTCTTCGGCGATCTGTCTTACCGTCTGCATGCCAACCCTCCGCAAGTCCGGCCAGACGCTGCGCCACAAAGGGTTTACCCTGCGCAAGCAAACAGGGCGTTGCATATGCAACGCCCTGATGGAACAGTTCGGAATGAAGCGGTGGCAAGATCAGCTTTCGCCGGGCTCCTTGTAGACGCCTTGATCCTTGAGTGCGTCCATTACCTCTTTCGGCATGTAGGTTTCGTCGTGTTTTGCAAGAATTTCAGTCGCTTCAAAGACACCGTTCACGTAACGGCCCGTGCCGATCATGCCCTGATTCTCGGCAAACAAGTCAGGTAGAACGCCGGTAAAGACCACTGGCACGCTTTCGCCGCCATCAGTCACCGAGAACTGCACCGTCTCGCCCTGCCCACGCACCAATGTGCCTTCTTCGACCAGCCCGCCCATCCTGAACACTTCGGTCGGTTCCGGCGGTTCGGCGATGATCTGGCTGGGCGCGCGGAAAAAGTTGATGCCGTCGCGCATCGCGTACCCAATCAAACCGGTCGCCAACGCGAGGGCCACCACGGCCAGCAGAATAACTTGTACGCGGCGTCGTTTCTTGAGCGATTTCATGTCGTCCTCACGGGAATAGCGGGGCCATCATCAGGCCCGTCGTTTCAGGCTCACCTAACATCAGGTTGGCGTTCTGCAAGGCTTGGCCACTGCTACCTTTTGTCAGGTTATCCAGCGCACCGATCACGATGGCGCGCCGTTCGATCCGGTCGGCGGTCACCCCGATATGGCAGAAGTTCGAACCCCTTACGTGATGGGTCGAAGGTGCCTCGCCAAAAGGCAGCATCTGGATAAAGGGTTCGTTTTCATAGGCATCGCACAGGGTTTCATAGACGCTGTGGGGGTCACCATGCACGTAAGTGGTGGCCAGAATGCCCCGATTGGCCGGGATCAGATGCGGCGTGAACTGCACATGCACGGTACGCCCGGCGATCCTGGAGAATTCCTGATCGAATTCGCCTAAATGCCGGTGGGTGCCGCCGATGGCATAGGCGTTGTAGCCTTCGCTCAGCTCTGCGTGCAGGAGGTTTTCCTTCAACGCCCGCCCTGCCCCGGAAACCGCGCATTTCAGATCGAGAATGATGTCATCCAGATCGATAACCCCTGCTGAAATCAGGGGTCGCAGAACATATTGACCTGTTGCGGCGTTACATCCGGTGCCCGCCACCAGCCGCGCGTCTTTGATTTCGTCGCGGTAGAACTCGGTCAGGCCATAGACGGCCTCGGCCTGGCACTCCAAGGCGGCATGCGGATTGCCGTACCACTTCTGGTATTCGGCCGGGTTGCGCAGCCTGAAATCGGCGGAAAGGTCCACGATTTTCAGCGTCTTGGGCAGATCGCGAATGATCTCCTGGCTGGTCTTGTGGGGAAGCGCGCAGAAACACAGGTCGATCTGGTCGAAATCGATCTCGTCGATCCTGCACAACACCGGCAGGTCGAGATGCCGCAGATGCGGAAAGACTTCGGCCATGCTCTGGCCCGCCTTGCGCTCGGCGGCGAGTGCCACGATGTCCATGTTCGGGTGCTCGGCGATCAGCCGCACCAGTTCGGCGCCGGTGTAACCGGATGCGCCCAGAATTGCGATCTTGTGGGTCATGTCAGACCTCTTCTCTTGGGTGTCACATGTGTTGACCGCCGATGTGACGGTCACGGAAATAGGAAATTGGATCAATACCGTCCTTGACCGAAGTCAGGCGGCCTCGAAGGTGATCCGTCGTCGGAGGAACTGCGTCGCCCGGTCGCTGACAAAACCCGGTTTGCCGGTGGTCAGATACCCGCCCGCCCCCTCGCCAAGCATGTTGGGGTGCCGTTCAAGGTAATCGGCCAGACTGTCGGCCACCAGCGTGCCCTGACTGAACACCTTGACGTCCGGCCCCAGCGCTTCCTGGAACGTGGTTTCCATCAACGGATAGTGCGTACAACCCAGAATGGCGGCCTGCGGATGCGGCATCTTGCGTCTGAGCGCATCAACATGGCTGCGCACGAGCGCTTCGGCCAGGATCAGGTCGCCCTCTTCTATGGCGTCGACGACGCCGCCACAGCTTTGCGCCTCGACATCCACGCCGATGGCGCGGAAAGCCAGTTCACGCTGGAAGGCGCGGCTGGCCACAGTCGCAGGGGTTGCAAACAGCGCGACATGCTTGGTTTCCACCTCGCGCGGCGGTGAGTTGTCGCCCCATTGCCGTTCGGTCAGGGCCTCGATCAAGGGAACGAAGACGCCCAGCACGCGCTTGCCTTTGGGCACCCCCGCCTCCTGCATCCGCCGCAGAGCGGCGGCGCTGGCGGTGTTGCAGGCCAGAATCACAAGGTTGCAGCCCCGACCCCAGAGGTCATACACCGCGCTGCGGGTCAGTTGATAGATATCCTCGGCGTCCCGAACGCCATAGGGCGCATGGGCGCTGTCGGCATAGTACAGGAAATCGACGTCCGGCAGACGTTTCTGCGCGGCGTTTAGAACGGTCAGACCGCCCAATCCGGAATCAAAGATACCTACTGCCATTTGACCTTCAGGCGCGATGCCGTTCCTCGAATTCATAGCCGTAGTCATACGATTTCAACGGCTCCGGAGACAGCTCATACGTGGCTTTGCGAAGAAAATCCATCATCTTGCGCGTGTCGCGCGACAACGGGTCCAGAATGTCGCGTCCGATGGGGTTTCCGACCACCACACGCACGGGTGTATCGACGCGTTTCCTGAACTCCTTGATCAGCAGCCCCATGCGCAACGTGCTGTGCAGGTGGCTGGCGATCTGGAACAGGCGCGAGGTATGGCCGTCGAAGAACAGGGGCACAACGACCGCGTTGGATTTTCCGATCATACGCGCGGTGAACCCGCGCCAACCCGGGTCCATGGGGTGCGAGAACAGCCGGGCAGAGGTGCTGACGGTGCCGCCGGGAAAGATGCCAATCGCCCCACCCTCGCTGAGGTAATCAAGCGACACGCGCCGGGTATCAAGGTTCGTCTTGACCGCCTCCTTGGTGTCATCGAATGACACGGGCAGAACAACCCGATCCAGATCCTCTGCCTTGCGGAATACCCGATTGGCCAAAATCCGGAAATCGCCCCGAGTCTGCGACAGGATGTGCCCCATCATCAGACCGTCGAGAATTCCGTAGGGATGGTTCGCAATCAGAATCAGCGGGCCTTGATTGGGAATATTCGACAGCGAACCGCCCACGACATCCAGCGTCAGTCCGTAACGCTCGACCATGACGGCCCAGAAATCGCGCCCGGCGGCGACCTCGTTTTCGTACCCGTCCGCCCGCTTGATCAGGCGCAGCCGCCCGGTTGTGTTTTCCATCAGCCGGATCACCGCTCGCCCGCCCCGCGTGGCGGCGGAATGCGCGTAGGTGATGTCGCGTGCGATATGACGGTGCGAAGGCATGGCACACTCCGATTCGATGCCCGCTAGATAAGGGCGGACACCGTTTTTGCATAGCCTCTGTAACCGGAGTGTGACGGTTTATTCGGCGGCGTTCCTGACCTCTGGCCCGCCTTGACGGATCACTGCCAGAAGCTCTTCGCGCCGTTTCGCGGCCTTGGCTTCGTATGCCACTTTCACTGGCCCAAATCCCCGGATATCCAAAGGCAGACGCGCCAGCGCAATGATCGCTTCGCGGGTTTGCGGCGTCAGCTTGGGCAGGACCTCTTTCATGTCCTTTTCGTATTGCCGGATCAGCGCGCGCTCCATCCTTCGTTCGGCACTGAAGCCGAAGGGGTCAAGCGGCGTCCCACGCAGCGCCTTCATCCGCGACAGGAGCTTGAGCGGCCCCAGCATCCATTCGCCGTATTCGCGTTTTTTCGGGCGTCCGCCCGGCCCCATTCCGCCAAAGATCGGCGGAGCAAGGTGGAGCGTCATCTTCAGGTCGCCGTCGAACTCTTCCGCCGCTTTTTCGCGACTGCTCAGCAACATCCGGGCAACTTCGTATTCGTCCTTGTAGGCCAAAAGCTTGTGGTACCCTTCGGCCAGCGCTTCTTTGAGACCGGTGTCGTCAATACCATCCAGCATCTTGCGATAGCGCTTGGCCAACCGTTTGCCCTGATAGTCGACCAGAAGATCGGCGCGGTAGTCGATCTTTTCATCAAGTGTCTTTGGCAGATCGACAACGTTGGGTTGAACTATGTTCGCCACTTCATCGGGATGCAGAACCGCCCAGCGCCCGATTTCGAACGCTCGCTTGTTGCGTTCCACGGCAGCACCGTTCAGGTCGATCGCTTCCAGGATCGCATCATGGCTGATCGGCAACAGGCCCCGCTGCCAGGCAGCGCCAAAGATCATCATGTTGGAATAGATCGAATCCCCCATAACGGCGCGTGCCAGTTCCGAAGCGTCGAACAAGTCGAGCTTGTCCTTCAGCCGCGCCTGCAATGCCAGCGTCAGGCGATCCGCCGGAATCTGGAATTCGGTATTGCGGGTGAAATCACCGGTGATGATCTCGTGGCTGTTGACCACGGCGCCGGTTTTTCCGGTCTGCGTCAGGCCAAGCGTCTTGGCCCCGGCAGATACCACCAGATCGCCACCGATCAGAGTGTGTGCCTCGCCCGTGGCGACACGGATCGCGCTGATATCTTCGGGCTTGTTCGCCAGCCGGCAGTTGATTTGAACCGCACCGCCTTTTTGGGCGAGGCCGGCCATCTCCATCATTCCAGCGCCCTTGCCGTCGATCTGCGCAGCTTGCGCCAGTACCGCGCCGATGGTCACGACGCCGGTGCCACCGACACCGGTGATCACGACGTTATGGGTGCCGTCAATTTCCGGCAGCGTCGGCATCGGCAGGTGCGGAATGTCGATTTCGGTCGTTGCCTCTTTGCGGATCCTGGCCCCTTCCACGGTCACGAAGGACGGGCAGAAGCCGTTGAGGCAGGAGAAATCCTTGTTGCAGCTTGACTGATCGATGGCCCGCTTTCGGCCCAGTTCGGTTTCCTTGGGCACGATCGAGACGCAGTTCGATTGCACGCCGCAATCGCCGCAGCCTTCGCAGATGTCGGTATTGATGAACACCCGCTTGTCCGGGTCAGGAAAGCTGCCGCGTTTGCGGCGACGGCGCTTCTCGGCTGCGCAGGTCTGGATATAGACGATAACGGAAACGCCTTCGATGTCGCGGAACGTTTTCTGGACATTCGGCAAATCCGCGCGCTCGAAGGTTTTCACGCCCGACGGCAGGGTCTTGAAGTCCACATCCTCTTTTTCGTCGTAGACTACCGCAATGTGCCGAACACCCATTGCATGCACTTCACGCACGATCCGGTCGGCGGTCAGATCGCCTTCGTTGTGCTGGCCGCCGGTCATGGCGACCGCATCATTGAACAGGATCTTGAATGTGATGTTCGTGCCCGCAGCCAGAGCGGCCCGGATCGCCTGAACGCCGGAATGGTTGTAGGTTCCGTCGCCCAGGTTCTGGAACACGTGTTTGGTGGTCGAAAACGGCGCCTCGCCGATCCAGTTCGCACCCTCGCCGCCCATCTGGGTGAAGCCGGTCGTGCTCCGATCCATCCATTGCACCATGTAATGGCAACCGATCCCGGCATAGGCCCGGCTGCCGTCCGGCACCTTGGTCGAGGTGTTATGCGGGCAGCCCGAACAGAAATACGGCAGGCGGGATGCGATTTCCTGTGCATTGTCGGCGCGGCGGGCATCGTCAAGTTTGCTCAACCCCGCGCGAATGCCGTCGGTATCGTGCCCCTCTTCGATCAGGATGTGTCCGATCTTTTCGGCAATCATCACCGGATCAAGCGCGCCGCGGGTCGGGAACAGTTCGTCGCGGTGCATGGTTCCTGCCCCACCCTTGTACCAGCCATAGACGCGACGACCACGGCGGTCGTCAAAGATCGCCTCCTTGACCTGCACCTCGATCAGCTTGCGTTTTTCCTCGACGATGATGATCAGATCCAGGCCCTCGGCCCAGTCATGGAATCCCTGCATGTCCAGCGGGAAGGTCTGGCCGATCTTGTATGTGGTGATCCCCAGCCTCTCGGCTTCTTTCTCGTCAATGTGCAGCAGCGACATTGCATGCACGAGATCGAGCCAGTTCTTGCCAGCCGCCGCGATGCCGATCTTGGCGCCGGGTTTGCCCCACATGCGCTTGTCCATCTTGTTCGCATGAGAAAAGGTTTCGGCGGCAAACCGTTTGAAGTCGATGATACGCCCCTCTTGCAGGTGCGGAGTATCCCCCAATCGGATGTTCAGGCCGCCTTCGGGCATGTTGAACTCGGGCACCACCAGGTTCATGCGGTCGGGTCTGCCATCCACGACCGATGTCACTTCGATGGTGTCCTTCATGGTCTTGAGACCGACCCAAACGCCGGCGAACCGGCTGAGTGCAAAGCCGTAGATACCGTAATCGAGGATTTCCTGCACGCCCGCCGGGCTGACCACGGGCATGTACATATCGACCAGCGACCATTCCGATTGGTGCAGCACGGTCGAGCTTTCGCCGGTGTGGTCGTCCCCCATGGCCATCAGCACACCGCCATGCGCGCCGGTTCCAGACATGTTGGCGTGTCGCATCACGTCGCCTGAGCGATCGACCCCCGGCCCCTTGCCGTACCAAAGGCCGAACACGCCGTCGTATTTGCCATCGCCGCGCAACCCCGCCTGCTGACTGCCCCACAGGGCAGTCGCGGCCAGATCCTCGTTCAAGCCATACTGAAACACGACGTCATTCTGCGCCAATTGCTTTTGCGCGCGGCTCATCTGGAGGTCGACTGCCCCCAGTGGTGATCCGCGATAGCCGGTGACAAGCCCTGCGGTATTCAGGCCCGCCTGACGGTCTCGTTCCTTTTGCATGAGCATCAGGCGCACCAGCGCCTGCGTTCCGTTCAAAAGGACCGGGCTCTTTTCCAGATCGAACCGGTCATTGAGCGAAATCTTTTGCTGACTCATCCGACGTCTCCCCTCGCCAAACAGCGTGCTACACGTTGCCTCAATATTAGGTCATAATTTCTGACCTGTATAGGTAATTTTCTTGTTTCCGTTACAACGTCATCGTTTGAATGTGGAAATTGTTACCTCTTTCATATAGGGCTGCTGGCTCATAACGAAAGTTGCTGCGATGGATTGGGACAAGCTCAGAATATTTCACGCGGTTGCCGATGCGGGCAGCCTGACACATGCCGGGGACAAACTGAATCTGTCGCAATCTGCGGTCAGCCGACAGATCCGAGCACTGGAAGAATCACTCAATTCGACCCTGTTTCATCGCCATGCACGCGGGCTGATTCTCACCGAACAAGGCGAATTGCTGTTTGACGCCACATCCGCCATGTCCAAGCGGCTGGACGCCGCCGCAGCGCGTATTCGAGACAGCGAAGACGAGGTATTCGGCGAATTACGCGTCACCACGACCTTTGGGTTCGGAACTTTGTGGCTGGCGCCACGCCTGCCCAAGCTTTATGAGAAATACCCCGATCTGAACATCGATCTGATGCTGGAGGAGCGTGTGCTGGACCTGCCGATGCGCGAAGCAGACGTGGCGATCCGGATGAAAGAGCCCAGTCAGGCTGATCTTGTCAGAAAACGTCTGATGACCGTGCAGATGCAGCTTTACGCCACAAATGGCTATCTCGACAGTCACAACGGAATGCCGCAATCCCTGAGCGACATGGTAAACCACCGCCTGATCTGCCAGAATCCGTCCGCCGCACAGGTCGGTGCCAGCGCGTCACTTGTCCAACATCTGATGACGTACAATCCCGGCTCGTTGTTGACCGTGAACAATTATTTTGGGGTGTTGCAGGGCGTTCTGCACAATCTCGGAATTGGCGTCCTGCCTGACTACGTAACCGAAGATTTCCCGGATCTCGTTCGGGTTCTGCCTGATATCGAAAGCGCGGATGTTCCGGTGTATCTTGCCTATCCCGAAGAACTGAGACATTCACAGCGCATCGCGGCGTTTCGCGATTTCGTGCAGGATGAGATCATCGCGCACCGCAAGCATCTGAGGCAACTCGGAAAACTGTAGCTATGCACGCTGATCATATCGGACATGAGGCGCTTGCACCCTAGTTTCTCTTGAACGGTCGGTAACTCATTACTAAATGACATCTCGAAGGCGGTGATGCTGCAACGCTTACTTCCTTCATACCTCCCTGTTGGACTTTGGCCGAGCTTAGAGCTCGGCCTTTTTTTTGCTTTTTCCCCGACCCGCCGGATTCTATGGATTTCTCTGGAAAATATGTGGCAACAGCATATGATCGCGGAAAACAAACACAATTTCGTTACCGAGGGTCTTATATGTTCCGCTTCTTCCGCTTGGTTGTGGCAGCCTTTCTTTTTGCCATCCTGGGAACTGTGTCGATCGCGCAGGTACCTGGCAGCAATTCGTCGGCCAGTTCCGCAACAACACCCGTCGTTCCCGAAGATCTGACACCAGATCAGGTGGACGATCTTGTGGCGCGAATGTCGGACGACCAGGTCAGGGCGCTCTTGCTGGAACGCCTTGATGCGGTGGCGAAAAAGCAATCTGACTCCGGCAGCCCGAAAAAAGGCCTCGTCACTTCCATCACAGATACCGTCAATGCGATGGCTGCATCCTGGGTAGACGTGATCAGGAAATTGCCATCTCTCTTTTCCAAACAACTTGAAGCGATTACCAATTTTGCCACCACTTTCGGGTCAGGAAGGCTGCTTTCGCTTTTCGGATACACCTTGCTGGCACTGGCAATCGGATATGCTGCCGAAAAGGCCGTAGGCCTGTGGACAAGGAGATGGACCAGAGCCGTTCCCGGCGATGCGTCCGCCGACCTCCGTGGGGCAGTGACTTTCCTGTTCCGCCGTTTCTGTCGGGAACTGCTGGGCCTGGTCGTGTTCTATTATGTCTTGGTGTTCGTCGGACGGAGGTTGCTTGACGAACAACAGATCGCCCATGTGGCGCCATTCGTCTTTTATCTGATCTGGTTTCCAAGACTTGGTGCTGCGATCTCGCGCTTTGTTCTGGCCCCCGAAAAATCTTCGCTGCGATTGGTCAATGTCAACGATCACTGGGCGAAGTACCTGCACCGCAACTTGATCGGCCTTTTCCTGCTGATCGGTTTCACCTTGTTCATCATCGTATTCAACGTCGAAAATGGTGTATCGATGGCCGAAACCCGCCTTGGGTTCTGGCTGAACACCTCTATTCACATCTATATCGCGCTGATTGCCTGGACCGCCCGCGACGGCCTGAGCGATATGATGCGCGGGACGGATCCGGACCGCACCCAATTCGATGAACGCGTGGCGGAACTTTATCCTTACTTCGCCATCGGCGTATCGGTCGTGATGTGGTTCGTCGTCGAGTACCTGTCAGCAATCCGCAATCCGGAGGTTCTGGCCACTTTGGCGGAAGGCGCCCATTTCACGACCATGTTCTGGCTTTTGATCGTGCCGGCCATCGACACCCTGATCCGCGGGCTGGTGCGCCACCTGCAACCTCCGATGATCGGAGGCGGGCCGATTGCCGAGCGCGCATACAAGTCGACAAAACGCAGCTACATCCGGATCGGGCGCGTTCTTGCCGGGGTTTTTGTTGTCCTGATGATCGCAAATGCATGGGATCTGGACTTGCAGGAAATTGCCGGTGTCGGCACGGATGCCGGTGGCAAGGTGATCCAGTTCTTCATCATCGCGGCCATTGGCTATATTCTGAACGAAATCGTCTCTTTGTGGATCAACCGGCGTCTGGCCAGGGAGCAGACCGCGTCGGAACAGAGCCCGGACGAAGAAGCCGGCGAAGGCGGCGGTGCCGGCGGTTCAAGACTGGCAACGGTGCTGCCCTTGCTTCGGGTGACGGCTCAGGTCGCGATTGCCGTGATATTCGGCCTCTTGGCTCTTGGAGCGCTGGGCCTTGACATTACGCCCTTGCTGGCAGGGGCCGGGATCATGGGATTGGCCATCGGTTTTGGCGCGCAAAAGCTGGTCTCGGACATAGTCGGCGGCATCTTCTTCCTGATCGACGATGCATTCCGCGTCGGTGAATATGTCGATGTTGGTGGCACCACCGGGACCGTTGAAAAAATCTCGATCCGTTCGATGCAATTGCGCCACCATCGCGGCCCGGTTCACACCATCCCGTATGGCGAAATCCAGAAACTGACGAACTACAGCCGCGACTGGGTGATCATGAAGCTCAAGTTCACGGTGCCCTTCGACACTGATCCGAACAAGGTCAAGAAGATCTTCAAGAAAATCGGTGCCGAAATGATGGAAGATCCGCTCCACAAGGAAGGGTTCCTGCAACCCTTCAAGTCGCAGGGTGTGTTCGATTTCGATGACGTGGGCATGATCATCCGGGGCAAGTTCATGGCAAAGCCGGGCAAGCAGTTCACCTTGCGCAAGGAGATTTTCAACAGGGTCAAATCCGCATTCAAGGAAAACGGTATCGACTTTGCCCGCCGCGAAGTTCGCGTCGCGATTCCGGGACTGGAAGAAGCCGAACACCTGACCGACGAACAGAAAGCTGCGGTCGGAGCGGCCGCCGGAGAGGCGGTGAACCAGCAAGTCGCGCAGCAGGAGCAGAAAAAGTGAGGCTTTGGATGCAAGGTGTCCCCGACGAGGAGTAGATTTGGTTCGAAGTGCGGCGAGCATTGTGACGGCGTTACTGCTGCTAATGGCAGGAAGTGTTTCCGCCCAAAATGCGCGCGGGGTGGTCGATACCAATGTCGGCGGCCTGGAACATGCCAGCGAGGATGAGAAATACGGGTTCAGGCGCGGTTCATTCGTGGTGGCCCCTATCCCATTTTCCAACCCTACGATTGGCTCGGGGCTGGTGCTGGGAGCCGGGTATTTGTTTCAACTCGACGAAGGTTCCGACCCGTCCTTCATCGGTGGAGGGGGGCTTCGTTCGGACAATGGCAGCAAGGCAGGCGCCGCGGCAATCAGCCTGAAACTTGATGACAACCGGTGGATCATCAAGGCGCTCTATGGCAAAGCTGACCTTCGATATGATCTGTATACCGGCACGGGGATCATTCCGATCCGGCAAGACGGAACGCTGGGCAAACTGAGCGTATCCTATGGGGTGACGCCGGATCTGTCATTTGGGGCCTCATTCCGCTATCTGGATACAACCATCACCCCCGCCTTTGCGGGGTTGCCGCCAATTCCTCCACCATTCGATCAGTTTCTGAGGGCGGAGATCGGCAATGTCGGCGTTGTATCCGACTGGGACACACGCGACGACACGATCTATCCCACTCGCGGCCACGCGCTGCATTTCGAGGCATTTCGCGGTTATGGCCTCAGCGGGCTGATTCAGGATTACTCCAAATCCTATGTGAACTACACTTTCTATCTCAGCCCCTGGGACCGCTCGGTCATAGCCAGCAGGTTGTCGTTATGCGCGTCATCCTCAGAGACGCCATTCTTTGATCAATGCGGGCTTGGCACCGTGGATGCGTTCCGCGGTTTTTCCGCCACCCAGTTCCTCGATCTGCGTTCGGCTTCGCTTCAGGTCGAGTTTCGTCAGCGCCTTTCCGACCGCATCGGGTTGGTCGCGTTCGGGGGCGTCGGGCAAGTAGGCCCTCACTTTCAGGATCTCGACGCCGACGGAACGCACGCAGCCTTTGGCATCGGCGCGCGCTACAGGGTGTCAAAAAAATTTCCGCTGGACTTTTCCGTCGATGCCAGCCGGAATGACCAGCACGAAAACACGCTCTATATATACGTCGGCCAGCGTTTCTGATCCATCTGCGCGTTCTTGGCACTTTCCCCCGGCACGCCCTTGCCCTAAAAGGCCCGCAATATCGGCCAGCTTGGGGACAGGACAGACGATGCAAGAGCCCGCCATCACACCGGAACTGATCGCAGCCCATGGGCTGAAACCCGATGAATACGACATGATCCTTGAAATCATCGGGCGCGAGCCGACCTTTACCGAGCTTGGAATTTTCTCAGCGATGTGGAACGAGCACTGCTCTTACAAATCCTCCAAGAAATGGCTTCGCACGCTGCCCACCTCGGGTCCGCAAGTGATCTGTGGTCCGGGCGAGAACGCGGGCGTCGTCGATATCGGCGATGGTCAGGCGGTGGTTTTCAAGATGGAAAGCCACAACCACCCGTCCTACATCGAGCCGTACCAAGGTGCTGCAACTGGTGTCGGCGGCATCCTGCGCGATGTATTCACCATGGGCGCGCGCCCTATCGCCTCGATGAACGCGCTGAGCTTTGGAGAGCCCGGCCACCACAAGACCCGCCAGCTGGTTAATGGAGTCGTCGAGGGCATCGGCGGCTATGGCAACTGTTTTGGCGTACCTTGCGTTGGTGGTGAAGTCCGGTTCCACCCGGCTTACAACGGAAACTGCCTTGTGAACGCCTTTGCTGCGGGTCTGGCTGACAGCGACAAGATTTTCTATTCTGCCGCCTCGGGCGTCGGCATGCCGGTGGTTTACCTGGGCGCCAAGACCGGTCGCGATGGTGTCGGCGGCGCCACCATGGCCAGCGCCGAATTCGACGACACGATCGAGGAGAAGCGTCCCACCGTTCAGGTCGGCGACCCCTTTACCGAAAAACGCCTGATGGAGGCCTGTCTGGAATTGATGCAGACCGGCGCCGTCATTTCGATTCAGGACATGGGCGCGGCGGGCCTGACCTGTTCGGCGGTGGAAATGGGCGACAAGGGCGGTCTGGGCATCAAGTTGGACCTCGATGCAGTACCGCAACGCGAAGAGAACATGACCGCGTATGAGATGATGCTCAGCGAATCTCAGGAACGCATGCTGATGGTCCTGAAGCCCGAGAAAGAGGCCGAGGCCCGTGCAGTTTTCGAGAAATGGGATCTGGATTTCGCTATTGTCGGGGAAACTATTGCCGAAGACCGTTTCCTGATCGAGCACAATGGCGAGATCAAGGCCGATCTCGTTTTGTCAAAGCTGTCATCCACCGCGCCGGAATATGACCGCCCCTGGGTGCCCACACCTGCGGCGGAACCTGTGGCCGATGTACCGCAGATCGATCCGGTGGACGGCCTGCGCGCCCTGCTCTCTTCGCCCAACTATGCGGCGAAGCAGTGGGTCTATGAGCAATATGACACCATGGTCATGGCCGACAGCAGCCGCACGCCCGGTCTGGGCGCAGGCATGATCCGGGTGCACGGCACCGGCAAGGTGTTGGCCTTTACCAGCGATGTGACCCCCCGATATGTACGTGCCAACCCCGAAGAAGGCGGCAAACAGGCAGTGGCCGAGGCCTATCGCAATCTGACGGCCGTTGGCGCGAAACCACTGGCGTCCACTGACAACCTGAATTTCGGCAATCCGGAAAAGCCGGAAATCATGGGGCAGTTCGTTGGTGCACTCAAAGGTATCGGCGCGGCCGTGGCCGCACTGGACATGCCGATCGTATCGGGCAACGTGTCCTTGTATAATGAGACAGATGGTCAGGCGATCTTGCCAACCCCGACAATCGGCGCAGTTGGCTTGCTGACCTCGACCGACGAGATCATCGGCAACGAAGTACGCGAGGGTCATGTGGCGCTGGTGATCGGTGAGACAGCAGGCCACCTTGGCCAGTCTGCGCTTTTGGCCGAAGTGTTCCACCGCGAAGACGGCGACGCGCCGCATGTCGATCTTGAGGCCGAAAAGCGCAATGGCGATTTCATCCGAGCCAATCGCGGCATGATCAAAGCCTGCACCGACCTCGGCGACGGCGGCCTTGCACTGGCGGCGTTCGAGTTGGCCGAAGCGGCGGGCGTGGGCGTTCATCTGGATGACGCACCGACCGAATTCCTGTTCGGCGAAGATCAGGCCCGCTATCTGGTTGCCTGCAACTTCGATCAGGCCGAAGCGCTGATGATCGCCGCTGGTCAGGCGGGCGTGCCGCTGGTATCCGTCGGCCGCTTCACCGGCGACAGTGTACGCATCGGTAGTTCCGAAGCCTCGCTGGCGGAGTTGAGCGAGATATTCCGCTCCAGCTTTGCCGCCGCCGTGGCCTGATCGTCCGGCTGTACTTTCTGTCTGAAATAGCGGCAAATCCTGTGCTCTGACAATGGCGCAGGCTTTGCATCTGCGCGCAGCCGTGACGCACTTGCGCCCCTCTGCGCATCGCTCTACATCTTGGGAAAGACCTATTGGAGTTACCTACATGCCGATGAGCGCTTACGAAATCGAAAAGCTGCTGCGCCAAGCCTTTCCGGATGCGGACATTCAGGTCGGTGGCAATGATGGCGTTCACATGTCCGCCATGGTGGTGGATGAAAGCTTTCGCGGCAAGAACCGGGTTCAGCAACAGCGTGCGGTCTATGCGGCACTCAAAGGCAAGATGGACGGCCCGGACGGAGAGTTGCACGCACTGGCATTGACGACAAAAGCGCCAGAATGACTTTTGTCGGCTGGGGATATCTTTGCTTGGCATTCCTGGTAGTTGTCGGAATTTATGCCGCGGTCCGATCTTCATTTTCCGCGAAATCGACAACCAACAAACCCGGAACCCTTCCTGGCCAAGGCGGTAGTCTGGTTTCTGGAGGTGCTGGGGCATCGAACGGGACCGGTGGTGGGCATGGAACAACAATCGTAGTTTCTCGCGACCCTCAAGAATACGCCAGGGCGATGGCGCCGCGAAAATGAGCGGGTGGCTGATCTGGATCGGTTGCGGAATTGTCGCCTTGGTGGTTGCCGCCGCTGTGATTGAGGCTTATCTCAAACGCAACATCAGACGCCGGTTGTCGGACATGCGCCCTGACCCCGAAACCCTCAAACGCCGCCCGTGGGAGGCCGATGGGGTGTCAAAGGTGCATGACGAGAACCAAAGGTTGGAAAAAGGAAACTGGTGGCTTAGCCGCCGGATGACGAAATGAACCGCCCGTTGGGCAGATACAAGGACACGCAAGATGAGCGATGCAAAAACCCGGATCGACGAAACCGTCAAAGCCAATGATGTCGTGCTCTACATGAAAGGCACCAAGGAGATGCCTCAATGCGGCTTTTCCAGCCGCGTCGCCGGTGTGCTGAACTACATGGGTGTTGATTATACCGACGTCAACGTTCTGGCGGATGACGAAATCCGCCAAGGCATCAAGGACTATTCCGACTGGCCGACCATTCCGCAGCTTTACGTCAAGGGCGAGTTTGTCGGTGGCTGCGACATCATCACCGAGATGACCCTGTCGGGCGAACTGGACTCGATGTTCGACGAGAACGGCGTGAGCTATAACAAGGAAGCCGCCGACAAGATCCGCGAAGCCAACGCTTGATCTGACGGTCAGAGCGGGTGGTCATCGGGCTGCGCGCTTTGGCATTCCAATAGGCCGGCGTCACCGCTTGCCTGTCATGCTTTAGCGACTGGAACAGTTCCTGTACAAGATCCGTTCAGGGGCTGTTGATCCCGTCGCCTGATGAGTGATCGTCGCATCCCAGCCTTTCGAGCGCAGGACATAGGTGCCAACCGCATCAACCGATTCATAGCGGATGCCCGAACCGCTGGGGGCTTGCCGCATCGATACGAGCACCCCGTCAACAACCATGGCCGCCGCCGACGTTCCGTCTGTTGCATTGAAATAGGACACCGGGATCTGAGTACCGCCTTCACAAGTGAAGCTGACAGAAAGAATGTCGATCTCAGCCACGGCACTCGCGGCAAGAACTGACAATGCCACGCCGCAGGCAAATAAACGCGCACCCCTCATTTGCCTGCCTTCTCTTCAATAGCCGCAGCAAGAGACTCGGCCCGCGCCGCCATTTCGGCCAGCGTGTCCGTCACCGAAGGCGGGATGACCGCAACCTCGATCCTTTCGGGTTCCGGCATTGGTGCGTTGCGTAACGCCACCAACTGCGCCTCGCGTTCGGCAAGTTTCGCCTCAACCGCCTTGATCCGGTCCTCGGCTGCCGCGGCCTTGTCTGCAAGCATCAGCCCGGCCATCAGCAGCATGCGGGCTTCGGGCATCCGCCCGATCTGGTCGGACAGAACCTGCGCCTCGTCATCGAGCATCTTGGCGGCTGCGTGCAGATAGGATTCCTCACCCTCCTGACAGGACACGTCGAAACCGCGCCCGCCGATATGAATGGTCACGTCCGGCATTACTCCACCTCTCCTTCTGCCAGGTTGGCATTGGCCAAAAGCGGTTCAAGCCGGGCTAGCACCGCTCGCGCCTCGGCGGCATCGGTCGCCCGTACCGCGCGCAAGGCTTCCAGTTCCTGTTCGGCCGCTTCGTTGAGCAGTTCATGATCGGTCAATCCGGCTTCGGCCGCCGCCTTGAGCTTGGCGATCGTGTCGCGCAGCTCGTCATTGGATTTCCGCAAACGTCGAAGATCGCCGTCCAGCCGGACCATCGCCTCTGCGTGGCTGACCCGTTCAGCACGAAGCATTTCCAGTTCCGCACTCAACTCCGCCACACGCTCGGAATTGGCCAGTTCTGCCTTGAGCGCCGCAATCTCGGCCTTGAGCGGACCCACTTCCTCTACCGCGTCCAGGGCGGCTTTGGCCTCGGCCAGTTCAGACCGCAACGCATCGGCCATTTCGCCGCCGCTCAACTCATCTCGCAGCGCCGCAATCTCGGCAGAATGGCGATCTCTCAGCGTATTGAGACGCTCTTCAAGTTGCGCGTTTGCCAGCCGTTCTTCCTGCAAGGCTTCGCTCAGCCCCGGTTCCTGACCGCCGTCAGTCGAGGCCTTTCCTTCCAGTGCGTCGACACCGGCACTGATCCGCTCCATTGCGGACAGGATGCGGTGGTGCAATTGTTCGATCTGGCTCATGCCTGTTTCACCTTTGATCCAAGGTTCATTGTTTTGCCTGCCGCCACGAATCGGAGGGGGCTGGCGATAGCACTAGTCTAACGAAACGGGGCGGAAAATACCCCCCTTTTGCTTTCAACGACTTGCAGGCCACAGTTGAGGTCCCCGCCCCGTTTCGTGCCGGGTTCTGCTTGCACTTTGAGGGTTGGATGCTATTGAGCGCGCAATTCGCCCGTAATTCAAAGGAACAAGTCCCGTGGACCTGACTGCGCTGCGCAATGCCAACCCCGAACACTGGGCCAAGGCCTCGGCCATCCGCTCTCTGACCCTCGACGCTGTGGCCACTGCCAATTCCGGCCATTCCGGCATGCCGATGGGCATGGCCGATGTGGCGACGGTTTTGTTCGAAAAGCATCTGAAGTTCGATGCCGCAAATCCGACATGGCCGGATCGTGACCGGTTCATCCTGTCTGCTGGCCACGGTTCGATGCTGATCTATTCGCTGCTCTATCTGACCGGCAGCGCTGAAATCACGCTGGACGAGATCAAGAACTTCCGCCAGTTGGGCGCCAAAACCGCGGGCCATCCGGAGAATTTCCTGGCAAGCGGCATCGAAACCACCACCGGCCCGCTGGGTCAGGGTATTTCCAATGCCGTGGGCTTTGCCATGGCCGAGGAAATTCAGCGTGCGCACTACGGCGGGAAAGTTGTCGATCACTATACGTACGTGATTGCAGGCGACGGCTGTCTGATGGAAGGCGTCAGCCAGGAAGCGATAGGTTTGGCGGGGCGTCACGAACTGAGCAAGCTGATCGTGTTCTGGGACAACAACAACATCACCATCGATGGCACCGTCGAATTGTCGGACCGCACCGATCAGGTGCGCCGTTTCACCGCCTCGGGCTGGCATGTTATCGAAATCGACGGTCATGACCCCAAAGCCATTGACGCCGCCATAGAGCAGGCCAAGAAATCGAAGAAACCGTCGATGATCGCCTGCAAAACCCATATCGCGCTTGGTCACGCGGCGCAGGACACTTCGAAAGGCCATGGCGCGCTGACGGATGCCGAGCAGCTGAAAGCCGCGAAAGCAGCCTATGGAGCACCGTTGGGCGCCTTCGAGGTTCCTGCCGACGTCAAGGCGGCGTGGGAAGCTATCGGGGCGCGTGGCGCGACCGAACGGGCAGCCTGGGAGGAGCGCTTTGCCGCCCTTTCGGACCGCAAGCAGGCCGAGTTCAACCGCGCCTATGCCTTTGAAGCACCCAAAAAGCTGGGCAGCGTCATCCGGGCGCTGAAAAAGCAGGTCTCGGAAGACCAGCCCAAACTGGCAACCCGCGCTGCATCGGAAAAGGTGCTGAGCGTGGTCAACCCGGTGATGACCGAAACGGTGGGCGGCTCGGCCGATCTGACCGGCTCGAACAACACCAAGACCGGCGATCTGGGCGTGTTCGATCCGGAAAACCGCAAGGGCCGGTACATCTATTGGGGCATTCGCGAACACGGCATGGCGGCAGCGATGAACGGCATGGCGCTGCACGGCGGTATCCGCCCCTATGGCGGAACCTTCATGTGCTTTACCGACTATGCCCGCCCGGCAATGCGTTTGGCCGCGCTTATGAAAATTCCGACGGTTTTCGTCATGACCCATGACTCAATCGGATTGGGCGAAGACGGCCCCACCCATCAGCCGGTCGAGCATCTGGCAATTTCTCGCGCGACGCCCAACACCTATGTCTTCCGCCCCGCCGACACGGTGGAGACCGCTGAAAGCTGGGAAATGGCGCTGACGTTCAAGAATAGCCCATCAGTGCTGTCGCTGACCCGTCAGGGCGTTCCGACCGTGCGCACCGATCACAAGACCCGCAACCTGACCTCGCAAGGCGCGTATGTTCTGGCCGAGGCAGAAGGCAAGCGTCAGGCCATCCTGATCGCCACGGGCTCGGAAGTTTCCGTTGCAATGGAAGCCAAGGCCAAGCTGGAGGCAGAGGGCATCGGAACCCGCGTCGTATCGATGCCTTGCATGGAACTTTTTGCCGAACAGGACGAAGCCTATCGCAAAAAGGTTCTTCCCGCAGGCCCGGTTCGCGTCGGCATCGAGGCTGCCGTGCGGGCGGGCGGCTGGGATCGCTGGTTGCTGGGCGAACGTGGCCGCGAGGCCAAGGCCGCCTTTATCGGCATGTCGAGCTTTGGCGCGTCGGCCCCGGCGGATGAGCTGTACAAACACTTTCGCATCACGGCAGACGCAACGGTTGCCAAGGTGAAAGAGTTGCTAACTTAGCCCAAACCGCGATCCAAGAAAAAAACAGGAGCCCTCGGGCTCCCTCTTACTTTCGACTATTCACTCAAAGTCATCGGAATTCGAATCTGACCGATGTACCTACTGCAGCAAAACCACAGACACGCCACTGCGCCTGGCCAGCTCTTTCATCGAGTATTGCCTGTTCTTTTTTAGCGGAAAAGGAATTCCGCTCATTGCCAATCCAAAGGGATCGCCACGAGTGTATTCCTCTTCAGCCAAGATGTGTTGATTTGCTTTGATGCAACTATACTCTCCACCCCTCCCCCCAGTTACCGGATTAATTGTCTGGGGTTCGTACTTCCAACAGAGCTGCGCATATTTCGATCCACGAACAGGTGCTTTAACAGTCCATTCCCCCACTACCACATCCGTATTTCCTGGATACCACAAAAAGGCTCGACCTTCTGGGTCGAGATATTCAACCTGAGTTCCGTGCTGGACATTGTAGTCCAGATATGTCGCACCTGAATATCGTTCACGCATTCCTGCAACTGAAAAGGTTGCAGAGGGATACTTTTCAATCTCAGCAGACCATCGGGCCTGATCTATCTTAAGCTTTTCTTGAAACTCTCTAGGGGTCAAACCACTTGAACAACCACAGATCGAACCAGAAAGGACTACAAGGATAAGGGTTTTCGTCAGCGGCACCAGAGGTTTACGCTCCATCCAAATCTCGAATACTCGGCTGCGGGAATGGATTTTCCGATGGCCCCGGTCGGTACCGGTTGGCCAAGAACGGGAACAGTGCCGGGCGGAACTGAGTATTGTCGTCCAAACGAATTCCTCGTCACCTTCCGCCCCTGACACACCGTTTGAAGCGCAATGTCCTGTCCCATCTTGAAGGCGTTACTCGCGTTCTCATCGGTGCCGTAAGCCGCAGCAAATCTTTCGGCGGTCTCACGATTCAGCGGTGACAAAAAGATGTTGGACTTAGAGTAGGAGGTTCCTTCCGAAACTATGAGTCTAACACTTACTGGATAACCCGCGTGTGGACCGTCGTTTGGTCTTTTAGAAACCGAGGCGCTTATGTAGCGCAACTTCTGCTGTTCGGTCGGCATTTTAATAACTACATACGAGCTAACAAGGCTAGGGTCTGAGTAGGTTGGCGCGGGCGTTCTTGTTGTCTGGTGTGAAGCAGAACAAGCCGAAAGAAGAGAGACGGAAACAGCCAGTACGGCGATGGCTCGCTTCGATATGCGATTCAACAGTTTTACTCCTAGAAACAAAAGGTTGTTTAATTGCCTAACCACAGAGGCAGGGTTTCGTTTTGAACGTATGGTCCTTGGCTTATTATACTTCAAGTCTTAAAAAATACTGGCCCCACAACCTTGGTTGCCAGCGGGATCAACAGCAGCCCCAGCGCCACCCCGAACACCCCGTCCATCGCCGCCTTGGCTGTCCACTCAGCAAAGCCGGCCCAGCCGGCGGGCACGGAATGACCGACGGCATAGGCCCAGTCGTGGATCAGATGGCTCAGCCAGCCAAAGCCCAGCACCTCCAGCCCGTGGATGATGATGGAGCCGCCGACCCACAGCATCGCCGCGGTGCCGACCACCGACAGGATCTTCATCAGCACCGGCATGAACTTGACCAGCCCGCGCCCCAGGCCACGGCCCACAGGCGTCGGCGCGTTTTGCGCCAGGAAAAGGCCCACGTCGTCCATTTTCACAATCAGCCCGACCGAGCCATAGACCGCGACAGTCACGCCAACACCGACCACGGCCAGCGTTGCCGCCTGCATCCAGACATTGGGCACCTCGATGGCCGCCAGAGCAATCGTCATGATTTCCGCCGACAGGATGAAATCTGTCTTGATCGCCCCCTTGACCTTCTGCGCTTCCAGGTGGCCGGGATCCTTGATGCTCATGTCCTCGTCGATGGCATGACTGCCATGCGGGAAAAGCACGTGAAAGATCTTTTCCGCGCCTTCGAAACACAGATAGGCGCCGCCAATCATCAGAAGCGGTGTGATCAACCAGGGCGCGAAATTCGCCAGCAACATCGCCACCGGCAAAAGCAGGATCAGCTTGTTGAACAGCGAGCCACGCGCAATTTTCCAGATGATCGGCAGTTCCCGCGCCGGAGCGAAACCCTGCACGAATTTCGGCGTCACCGCCGCATCGTCGATGATCACGCCTGCGGTTTTGGCGCCAGCCTTCCCCGCAGCTGCCGCCACGTCATCGACTGATGCCGCCGCGACCTTGGCAATTCCCGCCACATCATCCAGCAAAGCCAGAAGACCACTCATTCCCGCGTCCTTTCGCTCATCCTGCCGCTTTGGAACCCTACCTGATCCAAGGCTTAGCGCAAGCGTTAGCGCAACCGCTCAAGTTTTGCGCTAACATATTCAATTTACGCCGCTTTTGATCTTTCTGTACAGGTCTGGCGCGTCTATATGGCCTGCAAGTTTCACGTCATTCGGAGTCGCAATATGACCATCAAGGTTGGCATCAACGGTTTTGGCCGCATCGGTCGCTGCACCCTGTCCCACATCGCCGCTTCGGGCCGCGATGATATCGAGGTGATCAAGGTCAACGCGACCGGCCCACTGGAAACCGCCGCCCACCTGATCAAGTATGACAGCGTGCATGGCCGCTTTCCCGGCGATGTGACCATCGGCAACGGCACCATGAACCTGGGTCGTGGCGATATGCAGATGTTCTCGACCTACGACATGAACGAGCTGGACTGGTCGGGCTGCGACGTGGTTCTGGAATGCACCGGCAAGTTCAACGACGGCGAAAAGGCCAAGGCGCATCTGGAACGTGGCGCCAAGAAGGTGCTGCTATCCGCGCCCGGCAAGAACGTCGACAAGACCATCGTCTTTGGCGTCAATGACGACCAGCTGGAAGCCGGCGACAAGATGATCTCGAATGGCTCCTGCACGACCAATTGCCTGGCACCTCTGGCCAAGGTTCTGGACGAGGGCGTCGGTATCGAGCATGGAATCATGACCACCATCCACGCCTATACCGGCGATCAGCCGACGCTGGACCGCCGCCACAAGGATCTGTATCGCGCCCGCGCTGCAGCCATGTCGATGATCCCGACCACGACCGGCGCCGCCAAGGCTTTGGGTGAGGTCCTGCCGCGTCTCAAGGGGCGTCTGGACGGCTCGGCCATCCGGGTGCCCACCCCGAACGTGTCAGCCGTTGACCTGACTTTCCGCGCAGGCCGCGACGTGACCGCTGAAGAAATCAACGCATTGGTCAAGGCCGCCGCCGATGGCCCGATGAAGGGCGTGTTGGGGTATGAACCCGCGCCGCTGGTGTCGACAGACTTCAACCACACCGAAGAAAGCTCGATCTTTGCGCCCGATCAGACCCGCGTAGTCGATGACCGCATGGTGCGCGTGCTGGCTTGGTACGACAACGAGTGGGGTTTCTCGGTTCGAATGGCGGACGTTGCCGTAGCCATGGGAAAACTCGGCTGAATTTGACTTAACACCTTGAGATGAAACGCCCGCTCAGGTTATCTGGGCGGGCGTTTTCAATTGCACCGGGGCCCACATGACCAACAGAATCGCCGTCTGGTTTTTGGTTCTGCTGCTGGGAGCCGTCATGCTTGATTACAGCCTGTTCGGCACCGAGCACCTGCTTTTCCTTGGCAAGAAACTTTACGATTTTCTGGATTGGGTCGCCTTTTGGCGATAACGAGCGCCAAGTCTTGACATTTGGCGTCAATTCGTGATGTTAGCGCTAACTTTCCTTGAGGAAGCGAACTTTCGGAGCGAATATGACAATCAACCTTGCCATAAATGGATTTGGCCGCATCGGTCGGGGGATACTTCGTGCGTCCATGGAAAGCGGGCGCAAGGACGTGCAAATCGTCGCGATCAACGACTTGTCTTCGCCACAGATCAATGCGCATCTCTTTGAATTCGACAGCGTCCATGGCCGATATTCGAAGCCCGTGAAACTGACCGACACGCATCTGGATGTTGGGGCCGGGCCGATCCGGTTGACCGGCATTCAAGCTCCTGAAGATCTGAATTGGTCTGACGTGGACGTTGTTCTGGACTGTACCGGAGTATTCCGAACCCACGAAGGCGCCGCGCGCCACCTGAAGAACGGCGCAGGCAAAGTTCTGATTTCCGCACCGGCCCGAGGGGATACTCCGGTCAAAACCGTTGTTTTTGGCGTCAACGATCATGAACTCACCGATGAGCATCGGATCGTGTCAAACGCCTCCTGCACGACGAACTGCCTGGCTCCTGTCGCTGCCGCGTTGGATGCAGGTGTTGGTATCAAGCACGGCTCGATGACGACGGTGCATGCCTATACCGTCAGCCAACCCGTCCACGATACGGCGACCAAGGACCCCTATCGCTCGCGCGCTGCAGCCTTGTCGATGATTCCCAGCACAACTGGCGCCGCTGCGGCGGTCGGTCTTGTCCTGCCGCAATTAGCCGGAAAGCTCAGCGGGCAGGCAATCCGGGTGCCTACCCCGAATGTCTCGGTTGTCGATCTGGTTGTCGAAGTGTCGCGCCCCACCACGGTTGAGGAAGTCAACCGGATGCTGTGCGAGGCTGCTGCCAGAATACCGCAGGTTCTTGCGGCGGAGGACCGTCCCCTCGTTTCGGTCGACTTCAACCACGATCCGCATAGTTCCACAGTTTCCCTGTCCGAAACCACCGTTACCGATGGCACTCTGGTTCGGGTTCTGGCCTGGTATGACAACGAATGGGGCTTTTCAAACCGGATGCTGGATACGGCTGCGGTGATGGGAGCGATTGGTTCGCGATCTTCAGTGAAGCCGGTCCACCAAGGCGTCGCGAACTCGGGGCGTGACGAACTTCGACACGTCCCCGCCTAAGCGGGCAATTTCCTTGACCAGTTTCGAGGCGATGGCCTGGTGCCGCGCCTCGGCCATCAGGAATACGGTTTCGACGGAACTGTCCAATGCCCGGTTCATGCCGACCATCTGGAATTCGTACTCGAAATCCGCGACCGCGCGCAGACCACGAATGATGATTTGCGCGCCTACGTCATTTGCGCAATCGATCAGAAGGTTCTCAAACGGGTGCGCAACGATCTCAGTTCCGGTTTGTTCACTCAACTGCGCGCATTCGGCCTCGATCATCGCCACACGCTCTTCCAGATTGAACAACGGACCCTTGTCCCGGTTGATCGCAACGCCGATCACCAGTTTGTCCACCAATGCTGCGGCACGGCGGATAATGTCTATATGACCCAAGGTAATCGGATCGAAGGTACCGGGATACAATCCAACCCGCATGTCGCTCTCCTGCGCAAGATTGTTTCTGCGGAAGCAAACACAACTTCGCTGCAGGTGCAAGAGGGCACGCCGCCCACGGCGCACCCATGCTTCAACCCGCAGTGAATCAGTGACCCATGATCATACCTTCCAGGGCATCCTTTTCCATTGCCAGTTCAGCAAGTTGCGCCTTGACCGCGTCACCCAGGGTCACGATGCCGATCAGCTTACCTTCTTCGACCACAGGCATATGGCGGAACCGCCTTTCAGTCATCTGTGAAAGAATATCCTGAACGCTGGCCTGACTTGTGCAGGTCACAAGATCGGATGTCATGTATTCGCTGACGGCCTGTGTCAGGCATCCACTCCCGCTTGCGGCAAGCTCTCGTACGATGTCGCGTTCGGATAGAATCCCGACGGCTGTCTGCCCGTCATCATCCGACACCACGACCGTCCCGATGCGCTTTTCCGCGAGGATTTTCGCAACCTCCGACACAGTCGCGGAGGATCCAACGGTGACCACGCCCGAGGTCGCCTTGGATTTCAGAATGGCCTGTACGAGCATATGCAATACCTCCGAAATATAATTGCCGTATTACAAAGCGTTGCTGCATTGCATGGCCCTGTCAAGATGAAGCTGCCGCCTCCAGCCGCGCTACCTCGTCGCGTATGCCGCGGCTGAGCGCCTCGGCGAACCGGTTCAGACGCTCGTTGCGCTTGTCGCCCAAATGCCGCACCAGATGAAACCCTCGGGTCAGACTGATCTGATCGGTCAGGATTTTCCTGAGCTGCGGATGGAATGGCAAAGTGAAATCATGGGCCACGCAAACCCCGGTTCCCAACGTCACCTGGCGCAATTGGACAGAGACCGAATTGGACGCGAGTGGAACCCGTTCGATACCAATGTCGTTCAGGTAATCCAGTTCCCGGTCAAAGATCATATCGGGGATGTAACCGATCATGCGATGGCCCTTGAGGTCCTCAACCGAATTGATCCGGGGATGGGAGGCGAGGTAATCTTGCGTGGCAACCAAGTGCAGTTTGTAGTCACTGATCCTCTGCACCAGCAATTGCCCCGCCGTGGGCGCGCTCACTGTCACCGCCATATCCGCCTCGCGGCGAGACAGATTGATGATCCGAGGCAATGCAAGAATCTGGATGTCGAGATCGGGATTCGCGTCGCTGATCCTGGCGCAGACTTGTGGCAACAGATAGTTGGCGCTCCCGTCCGGTGCCCCGATGCGGATCTGGCCTGACAGTTTTTCAGCCGGTCCAGCCATTGCCCCTGCTGCCAGACGCATCGCCTCTTCGGCCTGTTCACCATGTTTCAGCAACCGTTCCCCGGCGGGCGTCAGCACATAGCCCTGTGGCGATTTCGTGAAAAGCGGAGCACCGAGAGCGGTTTCAAGGCGCGATATCCTGCGACCGACAGTTGCCGGGTCCAGTTTAAGCTGCTTTCCGGCACCTGACAGGCTTTCCTCCCGCGCTACGGCAAGAAACACCTTCATGTCGTCCCAGTTCGGCTCCATTCCGCACCTACAAATTTGCAAAACTGCTTTGGAATATTGCCTCTGTTCAGTTGATTTATGCAAGCCTATGGTGCGCGCAACGTCACCGGAGGAGTTTCACATGCAAGAACTTTATCACTTCATCAATGGCAAACACGTCGCTGGCACGTCCGGCCGTACTGCCGATGTCTTCAACCCCGCAACTGGCGAAGTGCAATATCAGTGCCCGATGGCCAGCGCAGCCGAAACCACGGCCGCCATCGAACAGGCAGCTGCCGCACAGCCACAATGGGCCGCCTTCAACCCCCAGCGCCGCGCTCGCGTAATGATGGCCATGGTCGGTTTGATGAACCGCGACATGGACAAGCTGGCCGAGGCGCTGAGCCGAGAGCATGGCAAGACCCTGCCCGACGCCAAAGGTGACCTGCAGCGCGGTCTCGAGGTGATCGAATACTGCATCGGCGCGCCGCAGATGCTGAAAGGCGAATTCACCGACAGCGCCGGCCCCGGCATCGACATGTATTCGATGCGCCAGCCGTTGGGCGTGGTGGCCTCGATCATGCCGTTCAACTTTCCCGCCATGATGCCGCTGTGGCACGTGGGCCCTGCACTGGCTTGCGGCAACGCCGTGGTGCTGAAGCCCTCTGAACGCGACCCATCGGTGCCGCTGATGTTGGCGGAACTGTTCGTCGAGGCGGGACTGCCCGAAGGCGTCTTCCAGGTCGTCAACGGCGACAAGGAAGCGGTTGATACCCTTCTCGACAGCGACATCATTCAAGGCGTGTCTTTCGTGGGCTCCACCCCGATCGCGCAGTACATCTATGCCCGCGCCACCGCGAATGGCAAACGGGCCCAGTGTTTCGGCGGCGCCAAAAACCACATGATCGTGATGCCCGATGCCGACATGGATCAGGCGGCAGACGCTCTGGTCGGCGCCGGCTTCGGCGCGGCAGGCGAACGCTGCATGGCCGTATCGGTCGCCGTGCCGGTGGGCGAGGAAACTGCCGATCGTCTGATCGAAAAGCTGGTTCCGCGCATCGAAAAGCTGAAAGTTGGCCCTTACACTGCCGGTGACGACGTCGACATGGGCCCCGTCGTGACTCGTGAGGCAAAAGAACGGATCATGGGCTTGATCCAGTCCGGTGTCGATCAGGGTGCGGAGCTGGTTGTCGATAACCGCAACTTCTCATTGCAGGGTTACGAAGACGGCTTCTTTGTCGGCCCGCACCTGTTTGACCGCGTCACCCCCGACATGGACATCTACAAAACCGAGATTTTCGGCCCGGTCCTGTCCACTGTGCGCGCCGGATCTTACGAAGAAGCCATAGGTTTGGCGATGAGCCACGAATATGGAAACGGCACCGCGATTTATACCCGTGATGGCGACACCGCCCGTGATTTCGCCAGCCGCATCAACATCGGCATGGTCGGTATCAATGTTCCGATCCCGGTTCCGCTGGCCTATCACACCTTTGGCGGCTGGAAGAAATCCATGTTCGGCGACCTGAACCAGCACGGCCCCGACAGCTTCAAGTTCTACACCCGCACCAAGACCGTGACCGCCCGCTGGCCGTCCGGCATCAAGGAAGGCGGCGAGTTCAACTTCAAGGCCATGGATTGATCGACCTGCAACAACCGTCTTGACGACCCCGGCCAAACGGTCGGGGTCTTTTGTTCAGGCAGTTCTTTGCCGGACACAACCTGATTTCGCATCACGCTCACGCAAATTTCGAAAATTCCATCTTTAAAAGTGAACGCGCAGCGCATAATTTCCCGCGCAAATACATATCGAGCAGCGACATTCCGGAGGCAATCTTGTCCCAGCCCAAAATATCACGCCGCAGCATTCTATTGGGTGCCGCCACTACTTTGGCCACCCCTGCCCTCGTTCGCGCGCAGAGCGCTTTTCCGGCAGAGGAACCTCCGATCGAGACGCAGGTGCCCGTACGTCGCAATATCTCGTCTTTCTCGCAACAAAGCTGGCAGGACCATTTTGACCAACTGGGTGTCGGTTGCCTGCTGGCGGACATCACCAGCCGCGCGGTGCACTATTGGGGTGGCGATGGGCAGACGTATCGCCTGTACCCGTCCTCGGTACCGATGAGCGAAGAACTGACAAAGCGCGGCTATACTGAAGTTGTGCGCAAAACCGAGAACCCAAGCTGGACCCCGACGGCGTCGATGCGCGAGCGGGACCCGACCCTGCCTGTTCGTATCGATGGCGGCGACCCAGGAAATCCGCTTGGCTCCCGCGCCATGTATCTGACCTGGCCCGCATATCTGGTTCATGGCACGCACGACACCCGAAAGATCGGGCGTCAAAGCTCATCCGGTTGCATTGGCCTTTACAACCGCCACGTCGAGGAACTGTATCAACTGGTGCAGGTCGGCACCCAGGTCCGGCTGGTTTAATAACAAAAAGCCCCGGCCACCAAGGGCCGGGGCAGTCTGCCTGAACACAGGGGTGCTCACTCAGGCAGCAGGACCGTATCTATGACGTGAATCACTCCGTTCGACGCTTCGATATCGGCCTGAACAACCTTGGCTTTGTCTACCTTTACGCCATTGCGAGCGTTTACGCTCAGCCGGTCGCCCTGCACGGTCAGAACTTGCGCGCGTTTACCGGCAATATCACCCGACATGATCTCGGCCGGCACGACGTGATAGGTCAGGATGGCGACCAGTTGATCCTTGTTTTCCGGCTTCAACAGATTTTCCACCGTTCCCTCGGGAAGTGCCGCGAAGGCTTCATCCGTTGGGGCGAATACCGTGAATGGCCCTTTGCTTTTCAGCGTTCCCACAAGGTCCGCAGCCTGAACCGCCGCAACCAGAGTGTTGAAAGAACCTGCTGCGACCGCTGTGTCGACAATGTCCATTTCTGCTTTGGCCTGCAACGGCACCGCGCCCGCGAATGCAACGCTTGCCGCAGCTACGGCTCCCAAAAACCCTCTTCGAAACATATCGGAAATCTCCTCTCCCGCTTGTGATGAAAGGAGATACGCAGCCTTTTTCAGATCGGATCAAAATTAATTTGAGTAATTTTCTGAACCCAGAGGCTTTGGGCCCTGCCAGCCTTGAGAAATGGCAATTCCTCTACTGCATCCGGGCGGGCTTGCTGCAAGTAATAACCGGGCCAAAGCATCTCGAATCCACCGGACTGAAGCAGGGCGTGCAACACGTACTGTTCGGCCCATCCCGGGCAATCATAAAAAAACCGTTTCGGGTATTCATAGGGTAGGAACACGTCATGCACGTGGATGACCACACCAGGCTTCAATTGCGGGATGATGCGGCAGAACAGATGCGCCACGTCGTTGCTCATCCTTACGACATGGCTGGAGTCGATGAACAGGATGTCATCCGCTTCGAGCTCGGCAAACAGCTCCGGCTCCACGTCTTCAAGGCGCTTCTGTTCAAACCGATCCACCACATGCGCGATGTCGGCCCTTGGATACGGGTCGATCGCGGTAATCCGGGTATCCAGCCCGCCGTCGATGCTGGCCTGACGTGTTACCCTGGTAGAATTGCCGCATCCAACCTCGATCACGCGCTTTGGCTGATACCGTCGGACCATTAGGTAAAGCGCGTCCGCATCTGGACTGTCGAAATAGCCGTTTTCAGTGCGGTATCCTGTCTGGTTTTTGGATGGGTCCTTCAACGCTGCAAGTGCATTGCCGTGGGCCTCATAGTCTTCGACCAGGCTGGTGATATCGAAATCCTGCATCCCCGGCGACAATGTATATGCGGGGCGATCCAGGCCTCCTGCCCGTTCAAAGGCTTCAAGCCTCGCGCGCTCGTCCAATTCTCTGGTCTTGTCGATCAGTTTTACCCCGAATGAATCCAGCATCGCGTTTATCCGGGGGAACTTTCTGGGCTTCACCTGAGCGGTCCTTTTTCATTGCGGCTTCGCGCCTCAATACCCGGCCCACAGCGCCTTTCGCAAGAACCTGCGCCCAAACCCTTGGCAAAAAGGGGATTTCCGTATTCACTAGACGAAATTTCGAACGGGAGGCACGACATGCAGCAGGAGTTTACGCTGGGTATCGAGGAAGAATACCTGCTGGTCGACAAGGATTCCCTGCAACTTTCCGAAGCACCTGCGGCATTGATGGAAGCGTGCCAGAGTGATTTCGAAGGTCAGGTCAGTCCGGAGTTCCTGCAATGCCAGATCGAGGTCGGCACCCGCCCCCACGCCACGATTGCCGGCGCACGCGACGACCTCAAGCGTCTGCGGTCCTGCGTGTCCCAACGCGCCGCAGAGCACAATCTGGCGCCGATCGCCGTGTCATGCCATCCCTTCGCCAACTGGAAAGATCAGCATCACACCCGCAAGGAACGCTATGACGCATTGCAGCATGCCCTGGGCGGCGTTGCCCGACGCATGCTGATTTGCGGAATGCACGTTCATGTCGGCATCGAAGACGCATCCCTGCGCGCCGATCTGATGCCCCAGTTGTGCTATTTCCTGCCTCATCTTCTTGCCTTGTCGACCTCGTCACCCTTCTGGAATGGCGAGGACACAGGCCTGTCCTCATATCGCCTGACAGTCTTTGACAACCTGCCGCGAACCGGATTGCCGCCGAGTTTTGGCAGTTGGGCGGAATACCAGCGTACCACCGGTATTCTGGTTGAACTCGGCGTAATCGAGGACACGACAAAAATCTGGTGGGATTTGCGGCCATCGCATCGGTTTCCGACCCTTGAGACCCGGATCATGGATGTTCAGCCGAGACTGGAACATACGCTGTCGCTGGCCGCAATGAACCAGGCGCTTGTGCGCATGCTGTGCCGCCTCAAGGACCGCAACCTGCGGTGGCGCCACTATGATCGTTTCCTGATCGGAGAGAACCGCTGGCGCGCGCAACGCTATGGTGTAGGCGAAGGCCTGATCGACTTCGGTGACCGGTCGATCAAGCCGATGATCGAGTTGATGGACGAATTGATAGGCATGTTGGCCGAGGATGCCGAAGCTCTCGGAACGCTGCCTGAGATTGCTCGTCTGCGCCAGATTGCCAATACCGGCACCTCCGCGACCCGCCAGCGCCGGGTCCATGCTGAAGCCATTTCCAGAGACGAAGATGGCGGTCAGGCAGTCGTTAGACACCTGATCGAAGAATTCCACGCGGACCTCTAGTCTGTCGACAAGCCAAGTCAGGCCGCATCAAACAGCAATGGCTCTTTCTGTCGTTGAAAAACTTCTGTAAGAATTCAGAAATAAACAGTCGTTCAATTCATCGCGCGCAAGGGAGACAGGCCATGGATTTCGCACTGACCGAGGAACAGACAGCCATTTTTGACATGGCCCACGCCTTTGGGCAGGAAAACATCGCCCCCTTTGCCCGTCAATGGGAGGCCGAGGGCACGATCCCAAAAGAGCTGTGGCCACAGGTTGGCGAACTTGGGTTTGGCGGCCTTTATGTCTCGGAAGAAAGTGGCGGCTCGGGTCTGACCCGGCTCGACGCGACGCTAGTCTTCGAAGCCCTGTCGATGGCCTGCCCCTCGGTCGCGGCCTTTCTATCGATCCACAATATGTGCGCCAAGATGCTTGACAGCTTCGCCAGCGACGAGCTGAAGGCGCGCATCATGCCGGACGTGTTGAGCCTCAACACCGTGCTCAGCTATTGCCTGACCGAACCCGGCTCGGGGTCGGATGCGGCAGCCCTGAAGACCCGTGCCGAACGCACCAACGAAGGTTACACGCTCAACGGCACCAAGGCGTTCATCTCGGGTGGCGGATATTCCGACGCCTATGTCTGCATGGTGCGCACCGGTGAAGACGGTCCCAGGGGGATTTCAACCGTTTATGTCGAGGATGGCACCCCCGGCCTCAGCTTTGGCGCGCTGGAACAAAAGATGGGCTGGAAAAGCCAGCCGACAGCGCAGGTCCAATTCGATGATTGCAAGATTCCCTCCGGTAATCTGGTGGGAACCGAAGGCGATGGTTTCAAATACGCGATGATGGGCCTGGATGGCGGGCGCCTGAACATCTCGTCCTGCTCACTTGGGGCCGCGCAGACTGCAATCAACATGACGCTGCAGTACATGTCCGAGCGCAAGGCTTTCGGCAAATCCATCGATCAGTTCCAGGCGCTGCAATTCCGGCTGGCGGATATGGAGATCGAGCTGCAGGCGGCACGCACCTTTCTGCGCCAGGCCGCATGGAAACTGGATCAGGGCACGCCGGATGCCACGAAATTCTGTGCGATGGCCAAAAAGTTTGTAACCGAGACCGGATCGAAAGTCGTGGATCAATGCCTGCAATTGCACGGCGGATACGGTTATCTTGCTGATTACGGGATTGAAAAACTTGTCCGTGACCTGCGCGTGCATCAGATCCTCGAGGGAACAAACGAGATCATGCGCGTCATCGTGGCCCGACACATGCTTGCCAACCGCTGAGGGATTCCATGGCTGACATCGACATCCGAGTGACCGGACGAGCCGGCCGGATCACCCTGACCCGTCCGCATGCGTTGAATGCGATGAGTTATGAGATGTGCATGGCAATCGATACCGCCCTGCGCAATTGGCGCGAGGATGATGATGTCAATCTGGTGATCCTGGATGCCGAAGGCGAAAAGGCTTTTTGCGCCGGCGGTGATATTGCCGAGCTTTATGAAACCGGGATCAAGGGCGATTTCGGCTATGGCCGCACGTTCTGGCGTGACGAATACCGCATGAACGCGATGATTTTCGAGTACCCCAAGCCGGTCGTGAGCTTCATGCAGGGCTTTACCATGGGCGGCGGTGTCGGCATCGGGTGTCATGGCACCCACCGGGTTGTTGGCGAAAGCTCCAAAATCGCCATGCCGGAATGCGGCATTGGCCTGATCCCCGATGTGGGTGGGACGCTGAAGCTTTCACTGGCGCCGGGCCGGGTGGGTGAATATCTGGGATTGACCGCCGGGCGCATGGGGCCGGACGACGCCATTTTTGCGGGCTTCGCAGACCACTATATCCCGCAGGAAAAGTGGGGCGGCCTGATCGAAATGCTCGAAGCCTCGGGCGATGCCGAACACGTCGCAACCCATTCAGAACCCGCGCCCGAAGGTACCCTGCGCCCAGCTCAGACGGACATCGACCGCCACTTTGGCGGCGAGTCATTGGGCGATATCCTGACATCCCTGCGGACCGAAGATACCGATTTTGCCAAAGGCACGCTCAAGGCGCTTGGACGCAACTGTCCGATTTCCATGGCATGCACGGTTGAAATGCTCCATCGGCTTCGCGGCCCGTCCCTGACGATCCGCAAAGCGTTGGAGATGGAATACCGGTTCACCTATCGGTCGGCGGAACACGGCGATTTCCTTGAAGGTATCCGTGCACAGATCATCGACAAGGATCGCAATCCCAAGTGGCAATATGCCGACATGAACGTTCCCGCCGTGGCCGTTTCCAAAATGCTGCAACCACTTGGCGCAGACGCACTGACATTCAAGGAGGAATGAAAGATGAAAATCGGGTTCATTGGTCTGGGCAACATGGGCGCGCCGATGGCCGCCAATCTGGCCAAGGCCGGGCACGAGGTTGTTGGCTTTGATATGGCCGACGTGTCGATCGACGGTGTCCGGATGACCGACAGTGCGGCAATGGCTTCAACGGATGCCGAAGTGGTCATCACGATGCTCCCCAACGGTCAGATCCTGCGGTCGGTGGCTGGTGAGGTGATCCCCGCCATGTCCAGGGGCGCGGCGCTGGTCGACTGTTCCACCGTGGACGTGGACAGTGCCCGCGCGGTGGCCGAACAGGCAAAAGCGGCAGGGTTGCTGTCGGTCGACGCCCCTGTTTCGGGCGGCATCGGCGGCGCGGCAGCCGGGACGCTCACATTCATGGCTGGCGGCTCGGCCGAAGCGTTTGCCAAGGCGGCACCACTGTTTGAGATCATGGGGCAAAAAGCCGTACATTGTGGCGAAGCCGGAGCCGGACAGGCGGCCAAGATCTGTAACAACATGATCCTCGGCGTCACCATGATCGCCACATGCGAAGCCTTTGCGCTGGCCGACAAGCTGGGCCTGGACCGGCAAAAGATGTTCGACGTGGTTTCAACTTCTTCCGGCTACAGCTGGACCATGAACGCCTATTGTCCCGCTCCGGGCGTCGGTCCGCAAAGTCCTGCGGACAATGACTACAAGCCGGGATTTGCAGCTGAACTGATGCTCAAAGACCTGCGTCTCAGCCAGCAAGCCGCCGAAAGCGCCGATGCGGATACTCCAATGGGCAAGGCCGCCACCGCGCTTTATGAAGCTTTTGTCGAAAACGAAGATGGCAAGGGCATGGATTTCAGCGCCATGCTACCCCGGTTCGAAAAGCGGAGTCGTGACTGACGGCAGGTTTTCGCCCAGTGGTTTGAAAAGCGGGCGCAATTCCCCATCTGATGAGGTAACGCTAGTTCAACAGCCTCAGCGTTACCGCATAGGAGCATGATCGATGAAAATGCTAGCCTTTACCGCCGCGATTCTTGCGCTGGCCCTTAGCCCGGCAGTTGCTATGGCTGGCAATGGGAACGGCAAAGGAAAAGGCAAGGGAAACAACAACAACAACAACCGTGTGAAGATTGAGCGCGTATCGCCAGATTATGGCCGCGATGATCGCCGGTACTACGGTTCTGTCGGTCATTGCCCACCTGGCCTTGCCAAAAAGGCGGTGCCTTGTGTTCCGCCCGGTCAGGTCAAGAATCGCTACTACACCGGGGACTACATCTATCGCGACTACATCCGGATCGACGATCCCTATCGCTATGGTCTGAGGCGCGATGGTTACTATGTCCGCGCTGGCGACTACGTCTACAGCGTCGACCGTGATACCCATAAGGTGTTGAACCTGATCGGCGCGGTTGCCGATATCCTGAACTGACTTCAGCGATACGGGTTCTTTGGCGAGCGGTCCTGTGACAGGCTGTCTTGCCTGCTTTGCACCAAATCTCCGATTGCATCCGCCAAATGGATGCGGTCGATGTTGTAGTCGCCTCTTTCGACCCGCAACCGGTGTGCCCGGATCAGAACATCTGCGTGAGTACAGCCTGTCGGCGGATCGAACCGATAGCTTGCCAGTTCGATCAGCAATCCCAGCGGGTCCTTGAAATAGATCGAATCCATGAACCCCCGATCCTTGGGGCCGGAATGGCCGATCCCCCGTTCCTCAAGCCGCTCGACGGCCTGCCAGAACGTCGCTTGAGACACATTGAAGGCCAGATGGTGCACGCAGCCCGGATCGGTCGGTGTACGTTCGCGACTGCCTTGTCGATTTTCATTGGTGAATACCGTGATCAGCCGCCCGTCACCGGGGTCGAAATACAGATGACCTTCGTCCGGATTATCAAGGTTGGGCTGGTCGAACACAAAGGGCATGCCCAGCACGCCCTCCCAAAAATCAAGGCTGGTTTGCCGGTCCGCTCCGGTTAACGTGATGTGATGCACCCCTTGGGTCTGCAACTTGCGCATCTTCTCTCCTCCCTTGTTACAAAGAGGGTGCCACAGTCTGGCACGCGTTGCAGCCCGGAAATGATTTGGTCGATGCCCTACTCGGCCGCAACCCGTTCGGGATTCAACATCGGCTTCAGATACCGCCCGGTATGGCTGCGTTCGCATTCGGCCACGTCCTCTGGGGTGCCTTCGGCAACGATCCGTCCACCGCCATCACCGCCTTCGGGGCCGATATCGATGATGTGGTCGGCGGTTTTCACCACGTCCAGATTGTGCTCGATCACCACGACAGTATTGCCCTGTTCAACCAATTCATGCAAAACTTCCAACAGCTTGCGCACGTCTTCAAAATGCAGACCTGTGGTGGGTTCATCCAGAATATAAAGAGTGCGACCTGTCGAACGCTTGCTGAGTTCCTTTGACAGCTTCACCCGTTGCGCCTCACCGCCGGAAAGCGTTGTGGCCTGCTGACCGACCTTGATATAGCCCAGACCCACCCGCGCCAAAGCATCCATCTTTTCGCGGATCGACGGCACCGCCTTGAAAAACTCCTGCGCATCCTCGACCGTCATGTCCAGCACATCTGCGATGGATTTGCCCTTGAACTTGATTTCAAGCGTTTCGCGGTTGTAGCGTGCGCCCTTGCAGGTTTCGCAGGTGACATAGACATCGGGCAGAAAGTGCATTTCGATCTTGATGACACCGTCACCCTGACAGGCCTCGCACCGCCCGCCCTTGACGTTAAAGCTGAACCGACCGGGCTTGTAGCCGCGCGCCTTGGCCTCGGGCAGACCGGCAAACCAATCGCGGATCGGGGTGAACGCCCCCGTGTATGTCGCCGGGTTCGACCGCGGTGTGCGCCCGATGGGGCGCTGGTCGATGTCGATGACTTTATCCAGAAACTCAAGCCCCTTGATCGTTTCGCATGGCGCTGGGGTTTGCCGCGCGCCATTCAACCTCATCGAGGCGGTCTTGAACAGCGTTTCAATGGTCAACGTTGACTTGCCCCCACCCGAAACGCCGGTCACACAGACGAATTTTCCGAGTGGGAAAACGGCGGTCACCTCCTTGAGGTTATTTCCGGTGGCCTTTACCACAGTGACCTTCTTGCCGTTGCCGACGCGACGATCCGCCGGAATCGCGATCTCGCGCATGCCGGACAGGTATTGGCCGGTGATCGAAGCAGCGTCCGCCGCGATGTGTTCGGGCGTTCCATGGCTGACCACTTGCCCGCCATGCACCCCAGCGCCTGGGCCGATGTCGAAAACGTAGTCCGCCTCGCGGATCGCTTCTTCGTCATGTTCGACCACAATCACCGTATTGCCCTGATCGCGCAGGTTCTTGAGCGTGCCCAGAAGCCGGTCGTTGTCGCGCTGGTGCAGACCAATCGATGGTTCATCCAGCACATAAAGCACCCCGGTCAGACCCGAACCGATCTGGCTGGCCAGACGGATGCGCTGGCTCTCGCCGCCCGACAAGGTCCCACTTGAACGCGACAACGTAAGATATTCCAATCCCACATTGTTCAGGAACCCCAATCGTTCGCGGATTTCCTTGAGAATGGCGCGCGCGATTTCGTTCTTCTGCATGCTCAGATGGTTCGGCGCGTCCTCGATCCAGGCCAAAGCTTCGCGGATCGACATCTGCACCACGTTACCCACATGCTGGCCCGCGATTTTCACCGCCAGCGCTTCTTCGCGCAGGCGATGGCCACGACATGTTCCGCAGGGTCGGTTGTTTTGATAGCGCTCAAATTCCTCGCGAATCCAATTCGAATCCGTCTCGCGATAGCGGCGCTCCATATTCGGGATTACGCCCTCAAAGGTGCGGGTGACTTGATAAACCCGCCCACCCTCGTCGTAGCGGAAGGGAATTTCTTCGTCGCCAGAGCCATACAGGAACACTTGCTGCACCTTCTCGGGCAGATCCTTCCAAGGGGTGTTCTTGTCAAACTCGTAGTGGCGCGCAATGGCCTCGATTGTCTGCAGGAAATAAGGCGACTTGCCCTTTCGCCAAGGCGCCAGCGCCCCGTCGTAGACCTTGAGCGTCTGGTCAGGCACCACGAGGCGTTCGTCAAAAAACAGCTCGACCCCCAGACCGTCGCAATCCGGGCAAGCCCCGAATGGCGCGTTGAATGAAAACAGGCGCGGTTCGATCTCAGGGATGGTGAAACCACTGACAGGGCAGGCAAAATTCTCGGAAAACGTGATCCGCTCCGGATCACCGTCGCGCGGTGCGGTCTCCAGAATGGCGATGCCATCGGCCAGATCAAGCGCGGTTCGCAGGCTGTCGGCCAGACGAGTCTCCATCCCTTCGCGGACCACCAGACGATCCACCACCACATCGATATCGTGGCGGAATTTCTTGTCCAGCACCGGAGGCTCGTCCAACTCATAGAACTGACCATCGACCTTGACCCGCTGGAAACCCTGCTTGCGCAGCTCCAGAAACTCCTTTTTGTACTCGCCCTTCCGATCGCGCACGATCGGCGCAAGCAAATAGCCGCGCGTGCCCTCCTCCATCGCCATAATCCGGTCAACCATGTCCTGCACCTGCTGCGCCTCAATGGGCAGGCCGGTGGCCGGGCTGAAGGGAGTGCCTGCGCGGGCAAACAGCAGACGTAGATAATCGTAGATCTCGGTTACCGTGCCAACGGTCGAGCGCGGGTTTTTCGAGGTCGTCTTCTGTTCGATGGAAATTGCGGGGGACAGGCCGCTGATGTGATCCACATCCGGCTTTTCCATCATATCGAGGAACTGGCGGGCATAGGCCGACAGGCTTTCGACATAGCGCCGCTGCCCTTCGGCATAAATCGTATCGAAGGCCAGCGAGGACTTGCCCGAACCCGACAGCCCAGTGATCACCACCAACTGGTCGCGCGGAATATCCACGTCGATTCCCTTGAGATTGTGCTCACGCGCGCCACGCACTTCGATATTCTTCAGTTCCGCCATGACCTACCTCGGCAACAATTCCTAATAGATAGTTGAGACAGCCTGAGTCTCCAACCAAAAAATAAGAACATACAAAGAACATTCATGCGGTGCCATGGAAAGGCCGGCTGGGGCTCTGCCCCAGACCCCGGGATATTTGAGGCCAGATGAAGTAACGGATCCTTAACCCGTTTTCGGCAGAGTGACCCCGCGGTGCAGGCGGGGACGCCGATGACCGCGCCAGGTGAAGCGCCCCGACCGGTTCGGGGCGCGGACCCCGTGTTCATCTGGCCTCAAATATCCCCGCCGGAGGCACTGGCTTTCGCCAGAAAGCCCAACAAAAAAAGCCGCGCCAGAGGCGCGACCTTTTGAGAATCCAATTGTTTTTCGGGATCACATGTGGATCACCCGCCCGTAAGCGTCCAGCACGCTTTCATGCATCATTTCGCTGAGCGTGGGATGCGGGAAGACGGTGTTCATCAAATCTTCTTCCGTGGTCTCCAATTGGCGGCCCACCACATAACCTTGTATCATTTCAGTGACCTCGGCACCGATCATGTGTGCACCCAGCAATTCACCGGTCTTGGCGTCGAACACGGTTTTGACCAGCCCTTCGGGTTCTCCCAGCGCAATCGCCTTGCCGTTACCAATGAAGGGAAAACGGCCCACCTTGACTTCATACCCCAGTTCCTTGGCCTTGGCTTCGGAATACCCCACTGATGCCACCTGCGGGTGGCAATAGGTGCAGCCTGCAATGCTTTCAGGTTTGACGGGGTGCGCGTGCTTGCCCGCGATCAGGTCCGCCACCATGACACCCTCGTGGCTTGCCTTGTGCGCCAACCACGGCGCACCCGCAATATCGCCGATGGCATAAAGCCCCTCGACCCCGGTACGGCAGAATTCATCCGTCACCACATGGGTGCGATCGATCTTGACCCCCAGGGCTTCGAGCCCGAGGCTTTCCACGTTGCCAACAATACCCACGGCGGAAATCACCGTGTCGAACTCGTGCTTTTCGATCTTGCCCTTGACCTCGATATGGGCGGTGACCTTGCCCTTGCCGCGATCAAGTTGCTTGACCATCGCCTTTTCCATGATGGTCATGCCCTGTTTGGTAAAGGCTTTCTTGGCAAAAGCGCTGATTTCGGCATCTTCGACAGGCAAGACACGATCCAGCACTTCGACCACGGTCGTATCTGCGCCCAGAGTATTGTAAAAGCTCGCGAATTCGATGCCGATCGCGCCCGAACCGATGACCAGAAGCTTCTTTGGCATGCGCGGTGGCTGCAGCGCGTGCTTGTAGGTCCAGACCAGATCGCCATCTGCCTCCAGTCCCGGCAATTCCCGGGCGCGTGCACCGGTAGCAAGGATGATGTTATTTGCGGTCAGTTCCTCGGTGCCCTTGTCGGTCTTGACGCTGACCTTGCCCTTGGCGGGGATCGTCGCCTCCCCCATTACAACGGTGACTTTGTTTTTTCTCAACAGGTGGCCGATACCACCCGACAACTGCGCCGCCACCCCGCGCGAACGTTTGACCACCGCATCCAGATCGTAACCGATATTTTCAGCCTTCAACCCGAAATCCTTGGCCCGCTCCATCAAGTGGAACACTTCCGAAGAGCGCAACAGAGCTTTGGTCGGAATGCACCCCCAATTCAAACAGATGCCGCCCAAATGTTCACGTTCAACAACAGCGGTTTTCAGGCCCAGCTGCGCTCCACGAATGGCGGCGACATAGCCGCCGGGGCCTGCGCCGATTACGATCAGATCAAAGGATTGTGCAGCCATGTTTCCCTCTCGGCGCCGGTCGTTTCAAAACTAGTTTACCATTAAACTAATTTTCCAAGCACATCAACAACACTTCCCCGCGACAAATGCGACGCGAGGTCAAACAGTATGTGACAAGCGGTTTCCAGCCTATACGCGACCACACCGTTTGGCTAGAAAAGAAGGCGTACTGATTGGCATAGCACAATTTCACATCCGGGTTCAGAGGGATCAGATATGGTCAGGACACTCAAAGACTTGCTTCTCGCGATGCTCAACGCGACATTGATCCTTTTGGCGTTGTGCCTGTTTCTGGGATGGAAACTGCTGTCGACCCTCGACGGTTTCAAGGAAGATTTCGCCCAAAGGCTCGAGCTGCTACAGCCGCTGCGCACGCAGACACAAGACATCACGGGCGAGCTGAAGGGACTTAGAAATGATCTGAAGGAACTTGGTGAGAATAACGGGGAGATTTCGCCAGCCGTGGCCCAGAGAATTCTGGGAGTGCTGGCCCGAACAAATGCGATTGAGCAGAGGCTTGAAAAAACTCAGTCTCAATTGGCGGATCTGGCGGATGCCCCAGAGAAACTGATCGATCACGCCATCGACGCGTCCGCTGCGGCCATAGCCAACAGCATAAACGACATCAGAAGTTGCACCCCAGCGTCTTAGATCGCGGCTTGCAGTTCCCGCACGGTCTGACCGTATCCACCACTGCTGACATAATCAGCTTCCTGCGGTGTCATCTCGCGATGGAGAGCTTCGTTGCGATACGGAAAACGCCCGAACTTGCGGATGATCTCGCGATGCGCTTGTGCGTGCAACAGATTGCCGGCACCTGATTGCGGCATACGCTGATGCAGCAGACGAACGCAGCGTTCCTGATCGCACAGGTTTTCCGAATGCATCAACGGCATATAGAAAAACTGCCGTGCCGGCTCATCGATCCTCAGATCCCAGCCCCTGTCGATCGCGCATTTCGCGGCGGACAGAGCCGCGCGGTCTGATGCGAACGCGCGCCCCTCGCCCCGGAACATGTTCCTCGGAAATTGATCCATCAGGATGATGTATGCCAACGTCCCGCTTGGATAGGTCAGCCACAGCGCAAACTTGCCCTGACATGCACCATTCCAGCTTTCGAGAAACTTGTCGCGAACAAGCGCGTCCAGCGCTTCATCCTGCTTGTACCACCCTTCGGGCCCAACTTCATCTAACCAAAAACTCAATACTTCTTCAGGACTTACCATTGCCCTTGCTCCACTAATGTTCCCCCCCAGGGGCACTACTTGTATTAAAATGACTTTTACCAACTTGTTACAATAAAATATTGCAACATTCGCGACACATTTCCAACCACTAAGCTACATCCTGTGCGTCGCGCTCTTCCTGCCCGGCTTCGATCGCAACCTCTTGTGCAACCTCCAGCACGACGGGCGATGCTGTCGGATAGAGCGTGGTCATCGCGCTTGTCTCGTCTATCGGGGTCGAGGCACGCTGCGTCATCCGGTAAAGAGCGTAAAGTGTCATCACGAACAGAAGTCCCGAGAAAAACAGAAAAAAACCGGACGGACCAAAGACACTGTCCCCCATCATCCACCCAACGATCACTGGGCCGGCAATTGCGCCGAGACCGTTGATAAAGACCAGCCCACCCGAGGCGGCGGCCATGTCTTCGTGCTCAAGATAGTCGTTCGTATAAGCGATGAGCAGGGAATACAGCGGGTTGGTCATGCCCCCGATCACGAATGCCGCAGTAAGAAGAACATGGAAACTGTTGCCGAAAATCATCGCAATTAGTGCGGTTCCACCGCCAACGGCGGCGGCCAGCATGATCAGAACGCGCCGATCCATGCGATCCGAGAACCACCCCAGCGGATACTGCAATACCACTGCTCCTACATAGAAAGCCGCAACAAAGGTCGAGATTTCCACAAGGCTCAAGCCTGCCCGCGCGCCATAAACCGCAGACATGCCGAACTGTGCGGAAAAGACACCGCCTAGCAGGAACATCCCTACACATCCCAGCGGCGAGATGTTCATCAACTGTTTCAGCGTCATCGGTTTTGTGGTGTCGAACGCAGGTGTCGGCGAGATCGACAGAAGAATCGGACCGAACGAAATCGACACCAGGATCGACGCGATGACAAAGGTCTCATACCCCGCAGGATCGCCAAGCAAAAGCAGGCCCTGGGCGGTAATGATCCCGGCCATCTGTACGATCATGTACAGCGACAGTGCCTGCCCACGGTTTTCATTACTTGCCGCGTTGTTCAGCCAGCTTTCAGCGGTGACATAGACCCCGGAAAAGCAAAACCCGATGATCACGCGACCAAGCGACCATGCGACCGTGTTGGCCAGCATGGGATACATGATCATCACGGCAGAAATGAACGAGGCCAGCGCCGCAAACACACGTACATGACCAACCCGACGGATCATCTCGGGCGCGAGCCGCGACCCACCAAGAAAGCCCAGGAAATAGGCGGACATGACAAAGGACATCTCAAGGGTCGTAAACCCCTCGATCTCGCCCCGAACGCCCAGCAATGTACCTTGCAGACCATTGCCAACCATCAAAAGGCCCATGCCCAGCAAAAGCGCCCACGCGCTGGAAAGTACCTGAATCATCGGAGCCTCTGTCTATTTCTGCCGCGTTTCGCGTTAGTGTCCACGCAGATATCATTTGTAGGCGCTTTTCGACAACATTTGCCGAAATTGCGCTTTGGAACACGCCATTCAGGGGAACAAAAGCGACGCATCCCCGTAGGAAAAGAACCGGTATTTCGTTTCGATTGCGTGGGCGTAAACACGCTGCATTCGATCACGCCCCATCAGGGCTGAAACCAACATCAGCAAAGTCGATTTGGGCAGGTGAAAATTGGTCATCAAGGCATCTGCGACGTGAAATTCGAATCCAGGGTAGATGAAGATGTCCGTCTCACCTTCCCAGGGTTCGATTTCTCCGCTTCGCGCGGCACTTTCGATGAGTCGCAGCGCGGTTGTGCCAACCGGAATGACCCGACCGCCCGCCGCCTTGGTGGCCCGGATCTCGTCGACCGCCTGCGCACTGACCCGCCCCCATTCCGCGTGCATCCTGTGGGTGGTCACATCCTCGACTTTCACCGGCAAAAAGGTTCCGGCCCCCACATGCAAAGTGACATGAGTGAACGCTATCCCCTTGTCTCTTAGCGCCTGCATCAGCGCATCGTCGAAATGCAGCGAGGCTGTCGGGGCCGCCACCGCTCCGGAATGCCGGGCCCAGATGGTTTGGTAGTCCGTCTTGTCCTGCTCGTCTGCGGGCCGTTTCGCGGCGATATAGGGCGGCAAGGGCATTGCACCCGCCTCTTCCAACGCGCAGTCAAAGTTTTCTCCCGCGAGGTTGAAGCGCAAAAAAGCCTGCCCCTCGTCTACTCGCTCCAGAATGGCGCTGAGTCTGTCGGAAAAGACTATCTCCTCACCGAGTTTCACTTTCTTCAGTGGCTTAATCAGCGCTGCCCATGTGCCCTCGGCCTGAGGGTCGAGCAACGTCGCCTCTATCGCGGCCGAAACCGGGCCTTGCGAGCTTTGCCTGTGCCGACGCCCGCTGAGCCGAGCCGGGATAACCCGCGTGTCATTCAGCACCAACCGGTCTCCCGGTCGCAACCAGTCCGGCAGATGAATGGCTGTGGAATCCGTGATCCGATCGGCCTCTGCCACCAGCAAACGCGCAGAAGAACGCGGGCTGGCAGGGCGGGTGGCGATCAGGTCTTCGGGCAGGTGGAAATCAAAGTCGCTCAGTTTCATGCGCGCGCTTTATCTTGCCCAAAAGGATTCGACCATCACCCACTTCATCGATCGCTGCCTTGCAAGCGTTTCGTTGGCTTCTCTGCCGCCTCGTTCTCGGGGGTCAACAGTTCACTCGCGTCATCCGGCAAGGCTGGTGGCGGTGTGCGCAAAAGGTTTCGCAAAAAGACAGGAGCCAGTCCGGACAAGGGATTTACGCCCACTTTCGGATCGGATAGCGGGCCGCTCAGTGTATAGTTGAATGCGAACACACCCTCGCCCTTGCGGGTCAGAACACTGCCGATCGCATTCAGCAGGTAAACCGGCGTCACTGCCCCCTGCAAATCCAGCCAGCGGCGCTCTGTATCCACCTTTCCGTCAAATGAAAGCCCGATGGACGGGCCAACCGCACTACCGCTCAGCACCGTGACCTCGGACGGTGAAATCCGCATCTGACTGTCGATGCCAGTGAAATATATTCCCTGCCCCGTCATTTCATCCAAGAGACCAACCAGGCTGATTGCATTAAGCAAAGCCGCCATAGCCGGGGCGTCCTTGACCCGGGTATCTGTAATTCTCAGTACGGCATCATAGTGTCCAGAGGCCTGAACCGGTTCGAGAGTAAGGCGAAAGTTGCCCCCATGCGCCTGCGTCAGAATTTCCGAAGACCGCATGACCCCGCCGGCATCCGCCGACTGCAGAATGATACTGCTGCGATCTGCGCGGGGCACCAATTGCCCCGAAACCGATGTTCCGCCATTGACTTGCGCTGTGAAAGTTCCGCCAAGCCCTCCAGACGTGCTGAAGCCGCCCTGAAACCCAGTCAAGGCAATCGTGTCGGTAATCTGCAACCTGTCGAGCCGTACTTCCAGATCCGGGCCACTACCGCCCACAGCGGCCGTTCCACCAGTACCACCAGAGCCGAAAGTGGCGGTTCTCATATCCATTCGACCTCCAAGAATGCGAATGTCGGGCGCCTGATTTCCTCGGCTCACCAACTCCACAGGGATCGACAACCAGTCGTCTATTTCAAAGGAAGAAAGCCGCACGCGATCCATCTGAGACTGATTGGTGAACGAAATGGTTCCGGTCGTCTGCAACCCCGCCGCATCGACTTTTAATTCGTCCACGTTCATCCCCGCACCCAAGACAGCTTTCATGGAAAGCGCCCCGGAAGTGTCCGGAGCCTTGCGCCAGCCCAGTTCCGGAATTGCAAGCCCTACCCCGACCAGATCAGACTGTGCCGTCAGCCTCGGAGCTTCACCACCTCCCAGGTCAACGGTCACCTCCGCGTTGCCTTTGCCAGTTAACATCCCGTCCGGAAGCCCCGCCTTGATTTCGGCCATCAACCGTGGCGACAACTCGATCTGGCCCACCAACTGGCTTTGTTCCGGCGTGGAACCGCCAATGGGCTGTGTCCAGCGACCCCGCATCGGAACCGACCCGAAATACCCCTCCCCCGAGATCGAGACTTGCGTCTGATCCCCAGCAAGGTCGAGACGGTCAGCGCGCACCTTGATACCGGGAACAAGCTTGTCGCTGCTCACATTACCCAGATCACCGGTATAGTGAAATTCCATATCCTCCAGCTCGACGCCGTCCCGCAAAGGCAGGGCCAGCGTTCCCTCCAAATCCACCAGACCTTGCGCCAGATCCACAGGCAGGTCGGCTTTGGTCATGACTTCCAATGGTGGGAGGTCCAACAATGAAAGCGCCGCCGTGGCGCTGCCGTGAGCGCGAATTCGAGCAATACCCGGCGCAGCTTTCTTGATGCCGATGTCCGGAATGATAAAGGACGTACCTGCCGCATCGATCGCACCGCCCTGATCCGGAACCACCCGCCCCCGCTGGGCGGTAACCGTAAACCTGCGCCCCACCAAACTGGCCTGCCCCTGGGCATCGACGATAGGCGGAAGGGTCTTGGCAAATTTGATCGTGGCGTCCTTGTAGTCGAAATCGGCATAAAGGTCCGGGGGCGATCCGGGCTTTAGCCTGACGGCAAGATCGAGATCTTCCAACCGCCCATCCAACAGGTTTTCCGACACCCATTCGCGAGGCTTGATAGCGGCTTTTTCCGGCCAGTATTGCAACAATTGTGCGGGCGTCAGATGATCCAGTTGCGCATCCAGATCCACGCCCCATCCATTCGGCAATCCTTTCAGGTTCCCGAAGGCTTGCAAACGGCGGTCCTTGTCCTCGACAACCAGTTGCCCGATCCGCAATTCGAAAGGCGCAAGTTTCAATTGAAAATCGATCGCCGCGCCTGACAATTCCAGTGCTTCGGCATATACTCCGGCCGGGTTGGCCTTGATCCCCGACGACCGGAACTGTGCGGTAAGGCTGTGCAGTTGGCCGGATTCCACGCCCTCAAGATCCGCACGGCCGTCGATCATGGCAGACCCCCACGGCGAGGCAATGGAAATCTCGCTGAAATCCAGAAACTGCCGTTTGGGGTCATAAGAGAAATATGTCCGGGCGGTGTCGAATGGAATGGGACGCACTTCGGGATTGGGCTGCAGGACGCCCTTGGCGATCTGCAACGTCGCAAAGACCGGGTCCAATGTTCCGTCTGCCCCGACGCTGCCACGCAACGCGCCAGACAGCGGCGCGCGCAATACTTGCAGCCAGGCCAGGACCGGGCTTTGCACCGCAATGTCTTCGGCCGGCAGATCGGTGACGCTGACACCGAAACTTGCCTCGGGCGAACCCAGCTTGCTGGTATAGTTGAGCTCGACGGTACTTGCATAATCACGCCCGCCCAAAAGCGAAAAGCCGGTCGCGATGCGGATTTCATCGGCGCCGCGCGTGATCTGGATGCGCCCGCCGTCCAATGTCCACGATCTGTTCTGGCGAAGATCGCTGTAGTGCAGCGTAATCGCGTCCAATTCGAACGAGGTCAGCGCGGACAATGTCGGTGACAGAAACAGGGTGTCGGCTTCTTCGATCAGCTCCCTGATACTGGGCGCTCGTTCCACGGGGGCGCTGTTTTGACCAACGATCAAGGACAATTGGCCGCTCTTTTCGCGTTGCAGAACGATATTCGCTCCACTCATCATAATGCGTTTGGGGCGAATTTCCCCGCGCAACAACGGGCGCATCGCGAGGCTCGCACGCATGTCGGACAGTTGCGCGATTTGGTGCCCCTCACTGTCGCTCAGGGTCACATCCCGCAGCCTCAGACGCGGTCGCCAGCCCTCGTGAATGATGAAACTTACATCCCCGAACTTGATCTGCAGACCGCCGGTGACCTGTTCCAGACGTTGCTCGACGCGGTCCCGCAGCCATTGCGGCGCGTGCATTGTCTGTCCGACAACCATAAGCGCCGAGATCACGGCCAGAACGACCAGAACGAAGCTTCCACGCATTGCCCACACTGCGGCCTTGCGCCTGTGTGAACGGTGACGAGCGGGCTTGTTACTCCCGCCTTCCGGTTTTTCGGATTCGCCTTTGTGTACCTCGGCGTCTTTCAACTTGCCCGTCCCGGCCTAATATGTTGAGCAACATGCACTGATTTCCGCCGGAGAATACTCATGCCCGAAATATCCGATCCCGCTCCCGAATTCACCCTGCCCCGTGACGGCGGCGGAGAAGTCACGTTGTCAGCCCTGCGTGGCACTGCCGTGGTTCTGTTTTTCTACCCCCGTGATGATACTCCGGGCTGCACCAAGGAATCCATTGGATTTTCCGAGCTTTTGCAGGAGTTTGCCGATGCGGGCGCAAAAGTGTTCGGGATTTCCCGCGATAGCGTGGCCAAACATGACAAGTTTGTCGCCAAGCACAGCCTGACCACCCCGCTTTTATCTGATGAAGGATCGACCGTATGCGAGGATTATGGCGTCTGGGTGGAAAAGAACATGTACGGTAAAAAATCCATGGGCATCGAACGCTCGACATTTCTGATCGATCCGCAAGGGCAAATCGCGCAAATCTGGCGAAAGGTGAAGGTGCCCGGCCATGTCGAAGAAGTGCTGCAAGCTGTCCGCAACCTGACTTGAGCCAATCCTTGCGCATTGCGAATGGAGCAAAAAGACGTGCCCCTGACTCTGACTGAAATGGCAACCCAGGTTCTGACCACAGCGGATGGGCACGCCAAGACCGCCCTGTCGCAGAAACATGCTGCGGCGTGGTTCGCCTTTCGCGCCGGGAACGCTCCGGCAATCGATATCGGCACGGCGTCTCCTCCGCTGCATCCGGCCCGTCCTGATCGCCCGGAGCTTCTGTCGCCGCGAGATGTTCCCAAGCGGAGACCCGGATCCGAGGCTGGTCGGATCGCGCTTTTGCATGCCGTTGCGCATATCGAGCTTAACGCAGTGGACCTGCATTGGGATATCATTGCCCGCTTCGGGCACATCCCGATGCCAGTCGGATTTTATGACGACTGGGTAAAATGCGCCGCCGAGGAATCACGCCACTTTGAGCTGGTTTGCGAATGTCTGGACTCGATGGGCAGCCACTATGGCGCTTTGCCCGCACATGCCGGGATGTGGCGCGCGGCCGAGGACACGGCAGAAGATATGATGGGGCGTCTGGCCGTGGTTCCGATGGTGCTCGAAGCCCGCGGTCTGGATGTAACCCCCGGAATGATTGACATTTTCCGCAAAGCCAGGGTGCAGAAAGCCATTGATGCGCTGGAAGTGATCTATGCCGAAGAGGTCGGCCATGTGGCCTATGGGTCAAAATGGTTCCATTTTCTTTGCGGGCGGCAAAACACCGATCCCAAAGAGGTGTTCCACCAGCTCGTGCGGCGCTATTTCCACGGGGCGCTAAAACCCCCTTTCAACGAAGAAAAACGCGCCGAGGCGGGGCTGCCACCCGATTTCTACTGGCCCTTGGCAGATGAACTGCCGCCCCCGGGAAAGACGATCATCTAGACCTTTCGGACACCCGAGATCGGCAAGAACCCGCTCATCCCAAGCGTGTTTCTTCTTCGTTTTTCGACCGACTGGTTAACAAACTTGCCCCAATCGCCTCACCTCGCTATGCAAGCGCCCCAAGGGACGGTCGCATCCACTCTCGATCTGTTCCTTCACAGGGGATGAAAAGAGGAAAGGCGCGTGCGGACACGTCTGACGATCAGAATTCACGCTCTGCTTGAGAAACATTTTCCCGAGCGCAGAGTGTTCCTCAAATCGGACAACGATACGCGCTTCATCCGGTTGCGGCCGGAAACTCAGATCGTCGCATTTTCCGGCGTCACCCTGACGCTTGCCTGGACCATCGTGGCCACGGCCATCATCCTGATGGACAGCATCGGATCAGGCAATTTCCGAGAGCAGGCAAAAAGAGACCAGGCGACATACCAGGAAAGGCTCAACATCCTGTCACAAGAACGGGATATGCGCGCCGAAGAAGCCCTGGCAGCGCACCAACGGTTCAACGCGGCCCTCGAACAGGTTTCAGCAATGCAATCGGAACTGCTGAAATCCGAAAACCGGCGGCGCGAGTTGGAAACCGGGATCGAAGTGATCCAGACCACTTTGCGTGAAACCATGAAGCAGCGCGAAGTGGCCCGTTTGGCGCTGGCAAATCTCGAGCAGAATACAGGCGAAGACGCGGCCAGTGCAAAGCTGGCCGCGTCGGCCCCTGTTCAGATGGCGTTCATGTCCGAAGCTTTGTTGCGAACCGCGCAGGAGCGCGATCTGATTGAGGCCAACGCACAGTCGGCTTTGGATCAACGCGACGATCTGGAACTGGAAATTCAGCTTATGCGCGAACGCAGCGACCAGATTTTCCGTCAACTCGAAGAGGCAATGGCCATCTCGGTCGAACCGCTGGACAAGATGTTCCGGCAGGCGGGTATGCCCACTGACCGCATCCTCGAAGAGGTTCGACGCGGCTATAGCGGTATGGGCGGTCCGCTGACCCCTTTGTCGTTCAGCACGCGCGGTGAAGAACCGACCGCCGACGAGATTCGCGCCAACAATTTGCTAGAGCAGATGGACCAGCTCAATCTTTACCGCATCGCGGCCGAAAAGGCGCCTTTCGCCAGTCCGGTTCATTCCGCAGTTCGGTATACCAGCGGCTATGGCTATCGCCGGGATCCGAAATCCGGCGGTAAGCGCATGCATAACGGGTCGGATTTCGCAGGCTCACACGGCACCGATATCTTTGCCACCGCGGATGGCGTTGTCACTCATGCTGGCTGGCAATCAGGTTTTGGACGGCTTGTGAAGATCAAACACGCTTTCGGAATCGAGACACTTTACGCTCATAACACGTCTATCCGCGTCAAGGTCGGACAAAGGGTCTCGCGCGGGGATCATATAGCTGATATGGGTAGCACCGGACGGTCGACCGGCACACATCTGCACTATGAGGTGCGCGTGAACGGGAAACCCGTGAATCCAATGACTTACATCAAGGCTGCGAGAAATGTTTTCTAAGAGCAAAATCAACGAGCCGGCATCCAAGGCACCCGAAGCGGCCAAGCCCGCAACTCCATCGACACCGCCAAGCCCGGCACCTGCAGAAACCAAGGCAAGCGCGCCCAAGCCAAAGCCGCCCGCATCGGTGCTGTCGTCGGATCTTCATATCACCGGCAACATCAAGACCACCGGCGACATTCAGGTCGAAGGCACGGTCGAAGGCGACATTCGCGCCCACCTGTTGACCATTGGCGAAACGGCCACAATCAAGGGTGAAGTCACGGCTGACGATGTCGTGGTCAATGGCCGCATCGTGGGCCGCGTCCGTGGACTGAAAGTGCGCCTGACCTCGACCGCACGGGTCGAAGGCGACATCATTCACAAGACAATCGCAATCGAAAGCGGTGCCCATTTCGAGGGCTCGGTGCAGCGTCAGGACGACCCGCTGAACCCCGGTCGTTCCGGCAACAAGGGCGCCGGCAATCCAGCCGCGGCAACAGCTGAAGTCAGCCAGTAATTCGGCTGAAATTACGACCTTTGAGCGCCTCGGGAAGCCCCGGGGCGTTTTTAGTTGAAAGACGGCTTCACGCTGCAAGCGGATTGCTGAACATTTTTCTTCCAATTGAAACAAATGCCTGCCTACTATCATGCATTCAACTTTGGGAGGAACGTTGGATGTCTTCAAAGCTTTTAGCGGAATTTTTTGGCACGTTCTGGCTGGTTCTGGGCGGGTGCGGCAGCGCAGTTCTTGCAGCAGGTGTCGCAGACGTTGGCATCGGCTGGCTGGGCGTGGCGCTGGCCTTTGGCCTGACCGTACTGACCATGGCCTTTGCCGTCGGCCATATCTCAGGTGGGCATTTCAACCCTGCCGTCAGCCTTGGCCTGATGATCGCGGGCCGGTTCGAGGCGAAAGACCTGATCCCCTACTGGATTGCCCAGGTCGTGGGTGCAATCGTTGCGGCGGTCGTTCTGTATGTGATTGTCTCTGGCGCGCCCGATTTCACCGGCGTCGGCGGATTTGCGTCAAATGGCTATGGCAGTGCTTCGCCCGGTGGATATTCGATGATGTCCGGATTTGTGACCGAGGTCGTGATGACCGCCTTTTTCCTGTTCATCATTCTAGGGGCAACGTCCAAGGGCGCCCCAGCCGGGTTTGCGCCGATCGCCATCGGTCTCGGCCTGACGCTGATTCATCTGGTTTCAATTCCCGTCACCAACACTTCGGTCAACCCGGCGCGGTCGACCGGTGTGGCGCTGTTTGCCGACGGACCAGCGCTGGCCCAACTCTGGATGTTCTGGGTAGCTCCGCTAATCGGAGGCGCAATCGGCGGCCTGATCTGGAAAGCTGTCTCAACCGACGACTGAAAGATTGCGCGACACCTTACAAACGCCGCCTCATCGGGCGGCGTTTTTCATGAACGTCTCCGGCCCGCCCCTGGTATATGGGTCAGTTCCGTACGCCGAACTCTCGAACACATTTCCGATTCAGGTTCCCGCGTGATATCATGCCCGGGTTTCAGCATTGTATTTTGGAGGGGGAAATCATGATGACACCGGAATTGCGCGCCACCTATTCCCTGGCACGACAGACCCATTATTTCAGGATCATGCAAACGACCATATTCTCGTTCATTGCATTGGCGGCGATCATTGATTTCGGGCCACAGGGCTTTTCGCCTGCGCTGGCCATGCTGGTGATCGTAACTACGGCTTATGGCATCCTCGCTGGCGGTACTGCGCTGGACGATATCATCAACCTGATCGCCGACCTCTCTCCGGACATGGCCGAGACGAATATGGGCAAGGGGATCAAATCCCGGAACATGCCGATGCTCAAAATGATTTCGGCCTTCCTTATCGGGCTGACCGGGTTGGCGGAACTTGTCGCGCTTGCGGCCTGAACACTGCGCGGTTCATCGCCCTAGCATCCATTGCCCGTTCGGCCAGAAAGCATGGAAGGCAAAGGCGAACATGACATCATGGGGCACATCACGTCCCTGCCCGTCGCGAACGCGGATCGATCCCACATCACGCCCATTGCGAATGAGGCCCGTATCCAGTGCCGAGGCCTGACCGGCCTTCCATGTTATGCGCACACCCGCCTCTTTCACGTCAGCCTCCTCGCTGAGCCGCTTCATGGGCCAGGCTAGATTTCCAACCCGCACGACGCGTTCCAGAGGGTGGATGCCATGCGGTGGCATCTCGCCGGAATACAGGAACGGTTTGCGCGACCCGTCATAGCCACGATAAGGATTGCGCCCATATGACCGGCTGTATTCCGGCTCGGCCATGACCAACCCATCCGGGTTGCGGGTGGAAAAGTCCTGCCAGCTTTCCATCCAGGATGGCAGGGTTTTCAGCCGGGTCCCGGTCAGTTGCCCCACGATCGCCTCACCCACCGCCTGTTGCCACCAGCTTTGGGTTTGCCGGTCATACATCACCATGTCCGAGAACCGCAGTTTGCCGCTGACACCAAAACTCAGCTCGCCACTTGCCGTCCTGCGATCAAAGGTAATCGCCGAGTTGCAAAGCGGACAATAGGTAATCGCGACCGGAACACTTCCGATCCGGTCATTCACGATCTCATGCCAGATCAGATAGCGGATCGGGTAGGCCCTAGGCCCTTGGCCGTCGATCTCGACCGTGATTACCGGCTCGCGGGAACTGATCCGGGTTTCCTCGCTGACGACCTTAAACGCAGGTTCGTCAATCGCCGGTATCCCGTCCTTGGGCGGGCCGCCTGACTGAATCTCGGACCAGTTTCGCACGCTTGTACGGTTGAAGTCGGTTTCGGGCCATTCAGTCCGCCAGAACTCGGGACTGGCCCACACTTGTGCGGCCAGGAAAACGGCGATTGCGATCGAAAGAACACGCATGCGGCTTGCTCCCGCCAGATGCTCAATACTGAGCGCGACACGTTCGCAAAGCCACCCCAGCGCACACAGACGTGATGCAATGTGCGGGAGCCCGGCGCAGAGGTTTTCCGCGCCGGGCGCGCCGTCACTCGGTGACGGTGACCTTTTTCATGACATCGGGCTGCCCGATCACGGCGCCATTGGGGCCTTCGCCGCGCTTGATGGCATCGACCACATCCATGCCATCCGTGACTTTACCCACGACGGTGTACTGGCCGTCCAGGAACGGACCCGGCGCGAACATGATGAAGAACTGCGAATTGGCGCTGTTCGGATCCTGCGCCCGCGCCATACCAACAATGCCCCGATCATAAGTGATGTCCGAAAACTCGGCCGCAAGGTCCGGCCGGTCCGACGCACCAGTGCCCGCGCGGCGCATGTCGCTGCCCAGTTTGCCATGCTGCACATCGCCGGTCTGCGCCATGAAACCCTCGATCACGCGGTGGAACACAACCCCGTCATATTGACCGTCTGCCGCCAGTGCCGCGATCTGTTCGACGTGCTTGGGAGCGACGTCCTCGAACAGATCAATGGTGATTGTGCCCTTGGCCTCACCTTCGATCTCGATCTCAAGCCCGGTGGCCAGGGCCGGGCTGGCCAACAGGGCAAATACGGCTGTCAGTTTACGCATCGGCGGCCACCTTGACGCTGATCATGCGATCGGGGCTTGCGGGCGGCTCGCCACGCACGATTGCATCCACATGCTCCATCCCGGCAACCACACGACCATAAACCGTGTATTGGCCGTTCAGGAAATGATTGTCCTTGAAGTTTATAAAAAACTGCGAATTGGCCGAATTCGGGTTGGCCGAACGCGCCGCACCCAGCGTTCCGCGATCATGCGGCAGCTTGGAAAACTCCGCCGGCAAATCCGGCAGAGAGGACCCACCCGTTCCCGCCATGCGGATGTTGAACCCGTCTTCCATATCGCCATGCTGAACGTCGCCTGTCTGGGCCATGAATCCGTCGATTACCCGGTGAAAGCACACGTTGTCATATTCTCCGGCGCGCGCCAGTTCCTTCATCCGCCCGCTGTGTTGCGGGGCGACATCAGGCAGCAGTTCGATAACCACATTGCCGTTCTTCAACTCGATGATGATGGTGTTTTCGGGATCCTTGATCTCGGCCATTGGGCCCTCCTGTCGATGGATATTGCGCGAATACCTAAGCCCCACGCGCGCGAATGCCAAGTGATGCATTGACCTTGACGTGAAATGCAGGAAAAGAACCGCCCAAACCGGATGCAATCAGCGGAGCGGCAAAATGGGCTGGAAGACACTCGACGACATGAATCTGAGCGGCAAGCGCGTGCTGGTGCGGGTCGATATCAACGTACCGATCGTGGATGGCGTGGTGACCGACTCCACTCGCATCCGCCGCATCGCTCCGACCGTGCGCGACATCCTTGCCGCCGGTGGCCGTCCGATCCTGCTGGCCCATTTCGGTCGCCCCGGCGGCGAACGGCGCGAGAACCTGTCGCTGAAACAACTGGTCCCGACACTGGAACGCGCCTTTGAAACCAAGGTCCGTTTCGCTGCCGATTGCATCGGCCCGGCTGCCGAGCTTGCCGCTGAATCCTTGCAACCGGGAGAGGTTCTGCTGTTGGAAAACACCCGGTTTCATGCAACTGAAACCAAGAACGACCCGGACCTTGCCGCAGGTATGGCACGGCTGGGCGACGTCTATTGCAACGACGCGTTTTCCGCGGCCCACCGCGCCCATTCCTCGACCGAGGCCATCGCCCGCCTGCTGCCCGCCTGTGCAGGCCGCCTTATGCAGGCAGAGTTGCAGGCACTGGAAAGTGCGCTGGGTGCTCCAAAACGCCCGGTCACGGCAGTTGTCGGCGGCGCCAAGGTGTCGACCAAGCTGGAATTGCTAGGCAACCTGATCGATAAGGTGGATTATCTGGTGATCGGTGGCGGCATGGCCAATACCTTCCTCGTCGCCAAGGGCCATCACGTCGGAAAATCTCTGGCCGAACGGATCATGAAAGACACCGCCGCTGAAATTCTTGCCAAGGCCGAGGCGTCTGGCTGCAAGATTGTCCTGCCCAGTGACATCGTCGTGGCCAAGAAGTTCGAATCCCACGCACCGCATGAAGTTCTTCCCGCCGATCAATGCCCCGAAGACGGGTTGATCCTGGATGCGGGACCCGACAGCGTCGCCACGATCATCGATATTTTCAACCAAAGTCAAACGGTGATCTGGAACGGCCCGCTGGGCGCTTTCGAATTGGAACCGTTTGACGCTGCAACCAACGCAGCGGCCCTGAAGGCGGCCGCCCTGACCCGTGCGGGCAAGCTGACGTCGGTTGCGGGGGGCGGTGACACTGTCGCGGCGCTGAACGCATCCGGGGCCGCCGGGGATTTCTCGTATATCTCCACCGCAGGCGGTGCGTTCCTTGAATGGATGGAAGGCAAAACCCTGCCCGGTGTCGCTGCGCTGGAACAGGATAACTGATCTTCGTTTGGCTTACCCTTTGGAATCAAATCGTGAATCTCAATGCATTTTTGGGATTCACAAGCCGAATCACCTGTGACATATTGAGTGCAGACGCTCGCAAAGGGCGCGTTTCCTGAGGCAGAAATCATACGGCAAAACAGAGTGTCCCGTTCCAGTCGACCCAGTTTAGGTACAGTTTTGTTCTTCGCGGTGGCCTTCGCGTTGGGTGTTTATTTCACCTTTGCGGCGGTACAAGGTGATTACGGGCTATTCCGACGGGTCGAAATTGCGGCGGAACGGGACGCCTTGTCACGCGATCTGACGATGCTTGAGGATCAGATTACCGAAATGGAAAACCTGACCCTGCGCTTGTCGGATACCTATCTTGACCTCGATCTGCTGGATCAGCAGGCGCGCTCGGTGCTGGGTTTGCTGCGCGCGGACGAAATCGTCATTCACTGAAATCGGTCTCCGCAGGAAAAAACCTCGAAAAACGCGCACGTGACCGTACTTTTGTCAAGAAATCGGCAGAACAAGACTTGACCGGACGCTGCGTCACATTTCCCCTCGCCAGGGGGAGAGAAATGCTTTATGAAATAGTTTAACGCTAAACTATCTTGCCGAAAGGGAGAGGTCGCCACGATGGCTGCGCGAAAAACCACAAAGAAATCAAATGTTTCAGCAGAAGAGCTCAAAACCTATTACCGCGAGATGCTGCTGATCCGCCGATTCGAGGAAAAGGCGGGTCAGCTTTATGGCATGGGTTTGATCGGCGGGTTCTGCCACCTATACATCGGACAAGAGGCCGTTGTTGTCGGTCTCGAAGCCGCGGCCGAAGACGGCGACAAGCGGATCACCTCCTATCGCGACCACGGCCACATGCTGGCTTGCGGTATGGATCCGGGCGGCGTGATGGCCGAATTGACCGGGCGCGAGGGTGGTCTTTCCAAAGGCAAGGGCGGCTCGATGCACATGTTCTCGAAAGAGAAACATTTTTATGGTGGCCACGGCATCGTCGGTGCTCAAGTGCCGCTGGGCGCGGGCCTGGCATTTGCCGACAAATACAAAGGCAACGGTCGCGTGACCTTTACCTATTTTGGTGATGGCGCGGCAAACCAGGGTCAGGTTTACGAGACGTTCAACATGGCTGCCATCTGGAACCTGCCGGTGATCTTCGTGATCGAGAACAACCAATACGCCATGGGTACGGCACAGTCCCGTTCGACCTCGACCAAGGACATCTTCCATCGCGGCGAGGCGTTTGGCATCCCCGGTGAAATCGTCAACGGCATGGATGTGCTGGCTGTCAAGGAAGCGGGCGAAAAGGCTGTCGCCCACTGCCGCGCCGGCAAGGGCCCCTATATTCTTGAGGTCAAAACCTACCGCTATCGCGGCCACTCGATGTCGGACCCGGCCAAATATCGCACCCGCGAAGAGGTTCAGAAGGTCCGCGAACAAAGCGACCCCATCGAACATGTGCGCGAACTGCTGCTGACCGGCAAGCACGCGACCGAGGACGACCTGAAGGCGATCGACAAGGAAATCAAGGAGATCGTAAATCAGGCCGCCGAATTCTCGAAAGAAAGCCCCGAGCCGTCCGTGGACGAACTCTGGACCGACATTTACGCCTGAGAGGACGCATAAGACATGGCAACCGAAATTCTCATGCCCGCCCTTTCGCCCACGATGGAAGAGGGCACGCTGGCCAAATGGCTGGTCAAGGAAGGCGACACCGTATCCTCGGGCGATATCATGGCCGAAATCGAAACCGACAAGGCGACGATGGAATTCGAGGCGGTCGATGAAGGCATCGTCGGCAAAATTCTGATTGAAGAGGGCACCGAAGGGGTCAAGGTCAACACCCCCATTGCAATTCTGGTTGAAGAAGGCGAAGATGCTTCCGCCCTTCCGTCGGCAGCCCCTGAAGCAGCCTCGGTTACCGAGGCCGCCCCAGCGGCAGCTCCTGCCCCCGCTCCTGCCGCATCGGCCCCGGCTGCGCCGGTCGTCGATCTGTCGCCAGACTGGCCCGCGGATACCTCGATGAAAGCCCAGACCGTTCGCGAAGCTCTACGTGACGCGATGGCCGAAGAAATGCGCGGCGACGAAGACGTCTATCTGATGGGCGAGGAAGTCGCCGAGTATCAGGGGGCCTATAAAATCTCGCAGGGTCTGCTGGACGAGTTTGGCTCCAAACGCGTGATCGATACCCCGATCACGGAACATGGGTTTGCCGGTATCGCGGTGGGTTCGGCCTTTGGCAGTCTGAAACCAATTGTCGAATTCATGACCTTCAACTTCGCCATGCAGGCGATTGACCAGATCATCAACTCTGCGGCCAAAACGCTCTATATGTCCGGCGGCCAGATGGGTTGCCCCATCGTGTTCCGGGGTCCCAACGGGGCCGCTGCCCGCGTGGCCGCGCAGCACAGCCAGGACTATGCCGCATGGTACATGCAAATCCCCGGCCTGAAGGTCGTCATGCCCTATTCGGCGGCTGATGCCAAAGGTCTGCTGAAATCGGCCATCCGCGACCCCAACCCGGTCGTGTTCCTGGAAAACGAAATCCTCTACGGCCGCTCTTTTGAGGTGCCGCAGGTGGATGACCTGACCATTCCGCTGGGCAAGGCCCGCATCTGGCGCGAAGGCTCGGACGTGACCATCGTCAGCTTTGGCATCGGCATGCAATACGCGCTGGAAGCTGCTGACAAGCTGGCCGAAGACGGCATCAGCGCCGAAGTGATCGACCTGCGCACCATCCGCCCGATGGACACTGGCGCCATCATCAACTCGGTGATGAAGACCAACCGTCTGGTGACAGTGGAAGAAGGCTGGCCGCAGGGATCCGTCGGCAGCTATATCAGCTCGGTCGTGATGCAGGAGGCGTTTGATTACCTCGACGCGCCGGTCATCAATTGCACCGGCAAGGACGTTCCGATGCCCTACGCCGCGAACCTCGAAAAGCTGGCCCTGATCACCACGGATGAGGTGATCGCCGCCGTCAAACAAGTGACCTACCGGTAAGGAGCGACAGACAGATGCCTACAGAAATTCTGATGCCCGCCCTGTCCCCGACGATGGAGGAAGGCACGCTTGCCAAATGGCTGGTCAAGGAAGGCGACACCGTCTCCTCCGGTGACCTGCTGGCCGAGATCGAAACCGACAAGGCCACGATGGAGTTCGAGGCCGTTGACGAAGGCACCATTGGCAAGATCCTGATCCCCGAGGGCACCGAAGGGGTCAAGGTCAACACGGCCATCGCGGTTCTGCTGGAAGACGGCGAAAGCGCCGATGACATTGGCACGGCTCCGGCTGCGGCCCCGGCGGCTGCGCCCGCAGCCGTCGCGGGCAACGAGGCTGCCGCGCCAGCGGCACCCGAGGCGCCCGCCCCTGCCCCGGCCGCTCCGGCCAAGGCAGATGGCGGTCGGATTTTTGCCTCGCCTCTGGCCCGCCGGATTGCCGCGCAAAAAGGTCTCGACCTGACGCAGATTGCCGGTTCTGGCCCGCATGGTCGCATTGTCAAGGTTGATGTCGAAGGCGCAACTGCTACCGCACCTGCGGCAGCCCCTGCCACTGCTCCCGCCGCCGCCGCGCCCGCAGCTGCCCCAGCAGCTCCGTCTGGTCCATCGGCGGATATGGTCGCGCGTATGTACGAAGGCCGCGAGTACGAGGAAATCAAGCTCGACGGCATGCGCAAAACCATTGCCGCACGCCTGGGCGAGGCCAAACAGACCATCCCGCATTTCTACCTGCGCCGCGATATCAAGCTGGATGCGCTGCTGAAATTCCGCGGGCAGCTGAACAAGCAACTCGAAGGCCGCGGCGTCAAGCTGAGCGTCAACGACTTCATCATCAAAGCCGTGGCCAATGCGTTGCAACAGGTTCCCGCCTGTAACGCCGTCTGGGCAGGTGACCGGGTGCTGCAACTGAAACCGTCAGATGTGGCTGTTGCCGTCGCAATCGAAGGCGGGTTGTTCACGCCGGTCCTGCAGGATGCTGACATGAAATCCCTGTCGGCCCTTTCGACCGAGATGAAAGACCTCGCCGCCCGCGCACGCGAACGCAAGCTGGCACCGCATGAATATCAGGGCGGCACCTTTGCCATCTCGAACCTGGGCATGTTCGGCATCGACAATTTCGACGCCATCGTGAACCCGCCCCATGCCGGTATTCTGGCCGTCGGCACCGGCATCAAGAAACCGGTTGTCGGGGATGATGGCGAGCTGACCGTGGCCACCGTGATGTCGGTCACCATGTCCGTCGATCACCGCGTCATCGACGGCGCGCTTGGCGCGCAGCTACTGCAAGCCATCGTCGACAATCTGGAAAACCCGATGGTCATGCTGGCGTGAGCCAGCACGCCCCCCACAAAGCCGACCCTCGGTCGGCTTTGTGCCTATCCTGCGACGCGGCGCGAGCCAACCTTGGCCAACGGGCTTAGGTTCAGCCAGTGCAATAACGACCTGCGCGCCCATCCATCGCCCAGAATTTCCAGACGCTGCGTGCCGACCGCCACCTCTGGACGCAGATCACCCCGCACGACATAGATTGCGTCGGCCAGGCTGCACGCCAGATACAGGTTCACCTCGCCCCCGGGGTCATCCACGCAAAGCTCGCATTTCTCCTCGTGATTCAGAAACCACCAGAATCGTTTCGACGGAATCTGATCCGTCAGTTCCAGCCGGATCAGACATCTTTTCCCCCCGAACGCGCCGGGATCACACGAGCTTTCAAGGCTCCACACCAGCAGACCCACATCCAGTTCCTGGTCGCTGAGTTCACGGCGAGTCCACCGCTGGCCCCAGATTCCCAAAGCCTCGACAAGCGGAACGAATTCGCGCCCCGCCTCGGTCAACACGTATCCCTTATGCTGGCCCTCCATTTCGCAGCGCGCGATCACACCTTCGCTGATCAGCCATTTGAGCCGCGACGACAAAAGCGACGGCGACATCAGCGGAACCCCCCGTTGTAATGCCGCGAACCGGCGCGGACCGGTGGCAAGATCCCGCACGATCAGCGCATTCCATCTTTCACAGAATAGTTCGGCCGCCTTGGCAACCGGACAGAACTGACCATAAGATTTCATGGCGTCACCTTTCGCCCTGCTACAGATTTAGAACTATACCTCACGGCCCGTGAAAGATCACCCTGGCACAACTGAGCAACAAACGGAGGCAACCATATGACGACGCAAGCTGCCCGGGCGGGTCAGGTCTCGACTGCTGCCGCTGAGGTCTATGATGAATTTTTTGTGCCGGCGCTATTTGGTGCATGGGCCGGCCCCTTGTGTAAAAGGGCCGATGTTTCACCGGGCCAGGCAGTGCTGGATGTCGCTTGTGGAACCGGCGCCACGACGCGCGAAGCGGCGCGGCGCGCTTCTCCCGGAGGCCGGGTGACGGGGCTGGACCGAAATGATGGCATGCTCTCCGTGGCGACAAGCCGAGCAGGACAAATCGACTGGGTATCCGGTCTAGCCGAGTCGCTTCCCTTTCCAGACGCAACGTTTGATACCGTACTGTGCCAGTTCGGCCTCATGTTTTTTGAAGACCGCGTGAAAGCCTTGGGCGAGATGCGGCGCGTGGTCCGCCCCGGAGGCCGGGTTGCCCTGTCTGTCTGGGACCGGACCGAGAACTCGCCCGGTTATGACGGCATGATCCGACTGATCGAGTCGATGTTCGGAACACAGGCCGCCGATGCCCTGCGCTCCCCGTTCATCCTCGGCAACCTCGACGAGTTTCAAAAAGCGCTCGATGTTGGCGGGATGCAGGCGGCGAATGTCATTACCGAATCCGGCACCGCTCGTTTCGCGTCAATCCGTGAATGGGTTCGAATGGACGTTCGCGGCTGGACCTTGGCCGATTTCATCGACGATGAGGGTTTCGAGGCGCTGGTTGCAGCCGCCGAGGGCGGCCTCGGCCAATTCGCCGGTCCGGATGGTACGGTCGTTTTTCCCGCGCCCGCGCACATCGCGGTGTGGGAGCGCCCTTAGTAAAAAAAGCCGCCCACATCAGGCGGCTTTGTCTTTTTAGATGGCCAGAGTTACTGATCTTTGCCCAGCATATGGTCCATATTGACCGAAGGCTGATCGCACCCCGCCTCTCCCACGATCTTGGCAGGGATACCGGCCACCGTGGTGCAAGGAGGCACTTCTTGCAACACGACAGAACCGGCGGCGATGCGGCTGCAACGACCGACCTTGATGTTGCCCAGAACCTTGGCCCCGGCCCCGATCAGAACACCATCACCGATCTTGGGATGGCGGTCTTCCTCTTCCTTGCCGGTACCGCCCAACGTCACCGAGTGCAACATCGACACGTTGTCGCCGACCACCGCGGTTTCCCCGATCACGATGGAATGGGCGTGGTCGATCATGATCCCCTTGCCGATCTTTGCGGCCGGGTGAATGTCGATGCCGAAAATCTCGGATGACCGCATCTGGAAGAAATAGGCCAGATCAAAGCGCCCCTTTCGCCACAGCCAATGCGCGACTCGGTAGGCCTGCATGGCCTGATAGCCCTTGAAATACAGAATCGGTTGCAACAGGCGGTGGCAGGCCGGATCCCGCTCGAAAACCGCCATCAGGTCGGCGCGTGCCGCCTCAAGCAGGCTGGGATCATCCTCATAGGCCTCGTCCACGATCTCACGCAGAACCATCATCGACATCTCGTTCGAGCAGAGCTTGGCCGATACGCGATAGGACAGCGCACGCTCAAGGCTCTTGTGATGCAGGATACAGGCATGAACCAGCCCGCCCATCAACGGCTCCTTGTCGACTGCCCCAAGGGCTTCGGTGGTGATCCGGCTCCAGACCGGATCGATGGGCGTCAGTTTTCTGCGTGTCTCGACCATGGCTTTTCGTCCTCTGCTCCGACTAGAATACCCATCTAAGGCGGAAAACGCCAAACGCAAACCCTTGAAGTGCGACATAACAGAAATGAATGAGACCGAACTGCACAAATTCGAATGCCTGATCCACGAAAAACTGGCGGAACTGGAACAAGGGTCTGTTGCCGGGCGCGATGCACAATCGGTCGTGGAACTCGATCAACAGGCAGTTGGGCGCCTCAGCCGCATGGATGCATTGCAGAATCAGGCGATGGCCAAGGCACAGCAAGCCCGGCGTGATGTTGAAACAAGACGTCTACGATCGGCCTTGCAACGCATCGAAGAAGGAGAGTTCGGTTATTGCGAAGATTGCGGCGACGACATCACGCCAGGGCGGCTCAAGCTCGATCCGGCGGCCAGTAAATGCGTCAGCTGCGCCTCTGGCTGATCCCACGGCGAACGAGGTGCCGCAACACGGTTTCAAAGCAACTGCAATATTCCAGATCATCGAAACCCGGCTCGTCCGCCAGCACCCGCTTGCGAGCCGCCGACATCAGCGACCCGTTCCCGAAAACCGGATGCAGCCGCCCGGTTCTGCGCACATGACGGTCGGCCAGTTCCGCCTCCAGGATCAATCGGCGGCACAGACGTTCACGCAGGCCGGGCGCGGCCCGCAACAGCGCCCGCGCCGCCGAACTGACGTCCCCATGCAGAACCGGACGCAACCACGCTACTCCAGCCGCAAGCCGGTGAACGGGCCGGGGCCGTAAATCACCGATACCTGTGCCACTTCGATCTCGTAGGGCATCGTGACCCCATCCGCCGCTTGCGCACCCGCGCCATACGTCCAAAGCGGTGCCTCGGTCACCGTCTCGCGGACAATCGCCCCATCCTTGCGGACACGAACCAGATAGGCCTCGCTTTCTTCGCCCAGCGGCACCTCGAACCCGTCCCAGCTGTCACCGTCAATCCGTGTACGACGGATCCAGGACAGCACCAGATCTCCCCCTTGCTCAACAGCTCGCAAATGCACCGGCGAATAGGGGCGCAGGCCGTTTCCATCGAACGACTCGATCCGATGCGTGTAGGACGGATCGTCGTATCCCCGGCGGGCCGATCCGATGCGATAGTGTTTGGCCAACCGGCGCTCCGATCGCTTCAGCCCGATCTGCGTCGCAGCCCCGTTCATCAACACAAAGTTCGACCCCGCAGGCCAGACCTCGGGCATCAGTGCGTCACTGCCCAACTGGCCGCGCAGGCGCCCACGCAGCAGGTAGGTTCGTTCCGCAATCAGCTCGGCATCGCGAAACTGGAACAGTTCCCAATTGCCGTTGCTGCCGTCCCCGATAGCCGCAAGATTGGCGCCGTTCAGTACCGTCAAGGCGGATCGCGACTCCAGCGCCCCGGCTGTCAGCTTAACCTGCAACGCGTCGCCTTCGTCCCAGCGACCGGCGTCGCTGCGCAACAGTCCGGTCTCGGTGAACCCGATCACGGCGCGACGGGCAACGATTTCGGACAAGGCATAGTCCTCGTCACTTGTCGAGGCATAGACCGCAACCGATCCCGGCCACGGACTTGCGGTAACCGCCAGGTGCGGCGCATGGGCAACCTCGTCGCCAGTGATCAGCGGCAGATCCAAAAAGACCGGCAGAACCGGCAACGGCGGTAAAAACGCCTGCCCACTTGGCAGCACGTCGTCGATATTGCTTGGACGATACACGTTCGGCTCGATCCGCACGGCCTCGACCAATTGCAATTCGGTCTGCTCCACCCGGTCGATACGGAACAGCACGCCTGCCTCGCCATTGGCACCAGGCAGGCGCACGATGTCGCCTGCTCCCACCTCAATCTGAGACGGCGGCAGCGCGAACTTGACTGTTTCACGCGACGCCCGCGCTTCTGCCAACCATCTTTCGACCGTCTGCCGCCCCTCGGAACGGGTCATCGACAACGGCATCTCGCTGGCGGCAACGGAATGGGTGGCCTCGTCCGGCAAAACCGCCTCTTCCGATACAACATCGTGATCTGCATCCGATTGCACGAATTTCAGCCGTACCCGGCCTGACATTTCCACATCTGCCTCGCGGCGAAACTCAATCGTGCCATCTACCTCCGACGACATTGCCAACTGGTCTTCGATCAGATCAACAGGGCGCAACCCGTCCCGCATCCGGAACGTCAGCACGCCGTCCCGCTCGATCGCATCAAAGCCATAGCGCAACATCAGAGGTTGCAGAAGACCGCGCGCATCGCTGACCTCTTCGGCCACATACCCACGCACGATGCCCCACAGCTCCGACACATCAATTTCGCGCACTCCCGAGCGATGACAGATCTCACCCACCACCGAAGCCAGTGTGCGGCTTCCCGACCGCCCGTTCAGCCAGTGACCGCGCGGATAGTTCCCGCCATCGCTCCACAGGCTCACCCGATTGGGAAAAACCGGAAACGGGCGCAGGTCCCAGGCCCAGACATAGGCATTGGTCATGTCAATCATCCGGCCCTCGTACAGCGGCGAAACCGGATTGTTCTCGGGCTTGTCCCAATACCCCAGCACCGCCTTGAGGTACTGAACCTGGATCAGATCATCCCGAGCGCCGCTGGAATACTTCGGCAGGTGGGATTCCGACGATTTGGGGTCCAGAAACTTGTTCGGCTGATTGGTCCCCTTGTCGATGGCAGCACAACCCAGTTCGGTGAACCATATCGGCTTCGACCGCGGCTCCCACGCGGTCGGCGTTTCCATACGCTCTCCACCGATGCGCTCGTGATGCGGATTGGCCCACCAGTTGCGCAGATCCTTGTATCGCCAGACCCACGGTTCGCCATGTTCGCCATCGGTGATCGGCGTGCGGATCTGCGCCTCTTCCGCCTCGGGCGAGTGGTAGTACCAGTCATAACCCTCGCCGCCTTCGATATTGCCCTGCAGATAGCTCAGATCATAGATCGACCGCACCCCGCCCAGCGCGTCCAGATGTTCCTCACCCTCGCGCCAGTCCGAGATCGGCATATAGTTGTCGATACCGATGAAATCGATGTTGTCATCGGCCCAAAGTGGGTCAAGGTGGAAATACCGGTCGTTGCTGCCGTCCTGCGGCTGATACCCGAAATATTCCGACCAGTCGGCGGCATATCCGATACGGACATCCGGACCCAGAATGGCACGCACCTCAGCGGCAAGCTGTTTCAACTCCGCTACCGCCGGAAAGCCCGAGGCGCCGCGAATTTGCGTCAATCCACGCATTTCCGATCCGATGCAGAACGCATGCACCCCACCTGCCGCAGCGCAAAGCGCGGCATTGTGCAGGATGAACCGGCGCAGCCCCCATTCATCGGCACCGGTATAGGAAACGGTTCCGTCGCCGATCACGAAATCTGCCGCCGACACCGTGCCAAAGAACTGTGCCACCTGGGCATCTGCCGCAAAGGTTCCATCCGATGACCCCGGTCGCCCCGGCGCTACGTCCAGGGTGATCCTTCCGCGCCACGGCAGGTGCGGCTGATCTTCGTTCCCTGTCCACGGATCGGGTAAACCGTTTCCGGCCAATTGATCCATCAGGATAAACGGATAGAACATCACGCGCTTGCCGCTGACGTTCAGGTGACGGATGGCCTCGATCACCGACGCATCCGCCGGGGTGCCACCATATACCGGCTCGCCATCCGCGCGCGGTATTTCCTGTGCGCCAGCGCGTGAAACACCCGACACGCGCCACGGCATATTCGCCCCATCATAGTCCCGACGTTCCACCTTGGGCCGGATCTCACAATCCCCGCACCGCAGGTCATTGCCGAACCAGGACACGATCAGTGAAGCCGCCTCACATCCCGGCAACTCAGAGTCCAGTACCGCCAGCGAAGTCAGCATGTCCGTCCGGCCCGACGGCGAATTGGTGTTGGCCGCCCAGTAACTACCCGGCCCGTCAGTATAATTGACTTGCCGCGTCGACAGCGCATATTCACCGGTTCCCGGCATCAACGCGACGCCCCGCACGATCGCGGCCAGCCGGTCGTCATACCCCGGCATGTCCGGCTGTTCCTGCCGCACCACCTCGAACGAGAATTGCGGCACCCGGTTGCCATACCATAGGGCGCCAGTTGCAGGTTCTCGATCACCACGTAAGCCGTACCGCGATAGGCGGGCACCTTGCCCGCCCCCTCGATGGCTTCCAGCAGCGGATCCGGTAGCTGATCTTGGGTACCCCGATAGACGCGCATGTCCAGGTCTGCATGCGCGATCTCTTCGCCGTCAGCCCAGACACGGGTGATCCCCGCAATCTCGCCCGCACCTACGGAAATGGCCAGCGACACTGAATAGCTGTGCTCGGTCGTCGTCACCTCGGGTTTCGGCGCAGCGCCCTTGCCGCCGCCGGATGTATGGCTTTGCGTCGTGGACAGGAAATCCGACGCCCAGATGACCTGCCCCCCGACACGCATCCGGCCAAATACCGAAGCCACCGGCGCCCCCTCACCGGAACTGGTCAGGCGAAAGCGATCAACCTTGCCGGTTTCAACCGCCTCGCTGCCGCCCCCCAACAGGCGCTGGTCGATCACCCGGCCCAGCGTCGCCCCAACAGCGCGCCCGATGATGGCGGTGGAGAGGCCCGCGACGGTTCCGCCGATCGACCCGCCAATGGCCGCACCTGCGGCAGAAAGTAGAATGGTCGCCATTTACTGCTCCTTCAGCGGAAATTGAAACCGGGCCGCGATACGGTTCCGCCACGGCTCGCTCAATGGATTTTCGACAACACCTCGCCCGGAATAAGCGTGGATGAATTTCGGATGCGGACCGGTCTCGCTGATCAGCCCGACATGCTTGGCAACCGAGGCGCTGCGCATCCTGAACAGGATCACGTCGCCCGGCTCCAACTCCGACAAGGGACTCTCGATCAGATGTCGGCGCGCCGCCTGCCACAAACGTTCCTCGCCCTGCGGCTCCGACCAGTCCATGCTGTATGCGGGAACCGTCTCGGGCTCGGCCCCGTAAAGCTCGCGCCAGACCCCACGCAACAGCCCCAGACAATCCGTTCCAGCACCGCGCCAGGACGCCTGATGCAGATAGGGCGTTCCCACCCAGCCCCGTGCGGCCTCGACCACATCCTGCCTTCCTGCCGTCATCTCCGGCTGCCTCCGGTATTGGCGGCGCTCGATTTCGGCACCGCCAGGACCCAATCCTCATTGGGCAGGTCCGGAAAACCTTGAAAGTTCCAGAGGTTGTTGAACTTGAGCCGGCAGGTTTCGAACCGTTTGTCGCAGCCCGCCACCAGCCTTACCCGATCGCCGGCCACAAGACCCGCGCGGATAGGCTCCCACAACTCGATGACCCTGTGGCCCTCTTCGATCTCGTCGCGCTTGATCGTGCCCCACAGTCCCAAAGCCGGGCCGTCAAGCACCGTCATTCGCCCGCGCTGGAACCATCCCGGCTCGAACCCGCTCAGATCGGCCCAGCGGAACACGCGGGCGTCTTCCATGGCTTCGATGCTCAACTCGACCGAATATCCCGGCTGCCCGGCGTCAAACCTACAATCGCGATCTCCCAGAACCGCCGCGCATGGCTTCTGATAGATACGCCCCAGCGGACGGTTCAGGCCATCCGTCAACCCGCGCATCTCGGCGTAAAACGCGCCGCCCGCGCGACGGATCTCGCCAATCGAGCCACGAAACTGCAGCCAGCGGTCGCGCGGGTCGGCCCAGTTCACCAGCCAAACCCGCACCTCGGCACCATCAAAACGCCCGGCCTCGATATCCTCGTCCCGGATGGCGGCATCCGACAACACGCCCATCGCCTCGCTGTTGTCGATGGACAAACCGGTCGATTGCTCCAGTGCCGCCGCCGTCAGGCCGCTGTCAGCCTGAAAGTCCACCCCTTCAAAGCTCAGTCCACGATCGTGATCGGTGAACCCGTATTCCACGCCGTCGCTGCGCGTCACGGCCCAGCACCGGCAAAGCGTGGTCAATCCCCCCGCCACATGCGCCTGAAAACTCTTGGACATGCTCGCCATCAGACCCGCACCTCCACCACCGGCACATTGGGCACGTCGCCTGCCTGGAAGCTCGCCACGCTCGTCTGGATACGGTCGGTGTCAAACCGCACGGGAACGTCAAACTCGAACCCTGCCGATATCTGCGCCTCTTCCGAAGGCGGCACCGCGAATGTCACCAGACCTGTTGCGGGATCAACGTCGAAATCAACCCCCTCCTTCATCTCGTCCTGTTCGATGCCGATCCGCACCGTGCCCAGAACCGGTTTGAGGATCGGGCGCGCATACTCGAACCCGCCCGAGCGATAGGTCTTGAGCAGCTGGAACACCGTGGTTTCCCCATCGCCGCGCGCAATCACCTGATCCCCGAACGCAGTCCCGGCCGAGGCCAACCCCGATTTGAAATCCGACCAGTCCTTCCATCGAAAGCCGTAAAGCTGCCCGCGCCGCGCTTCGAAAAACGAGATCAGCACCTCGATATCGTCAAGCGAGCGCATGCCCAGACCGGCATCATAGCGCCGCCGCGAATGGGCCCAGGGCGTGTTGCGCTCCTCGAACCCGTTGGCCAGCGTCACCACATCCGTGCGCCGCTCGGGCCCGCCGACCGAGCCGAAACTCAGATTGGCGGGAAACCTCACCTCGTGAAAATTCATCTCTGTCCTCCCGGCCTCAACGATTGCGATTGCCGCGGCCCAGCGCGCGGCTCATCTGCGCCGCGATCTGCCCCTGGCTGCGGCGGAACCCCTGCACATCCGGGGTTGTCACGTTCATCACCACATTGATCGGTTGGCCGCCCCCAGCGCTGCGCACCCCAAGCTTGCCGTCGGCGCCCCGCGCCAGCGGCATGATCGCCTCGGGCCCAGCTTCGCCCATCAGGCCAAATCCGCCCCGCATCGGAAAGGATGTCGGGCCGCTGACGACACCACCATTGGCAAAAGGCATCACCCGCCCCTGCGCAAACCCGGCACCTTTGGCAAAGGGCAGAATGCCCTCGACCAGACTGTTCACACCCGAGGCCAGCAAGCCGCCGAAATGATCCGTCACCGGCTTGATCGCGGCCGAATAGGTGGTCTGGATCATCGACTGCGCCACCGTTTCCAGCGCGTCCGACAGCTTCATCCCGTCAAACACCACGCCATCGAACGCCCGCCGCAGCCCCTTGGACAATCCCCGTTCCAGCGTCGCCACATCCTTGCCCGTTTCCGCCAGCGCCGAACGCACGCGCTGCAGCTCGCTGTCGAACCCTGCGGCCATGGCAGCCGCGTCGCCCAGCGCATCTCCCAGCGCCTCGCTGCGCGTTTCCAGATCGTCGAACCCGTCACTCTCCGTCATCGCTTACTCCTTGTGTCTTGTCCGGAAAGGCCGCCAACAGCGCCTCCAGACCCTTGCGGTTCATCGGCGACTGCCCCGCACCCTGCCCCAGCATCAGCCGCAACTCAGCCGGGGTCAGACGCCAGAACTGCTCCGGCGTCAGCCGCAGGCCCGAAAGCCCGGCCCGCATCAGCGCGGACCAGTCGAACCGGCTCATGCCTCGCCCGGCAGCATGAAGGCCCGCGCCAGCAACTCAGCCGCAACCCTCGCCGCCGCCATCGGCCCACCCTCGATCTCGGCCCGCAGCAGGTCGGTGCGGCTCACATCCGCACCGCCGCCGCGCAATCCGGCAACCACCAGCGCCAGCACGTCGCGGCTGGAATAACTGCCGCCTTCGAACCGCTGCACCAGATCCACCAGCGATCCGGCCTCAAGCGCCTGCTCCAACTCGGCCAAAGCGCCCAGCGTCAGCTTCAGCACCCGCCGCTGCCCGTCGATGGTCAATGCCACCTCACCCGTCCACGGATTGGCCATCGCGTTACAGCGCCGTAAAGGTCAGCGCCCCGGCACTTGCCAGGCTCATCTCGTATGTCGCCTCGCCATTGTGCGAACCCGCATACTCGATCCCGGTCACCTGGAACGGTCCCTCGACAATGCCGAAATCGGGTATGATCACCTGAAAGGCAGGTATCTCGCCGTCAAAGAACAATTGCCGCGCACGCTCGTCCGTGCCGGCATCCCTGAACACGCCCGAGCCCGAGATCGCGGCAGACTTCACCCCCGCTCCCGACAGCAATTCACGCCAGCCACCTTGGCTTTCCAGGCTGGTCACATCCACGCTTTCCGCGTTGAAGCTGATCCGCGTGGCACGCAGCCCCGCAATCGTCTCGAACAGGCCCGTGCCGTTCATGTCCACCTTGACCAACAGGTCTTTTCCGTTCTGGGCACCCATATGCTCTCTCCAAAAGTTTGATTGCTCAGTTGTCTTCCACGCGGGCGCGGAATCTCAGATCGATCTGGCGCATCGCGCCACCCGTTCCGGTGCGCCGGGCCGAGGCCTTTTCGAACCACAGTCCCACCAGCCGCCCCCGGCTCAGGCTCAGCGGCGGCGCCTCAAGCGCATCGCAGATTGCCCCGGCCACAGCCTTGCCCGTTGCAAATCCAGATGCCTCGGACACCACCGAAATCGTCAGGCGGTGCAGCGCTCCCGCGCCGGATTTGTCCGACGCCTCGCGCACCTCTTCCGGTCCCAGCGTCACATAGGTCTCGGGCACCGTCCCCGACGGCACCACGTCGAAGATCGCGCTTCCAACCAATGCCGCAACGCCCACGTCCGCCAGCAGATGCTGATACACCGCCGCCTGCAGCGGGGCTGCCATTCCATAACTCATGCCGCCACCTCCTCATCTACGAAACAATTCAGAAAACGCCCCTGCGCGTCATGTTCGGCCACCGCCCGGATCACGAACAACCGCGCGCCATCGCGGAACCGCTGGTCGGGCGCCGGTCGCATGCTTGACCCCTGCGGCGCGGCCCGCACCACGATGCGGTAGCCGACGCGCGATATCGCGGCCCCACCCACCGGGCGTTCGGCCCCGGTGCGGGCAGTCACCTCGGCCCAGACCGTGCCCTGCGCGATCCAGCGCTCCGTAAACCCGCCCGCGCCATCCGGGCTGCGCAGCGGCGCCTCCAACACCAGCCTTCGGTTCAGATGCGGCAGCCTCATTGCAGCACCCCCGCGCCAAACCGGACCATGCGATAGCGCTGGATCAGGCTGGTGACCCCAAAGGGCATGCACCCGTCACCCAACGCGGTCTCATGGCGGTATTCATAGTAATGCGCCGCCAGCATCAGTATCGCCTGCACCAGATCGGCAGGCAGTTCACCCCAATCCGGGGCCATCCCGGCGGTAAAGGTGATCCGGACCGACCCTCCGGTTGCGACAACGGGCAGATACGCCCCCACCGGGCACAATAGCGGCCTCTGAGTGTCCTGCACCAAACGGTACCGTGCGGCGTCCACCACCGTCTCGACACCCGCCGCATCGATCAGCACCACCGCTTCGACCGATTGCACCGGCGCGGTTGGCAATACTTCGCGGTTCCGATCCCGCCAGCCGGTCAGCGTCCAGGAAAACTGGCGCGCGATCAGCACCTTGCCGGTGCGTGCCTCAATTGCGGCAATGGCCGCACGCAGAAAACCTTTCAGCACCTCGTCCTGCACGTCGCCCTCGGCAAACCCGGTGCCCAGCCGCAGATGCGCCTTGAACTGATCCACCGGCAGCGCCGCATCCGCGATGGCGGTTTCTTCGATCAACATCATCCATTCACTCCGCAATCTCGGACCCCACCGGGGCCTCAGTCAGGAAAATGACGGGCACGCGCCGCCCCACGTTGCTCGGACGGAGGGGAGCAGCTAGACAACGCGAGGGATCTCACCCCGGCCCGCGCCCGCCACCCGAGGCAGGTCACCCCGCCCCGGCTTCGACGCGGTTACGCGGCGCCGAATTTCACCAGCTTGATCGCGGCAAAGTCGCTTACATCGCCGCCGACGCGTTTGGTCGCGTAAAACAGCACATGCGGCTTGGCGCTGAACGGATCGCGCAGCACGCGCAGATCAGGGCGTTCGGCAATGGTGTAGCCTGCCTGAAAATCACCGAAGGCGATCGAAAAGCTGTCAGGGCCCGCATCCGGCATATCCTCGGCGATCAGCACCGGATACCCCATCAGACGCGCAGGTTCGCCCGCGGCCAGACCATCCGACCACAGGAATCGGCCATCGGCATCCTTCAGCTTGCGGATCAGGCCCGCGGTTTTGGAGTTCATCACGAATGTACCATTGACCCGGTATTGCGCACCCAGCGCATAAACCACGTCGACAATCGCATCGGCGTCGACACCGCCCGCGATCCCGGTCGGCACATAACCAATTTTGCCCCAGGCCCAGACGTCATTGTCGACCGCCGGATGGTTCAGGATGCCCGTGGGCTTGTCCGCGCCATCCCCATTGATAAAGGCCGACGCCTCGGCCCGGGCGAACTTGTCGGCAATCCGCCCCGCCAGCCAACCCTCGACATCGAACGCGCTGTCATCCAGCAAACGCTGCGACGCCTTGGGCAGCGCACTCAGTTCGTTCAGCGGGATCGAGATGCGTTCGATCGACGGCGTCCCGGTCTCGGAGGTGACCGCGCTTTCATCGGCCCAACCCGCACCCAGATCGGTATGATCGATCAGCACGTCGAACGAATTCGCCTCGACATTCACCACCGACGCGATCGACCGGATCGAGGCGGTGGATTTCAGTACCGACTTGATGATCTCGGCGGTTTGCGGATCGATCAGATAACCACCATCGCTGTTAACGGCGGTGGACAGAGATTTCGCCTCCATCTCAAGGCCGCGCAGCCCGTCATCGTCGCCCGACCGCACATAGACGTCAAAGGCTTTTTGATGCGGCGCTCCTTCGTCGCCAAAGGCCGCCAAATGCGGGCGCGCCGCCTTGTTTGATTTTCGATCCAGCATGGTCAGTCGCTCTTCTGTCTGTTGCAATCTCGTTTGAACTTCAGCCTTCAGCCCCTTGAATTCACTCACGAAGCCAGCCATCGCCTGCTTCACCTCCTGAACCAGGGGCACACCCTCTCCGGCCAAGGCCGGGGTTTCGGTCTTGCTCATCAGCACTTCCTTTTCTGGGGGTGGTTTTACGGCGCTAGGGTCGCGCCAGCTCCAGCCGGGCATCACGGAACACCTCGGCAATCTCGCGCCAGGTATCCCCGGCCTCGGGGTCCGCTCCCTTGGCGGCAACCCGCGCGCTGGGCAACATCGGAAAGGTCACCAGCGACACCTCCCACAGCTCCAGCTCGGTCAAAAGCCGCTGACCCTTGTCATCTTTCGCGGCCCGCTTGGTTCGATAGCCGATCGACAGGCCGTCGATTGCGCCCGCACGGATCAGTTCCGCTGTCTCGCGTCCCTTCTGTGTGCTCTCCAGCAGCCGCCCCTTGACCCGCAGTCCCTGCGCATCCTCGCGCACCTCGTCCCAGACGCCGATCGGTTGCGCGGGGTCGTGCTGCCACAGCATCTTGACCCGCCGACCCGCCGCCGCCAACGCCGCAAGCGAGGCGCAATAGGCGCCCTTCTGCACCACATCGCCGCCTTGATCCACCTGCCCGAACAAGCTGGCATAGCCCTCGATCACCGCATCTCCGGTCACCGAAAACCCTTCGCCGAACCGCGCGAATTTGTGTTCCAATTCCATGAACACCTCCTCGTAAGCCTCTGATTTCATGGCGCTGCCACCAGAAACGATTGCACCGCCTGCGCCAGGATCACCGCCGCCACGCCGTAAACGGTCAGCCACAGCCGCTTTTCCAGCCGCTCCATCATCTCTTCGATCCGGTCCAGCCTGCGACACAGGTGCTCGTGCTGGATCGCCGCGACCCTTTCATGCGCCGCCAGCCGCAAGCCCGGCGCGCAGTCGAATGGCGAATATCCCTCAGCCATCCGCATCCTCCACCAACAGCGGCAGTCCCAGCAAAGACCGCTTTTCCGCGTCGGTCAGAAAATCGGCGCTGCTCACGCGCGCCCATTGCGCATCGCGCTCGGCGGCCAGTGCGGGCACCTGATCCAGATCGGGCTTCAGCATCAGATCCTCGCCGGTAAAGCCCGACAGCCACTCCGACACCGCCGCCGCCACCCGCGTCACCAGGGGCAGCACGGTCAGGCGGTAAAACGCCCGGTTGGCCTCCTGATAGTTCGAATAGGTCGCGTCGCCCTGTATCCCCAGCAGCATCGGCGGGACCCCAAAGGCCAGCGCGATCTCGCGGGCGGCGGCTTCCTTGGTCTTCTGAAACTCCATGTCCGAGGGGGAAAAGCCCATCGGCTTCCAATCCAGGCCCCCTTCCAGAACCATCGGGCGGCCAGCATTGCGCGCCCCGCGATAGTTCTGCTCGATTTCATCTGAAAGACGGCGGAACTGATCCTCGGCCATCACGCCGTGACCATCGCCCCCTTTCCAGACCAGCGCCCCCGAAGGCCGCGCCGCATTGTCCAGCAGCGATTTCGACCAGCGCGAGGCGCTGTTATGCACATCAATCGCCATCGCCGCCGCCTGCAACGGCGAAAACCCGTAATGATCATCCTGGGGATGAAACGCCTTGATGTGACAGATGACATCTGCCGCGAACCGGTGCGTCTTGCCGCCCACGCTGTAATCATACGCCCTGGGCCACCCATCCGCCCCCGGCACCACGCTCATCCGGTCGGAACGCAGAACGTGCAGCTCAACCGGCAGCCCGTCCTCGGTCTGTACCGCCTCGACATAGGCGTTTCCCGACAACAGCAATTGCCCGAACAAGGCCTCCATCATCTCCGCCCGCCCCTGCGCCGCATTCGGACGCCGCATCAGGGCCAGCATCGGATGTGTCTCGTAACGCTGCGCCTGATCCTGCAGCACCAGCGGCAGCGCCGCCGCCGATTCAGCGATCAGCTTGACCGACCGAAACCCCACCGGATTGCCGGAAAACCCCGTCCGCGTCAGCGAGACGGTGTCGCGCGGGCTCCACGCCACGCGCCCGCCGGTCTGCCACGCCACCACAGGCCCCGCCGCGCTCGCCTTCGCCTCCGGCGCGCGCCCAGCCGATCCACGACGCAAGAAATCGAATACCATCAGTTGATGCTCCTTTCTGCCGCCGCACTGCCCGGCTTGTTGAAAGGAGTTATGACGGAAAGAAGTTTAGGTCTTGGAAAGGGGCGTACGGGGGTCGGGCAACGGGATGGAATTAGCCACCATTACATCCTCTTCCATCATTACCCTTTAGTATTGAACCCAGACCATGCGGCGTCTAGAAACTTTGGAAAAGTTGAAAGGCAGGCCAATGGAAACAACTTTAACGGCTTCAAGTAACCGCAGTGAGTGGGAGATCATTCCAACGAACACGATTGCGGGTGTGATACTCGCAGTCTTTTTCATCTACCTATTCTTTCGGCATATGATGTTTGTTCTTATGTTCATGGATATTATCATCGGATGGTTAAGAAAGTTTCGTTGGTTTCCAAAAGAGGGAAAGCGCCTTAAAACACTCATCCACTGGGCCATCGCACTAGGTTTGTTCCTAGGGTATCTCTTCGTAGCGGGCAATCTCGGCTACCTTGAATTTATTCCAAAGTAATACTCGCAGGCATCAGGATGTATCCACCCGGTCGGGAGAACCCTGCCGTTTGATCCTTCACACCCAGATACATCCTCAAACCAAACATTGACCAAAATCCCCATCACCGCTCATGATGAACATGCATCGGCCTCATCCCGGATCCAATTCGGAAGAGCAACCGGCCTGCGATTGTGGGGGAAACATGACCGTCAACGTCGAAACCAGCTTTACCGAAAGCGAGGGGTTGTCCATCGCCTATCAGGTCTGGGGTAACGGGCCGCGCAACCTCGTGCTGGTGCCGGGAATGATTTCACATCTCGAGGCGTCGCTGGAAAACCCCGGTTATCTGCAATGGATGAACGCCCTCAGCTCCATCGGGCGGCTGGCCACCTTCGACAAGCGCGGCAATGGCATGTCCGACCGCATCCAGGGCACGCCCACGCTGGAAGAGCGCACGATGGATATCGAGGCGGTGATGGATGCCGCCGACATGGCCTCGGCCACTGTCATCGGCTTTTCCGAGGGTGCCGCGCTTGCCTGCGTCTACGCGGCCATGCGCCCCGAGCGGGTCGAACGGCTCGCCCTGTGCGGCGGCTATGCGCAGGGCCGCCTGACCCGCGGCTATCTGGATCAGGAAAGCCTTGAACAGGCGCTGAAGCAATTCCACGAGAACTGGGGAAAGCCCAACAAACCGCATCCCTTTTCCGATTTCGGCCCCGCCAGGGATGACGCCGAAGGTCAGGAAGCCTGGGCGCATTTCCAAAGAATGAGCGCCACCCCCATCACCGTCGCCAACCTGTTCGAACTTGCCGCCCATATCGACATCCGGGAATTGCTGCCCTCCATCTCACAACCCACGCTGGTCATTCACCGCGATACCGAAGAACCCAACGGCCGCGACTGCGCTCAGGATTTCCTGCGCCTGATGCCCGCGACCGAATACCGAACCGTGCCGGGCCACGAACATGTACCGTGGGAAGGCGACGTCGACCGCTATGCCTCGGCAATCGTCGAATTCGTCACCGGCGCAGCACCGGTGACGCTGCAACCCACGCGTACGCTCGCCACCGTCCTGTTCTCCGATCTGGTGGACTCGACCTCGCAACAGGCCAGTATCGGCGACGAAGGCTGGCGCGACCTGATGAACCGCCACGACAGCATCTGCTCGTCGCAGATTGCCCGCCACGGCGGCCATCTGGTGAAGTTCACCGGCGACGGCGTGCTGGCGACGTTCGGCTCTCCCACCAACGCCCTGACCTGCGCCAACTCGGTGCGCGACGCCCTGTCGGCGATCGATCTCAGAACCCGCTTTGGCGCCCATACGGGCGAGATCGTCATTCGCGGCGACGACATCAGCGGTCTGGGCGTGGTCGTGGCCGCAAGGGTGATGGACCGGGCGCAAGGCGGCCAGGTCCTCGCCTCCGATCTCACCCGCCAGCTCATGCTTGGCGCGCCGTTCCGCTTTCAGGACTGCGGCGAACATGAACTGAAAGGCGTCCCCGACAAATGGCGCCTGCACGCGGTCAGCCCCGCCTGAACCGAACGCATTTCGAACCGCCGGGATACCTGTCCCGATTTGATCCGCACAAAACAAAGTGCGCATGGGCGACCTGCTGCAATCGCGCCTGCGCGACCGGATGCTGAAATACCCTGTCATCAACGAAGCCTTGAACACACACGTGTTGTCGGCGTTCGAGCCGATGGCAACCAGCGGACCAGGACCGGCAGAACCATCCGGAAAATGAAACTTCCAAAAGGAATAAGTTGCGCCCGCGAAATTGGTGATAAATATTGCGGCACGATCCAAAGAGGGTTCCGAACAAATGAAAAAGCTTGGCCTGGATGCGACCGATATTCGCATTCTCAGCGCAATTCAGAGCCATGGCCAGCTAAGCAAAACCAAGCTGGCCGAGCTCGTGAACTTGTCCCCGACACCGTGCTGGGACCGTTTGACCAAGCTGAAAGCGGCCGGGTATGTCCGGGGGTACCACGCCGATATCGCGCTTGAGCGCATCGTCGACTACACCCAGGTCATCGTGACCGTCTCGCTGACGCAGCACCGCAAGGCCGATTTCAACCGGTTTGAGGAATGCATCAAGAAACTCGACGAGGTCACGGAATGCGTCGCGACCGGCGGCGGCATGGATTATGTGCTCAAAATCGTCACCCCATCGCTCGCCCGCTTTCAGGACCTGATGGAAACCCTGCTTGCCGAAGAGCTGGGCGTCGGTCGGTACATGACCTATATCGTCACGCGCAAGGTCAAATCCGCACAGCCGAATCTTGCGGAACTGGCGGCCGGCACCGCCCGGCCAAAGGTCACAGACTGAACGGTCTTTCCCACGCCGGATAAAAAGCCTGTTTGGCCTTTCCGGGCCTCGTTTTCAGACCGCAACCGCGCGCCATCCCACGCTAATCACTCGCCCAGTTCAAATCATCCACCGCAGATTGGCCGGTGGTGAAAAAGGGTGAAAGACATGACGCAATCAGACGATTTCGGTTTCGGCACGCAGATCCGGAAATCCCCCTATTTCGACGCAACCGTTCGCTGGGGCGCAAAGGGGTTCTCGGTTTACAACCACATGTATATCCCGCGCGATTTCGGCGACCCGGAACAGAACTTCTGGAACCTCGTCAACGACGCGATCCTCTGTGACGTGGCGGTCGAACGACAGGTCGAAATCACCGGTCCTGATGCCGCGCGCTTCGTGCAGATGCTGACCCCGCGCGATCTGTCGAAAATGGCCGTGGGCCAGTGCAAATACGTGCTGATCACCAACGCCGACGGCGGCATCCTGAACGACCCGATCCTGCTGCGCCTTGCGGAAAACCACTTCTGGATTTCGCTCGCTGACAGCGACATCCTGCTATGGGCGCAGGGCGTGGCGGTGCATTCCGGCCTGGACGTCAGGATTTGCGAACCCGACGTGTCGCCGCTGCAGCTGCAGGGCCCGAAATCGGGCGAGATCATGCGCACGCTCTTTGGCGACACCATCATGGACCTGAAATACTATTGGCTGCGCGAAGTCGAACTCGACGGTATTCCGTTGATCGTATCGCGCACCGGCTGGTCCAGCGAACTGGGCTACGAGCTTTACCTGCGCGACAGCACCTTTGGCGATGCCCTGTGGGAGCGGATCATGGCGGCAGGCATGCCCTTTGGTCTCAAACCCGGGCACACCTCGTCCATCCGCCGGATCGAGGGCGGCATGCTGTCCTATCACGCCGATGCCGACATCCACACCAACCCGTTCGAGCTGGGCTTCGACCGCCTTGTGAACCTCGACATCGAGGCCGAATTCATCGGCAAGGCCGCGCTGCGCCGCTTCAAGGAAACGGGTGTCAGCCGCAAACAGGTGGGGCTGGTCATCGACGGCGCGCCGCTGAAAGGGCCGAACACGACCTTCTGGGCGATCAACGCGGTGGGCGAAAGCATCGGCAAGGTGACCTCGGCCGTCTACTCACCGCGCCTCAAGCAGAACATCGCCCTGGCGATGGTGTCCGTCGATGCCGCGGTGATTGGCACAGAGGTCGAGGTGATCACGACCTCGGGGCCGACTCGCGCCACCATCGTGGATATCCCGTTCTACGACCCCAAGAAATCACTCGCCGCCGCGTAACGGACAGGCCCGGGAGCTCAAAAAATGTCGGACCTTTCGATCCAGCTGCACTGGCACCGCACGACCCCCGAGTTCAAGCCGGGGGCTTATTCCGCAGAACATGTGGTGCAATACAATAACCAGTATGACGTCCAGATGGACGCCGCCCCGGATTGGGGTGGCGATCCCGCCAACACCAACCCTGAACAGGCGCTGGCCTCGGCCCTGTCAAGCTGCCACATGATGACCTTTCTCGCGTTGGCCGCCAAGGCAGGCTGGCCGGTGGCCAGCTATCACGATCACGCCGTTGCGCATCTGGGCAAGAACGCGCGCGGCCAGATGTCGGTGACACACATCGACCTGCATCCGGTGGTGCGGTTCGACACCGGCTTTCAGGTCGGCGACGCGGACATGGAACAGATGCAGGACCGCGCCCATCGCTACTGCTTCATCGCCAACACGCTGGCCGACAGTGTCGAAGTGAACATCCTGCATGCCCCGAATGTCATCCACTTCCGTGACGGAGAGAACGATGTTGCTGCGTGATCTGGACAACCGGGGCATCCTGCGCCTGACGCTGGACGATGGCGCGCGGCGCAATCCTTTGTCCGAGGCAATGCTGCTCGCCCTTGGCACCGCCTTTGCCGAGGCGGGAACCAACCCGGAAGTTCGGGTGATTGTCCTCGCCGCGAACGGGCCCGCCTTCTGCGCCGGTCATGACCTCAGGGAAATGACCGCCGGACGCGCGAATCCGGATCGGGGCCGGGCGTATTTCACCAAAATCATGACGATGTGCTCGGCCACCATGCAGGCGATCGTGAACTGCCCCAAGCCCGTGATTGCCGAGGTCGCGGGTATCGCCACGGCGGCCGGGTGTCAGCTTGTCGCCAGCTGCGATCTGGCCATCGCAGCGGATACCGCGCAATTCAGCACGCCGGGTGTACATATCGGGCTGTTCTGTTCAACACCGATGGTCGCGCTGTCGCGCAACGTTGCCGGCAAGCACGCGATGGAAATGCTGTTGACCGGCGACATGATATCCGCCGCCCGGGCGGTCGAATTCGGGCTGATCAACCGCGTGGTACCCCCCGAGGCGCTGCGGGATGCCACGACAGAGATGGCCGCCAAGATCGCCTCGAAATCCAGCATGACGCTGGCCACCGGCAAACGGGCCTTCTATGCCCAGCGCGAACTGCCCCTGGCAAAGGCATACGACTATGCCACGCAGGTGATGGTCGACAATATGCTCGCCCGTGACGCCGAGGAAGGCATCGGTGCCTTCATCGAGAAACGCAAGCCCCAATGGCAGGACGCCTGAACCGATGGACAAAAACCCCTATAACTCCGGCCTGGACCGCAACCCGGCGAATTACCAGCCCCTGACACCGCTCAGCTTTCTGGAACGCGCCGCAACCGTCTTTCCCGATCATACGGCGATCGTGCACGGCCCCCTGCGCCGCTGCTATGCCGAGTTCTATGCACGGTCGCGCCGGCTGGCCTCTGCCCTGGCCAAGAACGGGATCGGGCGCGGCGATACGGTGTCGGCGCTGCTGTTCAACACGCCAGCGATGCTGGAATGCCATTACGGTGTGCCGATGTGCGGGGCGGTTCTGCATTCGATCAACACAAGGCTGGACGCCGCCATCATCGCCTTCCAGCTTGACCACGCGATGTCAAAGCTGGTGATCGTGGACCGGGAACTGATGCCGCTGATGCAGGAGGCGCTAGCGCTTGCCGCGGTAAAGCCGACGCTGATCCAATATGACGACCCGGAATATGACGGCCCGCGGACCGAATTCGAGGCCGCCGATTACGAGGTGTTCCTGACCCGCGGCAACCCGGATTTCGCATGGCTGATGCCCGAGGACGAATGGGATGCAATCTCGATCAACTACACCTCCGGCACCACAGGCAATCCCAAGGGCGTTGTCTCGCATCACCGGGGCGCATATCTGCTGGCGCAAGGCAACGCGCTGACCTCATCAATGGCAAAACACGCGGTCTATCTGTGGACCTTGCCGATGTTCCACTGCAACGGCTGGTGCTTTCCCTGGACGATGTCAGCGATCATCGGCACCCATGTCTGCCTGCGGCAGGTCCGGGCCGAACCGATCTGGAATGCCCTCGCCGACGAAGGCGTCACCCACCTGTGCGGTGCGCCCATCGTGATGTCGCTGCTGATTTCAGCCCCGGACGACGTCAAACGCGATCTCGACCGGCCCGTGCAGTTCTTCACCGCCGCCGCGCCACCGCCGGAATCGGTTCTGGCAGACATGAAAGAGGCCGGTTTCGACGTCACCCATCTCTACGGGCTGACCGAAACCTACGGACCCGCCGTGGTCAACGACTGGCATCACGACTGGTCCGCCCTGCCTCCGGCGCAGCAGGCCGCACTCAAGGCCCGCCAGGGCGTGCGCTACCTGCCGCTCGAAGGGCTCGACGTTGTCGATCCCGACACCATGCAGCCCGTTCCGCGCGATGGCCGGACCATGGGAGAAGTCATGTTTCGCGGCAACGTCGTGATGAAAGGCTATTTCCGCAACCCCGAAGCGACGCAAGAGGCCTTTGCCGGTGGCTGGTTCCATTCGGGCGATCTGGGTGTGATGCATCCCGATGGCTATATCCAGCTCAAGGACAGATCAAAGGATATCATCATCTCGGGCGGCGAGAACATCTCGTCGATCGAAGTCGAAGAGGCGCTTTATCGTCACCCCGACGTCGCAGTTGCCGCCGTCGTCGCCATGCCGCACGAAAAATGGGGCGAAGTGCCCTGCGCCTTTGTCGAACTGAAGACGAACGCAGCGGTCGAAGAAACAGCGCTGATCGGCTTCTGCCGGCAAAGCCTGGCCGGGTTCAAGGCACCAAAACGGATCGTTTTTCAGGACCTGCCCAGAACATCGACCGGGAAAATCCAGAAATTCACCCTTCGCGAACAGGCGCGCATGTTTACCGCCTGAAAACACCACCGGGCATCCCCGACACCGGGATGCCCGGCGGCCTCAACCAGAACGACCGAACACGTATCCCGGCCTTCGCTCGCACCAGACCGCCGAAAGCGCAAGACCACCACTTTTCATTGTCTGAAAAAGAAAACTTGCTAGTCTTTGACTGAGGAGGTCCAGCCGATGGAACGCCGCCTGAGCGCTATCCTGGCTGCCGATATGGTCGGCTATTCGCGGCTTATGGAAGCCGATGAAATCGGCACACTTGAGCGCCAGAAAGCTCATCGTTCAAACCTCATCGACCCTGCCATCGACAAATTCCGGGGGCGCATCGTCAAGGAAATGGGCGATGGCTTGCTGGTCGAGTTTCCGTCGGTTGTCGATGCCGTCCAATGCGCCGTCGAAATCCAGCGCACCATGCCCCAGCGCGAGCAGGACACCGCACCCGATCGACGGATCGCCTATCGCGTCGGGATCAACCTGGGAGACATCATCGTCGATGGTGACGATATCTACGGCGACGGCGTGAACGTGGCGGCCAGACTGGAACAGCTGGCCGAACCGGGCGGCATCTGCATCTCCGGCACCGCCTACGACCACATGCGCTCTGCCGTCAAGGTCGGCTATGTGTCGATGGGCGAGCTTCAGGTCAAGAATATCGAAAGACCGATCCGGGCGTACAGGGTTCTTACCGATCCCCAAAAGGGCGACGCCACAGGCAATCCCCCCAAAAGGCTCCAACCAAGCCGCACAATGGCAATTGCAGCAATTGTCCTTCTTCTTGTTTTCGGGATGGCCGGGTGGTGGACCTTCAATCAGTCCGCCCCCCAGGCGGGCAGCGAAAACCGACCACCGCTGGCACTCCCCGATAAACCATCAATCGCCATCTTGCCCTTTGCAAATCTATCAGGTGACGCAGAACAGGAATACTTTGCCGAGGGCTTCACCGAAGACCTGACCAGCAACCTTGCCCAGTCGAAAGACCTGTTCGTCATCTCCCGCAATTCGACATCTGCCTACAAGACGCGCCCTGCGAATATCCGCGACATAGCCGCCGATCTTGGTGTCCGCTACGTTCTCGAAGGGTCGATCCGCCGCATCGACGACAAGATCCGGATCACGGCTCAGCTCATAGATGCCTCCAGGGATACGCATGTCTGGGCAAAACAATATGATGAACCCGTCTCCGGTATATTCGACGTTCAGGACGACCTCACCCGCGAAATCGCGGGCAGCCTTCTGGTCAACATGCGCAAGGCAGACCTCGACCGGACGCGCCAAAAGCGGCCAAGCGACCTGACCGCCTACGACTACGTGCTGCGCGCCCGCGCGCTCTGGGACACCCCCGGCAAGGAAGCCAAGCTCGAAGCGCGCGAACTGGCGGAAAAAGCCATCGCGCTGGACCCGAACTATGCACCCGCCTATGCCGTTCTCGGCGACACCTACAACAGCGCGTATATTCTTCAATGGGAAGGACCCGAAGCGCTCGACAAGGCCTATGACCTGGCGCGCAAGGCGGTAGAGCTGGACCCGAGATCGTCGCAATCCTACGAATTGCTCGGTCGCGTATTCCTGCGTCAGAACAAGCACAACGAGGCCATCCTGTCGCTGCAAAAGGCGATTGACCTCAATCCCAACCGATCCTTTCACTACGCAGCCCTGGCCGACGTTCTGACATTCGCCAACCGGCCGGAAGAAGCCATTGACCTTATGCAAACGGCGATCCGGCTGGATCCGTTCTATCCCGCCCGGGACAACATGTATCTCGGTCGGGCCTACTATTTCAGCAAGCGGTACGAAGAGGCGATGGTCGAACTGAGAACCTGCGTTATCCGCACGCCCCGGTATCGTCCCTGTTACATGTATCTGGCGCCGACCTACGCCCAGATGGACCTGCCGGACGACGCCGCGAACACCGTGGACGAGCTGATGCGGATTGCACCAAATTTCTCGATCTCCAAATCGGTTCGTGGCCACCTCCCGTTCGTGGAACCGGCGATGAACTTCTACATCGACGGGCTGCGCAAGGCAGGTGTTCCCGACTAGCGCCAATGCGCCTCCACGGAACTCCTACCCCTTCCCCTCACAAGACCCGCAGCCGGGGGCGCCGATACTGCGCCGCAGGTGCCACCAGCAACTCGTGCAATGCCCAGACCAGCGCATCAACCCGGTCGGGCGAACCCTGCCCTTCAAACCCGCGCGTGGTCAACTGGCACATCTGCTCCTCCAAAGCGTCCAGCCCGGCCACATGGGACACCCGCCCCTGCTCGTAGAGCGCCGCCACCGGCTCCGCCCGCGCCACCTTCCCGCGTGACGCCCGCACCGCCCGGAACGGCACCAGCGGGTCGACCTGCCGCACGACCTCTTCCACCAGCTGCCCGCCCTGATTGACCTCTGCCACCAGCCTCTCGGCCCCGAACTCGTCCATCGCGGCTATCGCCGCCCGCGCCCAGCCCGCCGGACCAACGCCCTGCACCGTCCGGTCAGCCAGCACAAAGGCGCGCCAGTCCTCGGGCGCCCCCTGCAGCCGTGCACCGACCACCACGATCCCGCAGGCATCCGCATCCACCCCGCCACTCACCGCCGGGTCCAGCGCCACAACAATCCGATCCAGATCCGGCACACGCTCCACTCGCGCCGCCTCCAGCATCGATCCGGTCCACAGCGCGCCCTCGGCATCGGCCAGCAGCACCCCGTCCAGCTCCTGCCGCCCCAGCCGCGTCCCCGCATAGCGCGCCCGCACTTCTTCCAGAAACGATGCTGCCAGGTTGGCCCGGTTCGCCTCGGTCGGCGCATGGGTCACCACCGTGGACGGTGCCGCCAGCAAATCCTTCAAAACCTTCACGTTCCGCGGCGTCGTGGTCACACAGGCCTGGGGCTGATCCCCCAGCCGCAACGCAAATTGCAACATGTCCCAGGTCTCGCTCGGCTTCGGCCACTTGGCCAGCTCGTCCACCCAGGCGGCATCGAACTGCGGCCCCCGCAAACTGTCCGGATCATGCGCCGAAAATACCTGCGCCTCGGCCCCGTTGGGCCAGACCAGCTTGCGCTCCGACGCTTTCCAAGCGGGCCGACGATCCGGCGGTGAACACTGCAAGATCCCGCTATCGCCGAAAATCATCACTTCGCGCACCTGATCCCGGGTCTCGCCCACCAGCGCCACACGCCGCGCCACGCCCTTGTCCAGCGGCTTGGCCCCCTCGACCATCGAGCGAACCCACTCGGCCCCGGCCCGCGTCTTGCCCGCGCCGCGCCCGCCCATGATGACCCATGTGCGCCAATCCCCCTCGGGCGGCAACTGATGCGGCATCGCCCAGAACTCGAACAGGAAAGGGAGGGCACACAGCCCTCCCTCCCCGATCTCACTCAGAAACCTCTCCCGCACCGCAGCATCGGCGGAGGCGAGCCAGCCTGCACCCGATCTCAGATCGGGCCTGCTCAAGGTCGAGCGCATAGCCCCCCTGGGCAATTCCTTGTTGTCTGTGATGGTGTTCGACAAAACTCGTCTCCACTTTCTGACAGTTCCGGATCAGGCCGTCGACCTGACCAAGCTGCTTGGCTGTGCCAGCAAGATCTGCTTCCTCCCCGGTGACGATCTGCTTGCGCAGGTCTTCCGCCGCTTGCCGCAGACCGCGAATGGACGTTTCGAGCGACTGCAACAAATCAGCCGTCCGGGCGATCCTCTCTTCCGGGGTAATCATCGTCATATGTGCGTCTGACCTCATGCGTGAGTTGTTCCGCACGAGAGAAACGAAAAACGGCCACCGGATCAGATCCGGAGGCCGCCGCCCACTTCTTCTAGCATGACACAACCTATACGAGAGAAAGGTCGCAGAGTCAAGAGTTTTCGCAACAGCTGCAACGGGTTGCGTACGACGCGGGTTAAGGAAACACTAACGGCAGCCCCGGTCACGGCAAATGATAGGACAGGAACCTCTCCGTCCCCTCGCCATTGTGGCTCCATCTCGCCCGCACCCCGAAAACCTCGGAAACCGTCTCCAGGGACAGCGCTTCGGCGGGCGCGCCAAAGGCGACCAGCCGCCCCCCGGACAGTACCGCCACCCTGTCACAGGTCATCGCCTGGTTCAGATCGTGCAGCGCCATCACTGTCGTCACTTTAAGCGCGCGGACACAGCTCAGGATCGACAGCTGGTGGTGAATGTCCAGATGGTTGGTCGGCTCATCCAGCAGCAGCAGCCCCGGCTGCTGCGCCAGCGCGCGGGCAATATGCAGCCGCTGGCGCTCTCCACCCGACAGGGTTGCCCACTCCCTGTGCGCCATCCCGGCCATGTCCACGGTCCGCAGCGCCTTGTCGACCTGCCACGTGTCTTCCGCCTGCCAAGGCCGCAGCGCCGACAACCACGGCGTGCGGCCCAGCTCCACCACCGACCGCGCACTCACCCGCTCGGTCGTGTCGGCCTGTTGCTCGACAATGGCGACACGCCGGGCGATCTGCCGCCGCCCAAGCGCCGACAGGGGATCACCGGCCAACTCGACCTGCCCCGAACTCGGGCGCACCAATCCCGCCAGCAGGCGCATCAGGGTCGACTTGCCCGACCCGTTGGGACCGACCAGCGCCAGCGTCTCACCGGGGTCCACGTCAAAGGACACACCTGACAACAGGCGCTTGCCGCGCACGGCGTAACTCAGGTCTCGGGCCTCGATCCTCATCGCGCGCTCCTTTGTCCGCGCACCAGAATGACGGCAAAGGCTGGCGCACCTATCAACGCAGTCACCACCCCGATGGGCAGGACCTGACCGGGGATGATGATGCGCGACACGATATCCGCTCCAATCAGGAACACGGCACCGATCAGGGCGGCGGTCGGGATCAGGCGGCGATGCCCCGGCCCCACCAGAAATCGCGCGGCATGCGGGATCACCAGCCCGACAAAGCCGATGGACCCCACGATCGATACCATGACCGCCGTCGTCAGCGCGGTGGCAAGGATCAGCACCGCCTGAACCCGCCGGACGGGTATGCCCAGTGACGCCGCGGAATCCGAACCAAAGGTAAAGGCATCCAGCGCGCGGGCGTGAAAACGGCAGATCAGCCAGCCGGCAAAAGCCACAGGTATCGCAAGATACACATCCGGCCAGCGCACCCCGCTCAGGTTGCCCATCAGCCAGAACATGATTCCGCGCGCCTGATCGGCATTTGCGGATTTGGCGATGATGAAGGCCGTCATCGCGTTGAACAGCTGCGATCCCGCAATCCCCGCCAGAACGATCTGCGCCGTTGCCGCCCGTCCGCCACCCGCACCCGCCGCACGGGCCAGGATGGCAACGAACCCAAAAGCCAGCAGCGCACCGTTGAACGCGCCAAAGGACAGCGACAACGCGCCGCCGCCCAATCCGGCGATGGTCACCGCCACCGCCCCGGTCGAGGCCCCGGCAGAGATGCCCAGAATATACGGATCGGCCAGCGCGTTGCGCAGCAGCGCCTGCAGCACCACACCCGCCACGGCCAGTCCCGCGCCGCAGGCCGCGGCGACCAGCGCCCGTGGCAACCGGTAACTCCACACGATCCCCTGATCGATCGGATCGACGGCCAGACCCGCCCCGGCCAGCTTGTTGGCCAGCACTGAAAACACGAGCTCGGGCGCAAGCGCGGTTTCCCCGATCATCGCGCCCGCCAGAACCGCCGCAACCAGCACCGGCACGGCAAGGCACACGGCCCCCAGTACGTGCCGGGCGATTGCGGCGATCTCGCTCACTGGCTGTTACCGCCGCTGCTCAACTCCTCGGCCAGATCCTCCAGCGCCGGAATTGCGCGTATGGTGGCGTCCATGGCCTGCGCGTCCATGATGACGATGCGGTCGTTCCTGACCGCATCCATCCGGCTGGCCACCGGGTCGTTGCGCAGAAACTCCAGCTTTTTCTCATAGTCATCGGCGGCAAAGCGGCGACGGTCCATCTTGGCGATCACGATGACAGTCGGATTGGCCTTGGCAATGGTTTCCCAGCCCACCGTCGGCCATTCCTCATCCGTTTCGATGACGTTGCGGATGCCCAGCGCGTTCATCATATATCCCGGCGCGCCTTTCTGCCCGGCCACGAACGGATCGCTTTCCATCTCCGGGGACGAGAACCAGAACACGGCGGACACGTCGTCAAGTTCCACCGCCTTCGCCCTGGCAATGGCTGCGGCCTCGCGCGCCCTGTAGTCCGCCACCAGTTCCGCACCCTTCTCGGACGCCCCAAAGACAGCGGCCAGTTCCTCGATCCCCTGATACAGCGTATCGGTCGAGAACATCTCGATCCGCGTCCCGTCACTGCCGACCGAGTTGTCCTTGCCGACGCAATCGGCAGGCATCACATAGGTCGGAATGCCCAGTTCGTGAAACTGTTCTCGCGTGGCAACGATGCCTTCGGGGCCGACATGCCATTCATATTGCGCCGCCACCAGACCGGGCCGCCTGGCAACCACGCTTTCAAAGCTGGGGTCGTTGTCGGCCAGACGCTCCACCTTGGCGTTCACCTCGGCAAATTCAGGCAGAACCTCGTTGAACCAGACCGAGGTTCCCAGAACCTGCTCGCCCAGCCCCAGCGCATAAAGCACCTCGGTCGCGGCCTGACCGACCGTGACCGCCGACGCCACTGGCGCCTCGAACGTCACCGAATGGCCGCAGTTTTCGATGGTCAGCGGAAAATCTTCGCTGGCGGCCACACTTGCCGCCGACAGAGACAGGGAAAGGCCCACAAGGCCGGTACGCAAAACCATGATGATCGATCTCCATATGTCAATGACCGGAGAACGGGTGAAAGGGCATTGACCAAAGCGACAGTCGCATTTCGCCTTCTGTCGGTGCAGGGCGGCGCACGGCCCCCGGCAGGATCCTTTGGCAACCTCCCCGGACAACCCCGTCCGGTGTGTTTCGGTTTTTACCGGCAGGTCTCCTGACTGACGGGTCGTCGCCTGTCCTGTCTTCCCAGACCTGAAAGGCCCAGTGACACGAACGGACAGCGCTCGCCGCCTACAGTTGCGGGGGCAGTTCCGGTTGATGCCGCGCGGCACCTCGGATTCCCTCTTAGCCCTTTCGGGACCGGTACCGCGCGCTTAGTGCAATCCTTACGGTGCGGCAAGAAAATTCTGCGCGCGCCCGGGCTAGCTCTGCAAAAGGTTCAGCACCGCATCGCGCTCTGACAGAACCAGCAACAGCGCCAGATCACCGGGCTCGACCCGATCCAGGATCATCCTGCTGGCCTCGACCGGCGAGGCCGCGCGCAGAACCTGATCCTCCCGCAGCCCGCATTCCGTGGCGGTCTGCCGGATCAGTGCCGGAATCTCGCCCAGCTCACGCCCCCGCAGATACCCTTCCAACTCGGCAGCGACCACCACATCCGGTTGAAACCCCAGCGCCGTTCTGGTGACCTCCCGGATATCCTGGTCCGACCGATCGCCCGCATGGCTCAGCACGATGAAGCGCCGCTTTGCCGACAGCCCGCCCAGCGCCTCGCACACGGCCGCAATCGAATGTGGATTGTGGGCAAAATCGACAAACACCCGCGCGCCGTTAAAGGCGAACTCGTTGCACCGGCCCGGATTGTCACGGGCATCGGGCCTGAACCCGGCCAGCCCGGCGCGAATGGCCTCAACCGGGATCTCCATCGCACGCGCAAGGCACAGCGCCGCCATCGCGTTCAGGATGTTATAGCGCGCCGCACCCCCCATGGTCAGCGGCACATCGCGAACCGATTGAATGACCTGCTCGGCCTGCCCATCGAAGAACACGATCTCTTCTCCACGCAGGAACGAACAGCACTCTCCCCGCTCGCGGGCGCGGCGGATCAGATCGTTTTCCGGGTCCAGCGAGAACCACCAGATCACACCCGGCGTGGTTTCCGCCTCGTCCCGCACAAAGGGATCATCCGCGTTCAGGACCAGAACACCGCCCTTCTTCAGGGCGCGGCGCACGGCAAACTTCGCCTGCGCCAGTTCCGGCACCGTGTTGACGCCGTACTGGCCCAGATGATCGTTGGCCACATTCGTCACCACCGCGGCCGAGGCCGCGCGGGTCGGCAGCCCCCGGCGCAGGATGCCGCCGCGCGCCACCTCAAGACAGGCGATCTCAAGCCGACGGTCCCGCAACAGCATCCGTGCACCGCCCGGCCCGGAATAGTCGCCCCGGTCCAGGATATCGTCCCCCACCCGCACGAACTCGGTCGAGGTCAGCCCCGCCACCCGGCCCGACGCACGGGCAATCGCCTCCAGCAGACGGGTCGTCGTGGTCTTGCCGTTGGTGCCGGTGATGAAAGCGACGGGAATGTTGTGCAACGCGCCCCAATCCACCGCGTCGGGCGAGGGCAACGCATCCCAGGCCCATGTCCGGCTGCCCGCGCCGTGACCCAGCGAGATCTCGTCATCGTCGCACAGGATATCGACGCCGTGCTTCTCCGCCGCCTTGATCAGCGCGATCAGGGCCGGGTTGGCCTCACGCTCCATGACGCCCCTGAGGTCGGCAACCATCGCCTCGAAATTTCCCGAGGCCGCCCCCGTCAACTCCGCCGCGCAGAAATGCCAGGCGGTCTGGGCCGCAAAAACCGCCGAATACAGCTGATCCATCGGCGCGGAAATCGCCAGGTTCACGCCGCCGGTGAACGCCCGCCACGCCAGCGCCTCATCCTGCCAGCCCAGCGCATCCAGCACGCGGCGCGCATGCACCTGCCACAAGCCGGTGACACGCTGCGCCAGATCACCGTCGAAAAACACATCGACAACCGCCCCCGGACTGTCCCACATCAGGCCCGGCCCGGTCAGTCGGCGCGCGTCATCCACACGAAACAGATCGCTTTGCGCGCAGGTGATGGTCAGCGCGGTTTCAAGCGCCTCTATCCTGTCCATGTCGCCCCCTCAGTCGGAGTCCTCACCAACATCCCGCGGCAGCCGCACGCCGCGTTCATCCCGGATCAGCGCCTGATCGCTGTCAAACAGCTCCTCGAACGCGCCGGGAACGGGGGCAGGCGCCGCCGCACTCGCCTCGGCAGACTCGGCATCCTCATCCGAATTGAAATAGATGATCTGCTTCCAGCACCGCGCCGTGTCATCACCAAAGATCACCAGCACGTCGCCTGGTGCCGCCATGTCCAGCGCCGCGTTGATCGCCTCGACCTCGTCGGGAATGACGCTGATCGCCTCCTCGGCAACTCCGCCCGACATCAGGCCCGATTTCAGCATCTGCGGGATTTCGTCATGGCCGCGCCCGCGGCGGTTGTCATCGGCCTTGCAGATGAAATGATCGAAATGCCCCGCCAGCGCCTTCGCCGCGTCCGCCACGTCCTGATCACGCCGGTCACCGGGCATCGAGACGACGCACAGCCGCCTGCCCTTGACATCCATCCGGTCGGACATCGCGCTCATCGCCGCCAGCGCCGCCGGGTTGTGCGCATAGTCCAGGATCACCTTGAAGGGATGCTCGTCAAACACGTTCATCCGCCCCGGTGCCTGGAAATAGCTGGTGTCGAAGGTGCGCAACCCGTGCCGAATATTGTCCAGATCGACCCCGAAACTATAGGCCATGGCTGCCGCGAACATGGCGTTCTGCACGTTGAAGATCGCCTTGCCCTCAAGTGCTGCCGGAATCAGATGCGACCACAGGATCGGGATATGCAGCCCGTTGTCATAGATGGTCAACATGTCGCCATTCATGCCCTGTTCCAGCACGATGGCCTTGCCGCCCGCCTGAATATGCTCCTTCACCAGGCTGTGGCCCGGATTGGTCGTCACGTAAAAAATGGTCTTGGCCGGCGCATAATCGGCCATTTTCAGACAGTTGATGTCATCGGCATTCAGCACCGCCGTGTCGGTGGCGCTTTCCACCACCACGCGCTTGACCACCGCCAACTGCTCGACCGTGTCGATGCCGCCCAGCCCCAGATGGTCGGCCGAAACGTTGAGACACGCCGCCACATTCGAGCGCTGATAGCCCAAACCCGACCGGACAAGCCCGCCGCGCGCTGTCTCCATCACCGCGAAATCCACCATCGGATCGCGCAGCACGATCTGCGCCGATTTCGGCCCCGTCATGTCACCCTTGACGCTCAGCTTGCCATCCACATAAACGCCGTCCGTCGAAGTCATCCCGACAATCTTGCCGCTGGCCTTCATGATATGGGCCAGCATCCGCGACGTCGTGGTCTTGCCGTTGGTTCCGGTGATCGCGGCAATCGGGATGCGGGTCTGCTGGCTGGCCGGGAACAGCATGTCGATCACCCGTCCCGCAACGTCGCGCGGCTGGCCCTCGGACGGGGCCACGTGCATGCGGAAACCGGGCGCCGCGTTCACCTCGACGATCGCGCCGCCGATCTTCTTGTAGGATTTGGTGATATCGTCGATCAGGAAATCGACGCCGCCCACATCCAGCCCCACCGCCATGATCGCGCGCTCGGCCATGTCGCGATTGTCGGGATGCACCACATCCGTCAGGTCGATGGCGGTGCCGCCGGTCGACAGATTCGCCGTCGAGCGCAGATAGAAAATCTCGCCCTCGGGCAGCACCGTTTCTTCGGTCACGCCCGCATTCTCCATCAGGCGCCTGGCCTGAGTGTCGATCTCCAGCATGGTCAGCACCTTCTCGTGCCCGATGCCCCGGCGCGGGTCCAGGTTCACGATGTCGACCAGCTCGGCAATCGTGTGCTTGCCGTCGCCCACCACATGGCCCGGCACCCGCTTGGCCACCGCAACCAGCTTGTTGTTGACCACCAGCATCCGGTGATCGAACCCGGTGATGAAGCTTTCGACCAGAATGGCGCGGCTGCGCGAATGCTCCTTGGCCTCGGCAAAGGCGGTCTCGACCTCGGATTCCGAATTCAGGTTGATCGACACGCCGCGCCCGTGATTGGCATCCAGCGGCTTGACCACCACCGGAAACCCGATCCGCGCCGCCGCCTTGGCCGCCTCGCGCGCGGCATAGACCATGCGCTGTTGCGGCACCGGCAGGCCCAGATCGTTCAGCAGGTTGTGGGTGTCTTCCTTGTCACAGGAAATCTCCACCGCGATATGCTTGGTTTCCGAGGTGATGGTGGCCTGAATGCGTTTCTGGAACTTGCCATGCCCGAACTGCACCAGCGAGCCTTCGTTCAGGCGGATCCAGGGAATGTCGCGCTCCTCCGCCGCCCTGACCAATGATCCGGTCGAGGGGCCGAATTCCTTGCGCTGCGCCCGCAGGACAAAGCTGCGCAACTCGTCGTCCCAATCGAACTCGGGATCGAAATCGTACTCCAGCTGCTCTTTCAGCTCCTGCGGCAGCAGATGCATCAACAACCGCATCGCCAGCTTTCCGGCGGCCAGCCCCACGTCGCGCTGGCGGTATTCATAGACCATGTTGTACTGGCCCGGCTGACCGGTGCCGCGAGTCCGGCCAAAGGTCACGTCCGAGCCCGCCACGTTCTGCACCTCGATGGCGCAATGCTCCAGCACATGGCCCAGCCAGGTGCCCTCATCCTCGCGCAGGCGGCGGATGAACCCGCCGGGTTCGCGATAGGAACAGCCGTGCTCGGCCAGGCCGGGCAGCGCCGCAATCAGGGCGTCGATAAACGCAGGCCCGATACGGGCCGATGGCCACTCTTCCAATATTCCCAGATCAATGACATGCCGAATGACCGGAAAACTCGCCCAGACATTCGGGCCCACAAAGACATTGGTCGAGATGATTTTCATGAGGCTCCCCGTTTATCAGATTTTTATTCCCCCCCGGCGGCGGCCTTATCCCCGGACACTTCCGGCAGGGTGCAGAACGCCAGATGCTCATCCGGCGGAAACGCCTGACGAGCCGTCAGGTCATAACGGCACCCTTCGCCCAGAACGTCAAGCCGAAGTCCAAGCAGGCTCAGCGCCTCCCCGGCGCGCGCATCCCACATTGACGAATGGGTGAGATGGCTGGCATCGACCACCGTGACCGATCCGCTGCCCACCACTTCCAGCACGTTGTCGGGTCCGATGAAGGCCGCCGTGTCCTCGTCAATACCCAATCCGATCAGAAAAGGGTTGAAGGATGAGGCGGTTAGCAACCGCCCCAGCCGGTTGCGCTGGGTGAAATGCTGATCGATGATGACGGCGTTGGTCAGCCCCATTCCCGGCGCCAGCGTGATATTGCCCTGCGCGGGGGCCGCGTTGCTACTGCCTCCGGCGACCATGTGTTCCGACATGATGGATGCCCCCGCCGAGGTGCCCGCAACAGGCACCCCCGCCGCATTCCGCCGCCGGATCTTCTGCGCCACCAGCGTGCCGCCCAGAATCGCCGACAGCCGCAACTGGTTGCCGCCGGTCATGAAAATCCCGGTCGCCCGGTCCAGCATCCCGGCAAAATCCGGGTTGTCGCAATCGGCCCGGCGCGAGATCGGCAGGAACTCGACCTTGCCCGCGCCAAGCTCGGAAAAGATGCGGTTGTAATCCGGCCCCGTCTCTTCCAGCATCGAGGCGGTGGGGATCACCACGATATCCGCCTTCGGTCCACCCGACATCTCCACGAACCTGCGGTGGATCTGCATTTCCTTCACGCGGTCTTCGCCGCCACCGATGGGGATGATGAACCCGCGCGGGGTGTCTGCAGCAACGGGTGCTGGGCACATGTCGAAAAAACCTTCCAGTCCTGAAGCGGGCAGCCGCCAGAGCCGCGCGGACGCTTATACCTGTTCATACATGCCGCGCCGGGCTATCTGGCCGTTGCGGACATGCCATTCCCCCCGTGCCATCACATGCCGCACCCCAAGGTTTTCGTCAAGAACCACCAGATCAGCGTCCATATGCACGCCCAACCGTCCCTTGCGGCGCAGTTTCAGCAAATCGGCGACATTCGAGGTGAACGGCGCCAGCGCCTCGGCCAGCGGCACCCCCATTCCCACCAGCGCGGCCAGCGTTTCCGGCAAGGTATCCGACAGGCCGATGCCAAAACGGGTCAGGTTCCCTTCGCGGTCAAAGGCAGGCAGGCATCCGCCGCCATCCGAGCTGATGGAGAACCGCTCCATCCGACCGCCCGCGTCGCGAAACCGCACAAAAGCCTCCGCAGCCGAAATTCCGGGCTCGACATGATCATCGGGAAAGGCGGTGGCATCAATGTAACAGCCATGCCGGGCCAGCGCCACGGCCTGCTCGAACAGCGGTTTGTTGCGGTTGACATGGGTCGGGTTGAACACCCGCGCAGGGATTTCGGACGTGGCAATCGCCTGTTCCAGCATCGACAGCCCCCGCTCCCCATCGCCCATGTGGCAATGCACGATCCCCGCCTTGCCGGTCATCAGCCCGGCCACATGCGCCTCGCTGGCGATGCGCAGCACCTCGTCCAGCGTCGGCTGGCTCGAGCGGTGATCGCTGATCGCCAGCTCCCCCACCCCGATCACCGGATCAAGAAACACGATGTCGCCACGCGCCGACCCGGTCAGCGTGGTCAGCGGCACATGATACCCCCCGGTATGACACCAGGCAGAAAGCCCTTCTTCGCGCAACCCATAGGCCTGCTGCACCAGCGTCTGCGTATTCCGCGTCAGGTCATCCGTACCCAGAACCCCGACAACCGAGGTCACCCCGGCACGGGTAAAGGCCGACAGCATCATCGGCGGCACCCGGCTGGCCGGCCCGGTTTCGCCGCCACCCCCGGTGATATGCGCATGCGCATCGATCAGCCCCGGCACAACCGGCGCGCCCTCGGCATCCATCACCTCGGCCGTCAAAGCTTCCGGTATGTCGGGCAGACCCGCTCCCAGATAGACGATGCGCTCTCCGGCGATGACGATGTTGCCGATGCCAACCGGCTCGGGACTGTGGATCAGGGCGTTCTTGATGACGGTCAGCACAGGTCAGGTTCCTTGATGAGGGTGGCAGCAAAAACTCTGCGTCACCTCTGACAGTTCGATTGGGTTTTGGGAAACGTTAAAGCAAAGTGACCCGCCCATTGATGATCAGATTTTGAAAAGTCCTGATGCAACCGACCGCATTGGCAAGGTTGCATCCCCCGGATCCGGCTCCGCCGGTCTCCAGTGGCGCGACGCAACGCAGACGGGCAAAGACGCTGCCCCGTCGAAATCGATCCATCAGACTGCCTGGGACTTGTACATTTCGCACAACACGCCCCCGAAAACCTGTACATTTCGGACAAGTCGGACAAGCGGGTCAGTCGCCCTCGCTCTTCCGCTGAGCCTCGATCTCGCGCCATTTGGCGACGTTGCGGTTGTGTTCCTGCAGTGTTTCGGCAAAGGCATGACCACCCGTTCCGTCAGCCACGAAGAACACGTATTCCGTCTTCTCCGGCGCCACTGCGGCCTCAAGACTCGCCAACCCCGGATTGGCAATAGGCGTCGGTGGAAGGCCATCTATAAGGTATGTATTCCAAGGTGTTACGCGGCGAAGCTCGCTTTGTCGCAACCCGCGCCCCAGGCTGCCCTGACCCTTGGTGATCCCATAGATCACGGTCGGGTCCGTCTGCAGTTTCATGCCTTGTTCCAGGCGGTTGACGAACACACTCGCCACCTGCCCCCGCTCTTCCGGAACGCCGGTTTCCTTTTCGATGATCGAAGCAAGGATCAGCATTTCTTCCGGCGTCTCGATAGGCAACCCATCTTGCCGGGCCTCCCAAACCGCGTTCACCCTAAGCTGCTGTTTTTCCACCATTTTAGCAAGAACCTCGGCGCGGTTCGTCCCAGGCGTCACCTCATAACTGTCCGGTGCCAACATCCCTTCGGCCGGCAGTTCCCCGACCTCGCCGTCCAGCACGTCCATCGCCTTGAGGGCCTCGACAACCTGCCATGACGTCACGCCCTCGGCCATCGCAATGCGATAGCGGGTATCCCTCTCGGCGCGTTTTTCTGTATATTCTTCAGGTACTTGACCTTCAGCGGGATCGAACTCGGCAATCTCGACAAACTCCAGCGTGGCCGGGTCCAGTTCCCGCACCTCGGTCTGGGTCCGCGTCACGCCAATCCGATACACGATTTCGGTCCCGCATGTGCTGGCCCCGCTGCGCGTGATCTCCTCGACAATCTGTTCCATCGACGCACCTTCGCGGATCAGAAAACTTCCCGCCTTAAGGTGTTGAGATTTATCGGAATAATCTGACCCCAAGCGGAAGATTGTGCCACTGGTCACCGCGCCCTGCTGTTCCAGATCACGGCTCACACGGGTCATGTTCGACCCACTGGCAACCCGCAGGCAGATGGCCGTATCCAAAGGTCCTTCAGCGGTATACTGCGACTTGCCCCACAGCACGACCCCAGCGGCCAGGAACATGCCCACCGCCAGAACAGTCAGCATGTTCGAAGCCAGACCCCGCCACATTTAGTTGGCCTTTCCGAAGATCACACTCGCATTTGTGCCACCGAACCCGAACGAGTTCGACAAGGCAACATCGATCTTGCGCTCGCGCTTGGCGTTCGGCGCCAGATCAAGCGGTGTTTCAACGGCCGGGTTTTCCAGGTTGATCGTCGGAGGTGCGACCTGATCGCGGATCGCGAGGATCGAGAAAATCGCCTCGATCGCCCCTGCCGCGCCCAGCAAATGCCCAGTGGCCGATTTGGTCGACGACATGGTCGCCTTTGCCGCGTGATCCCCCAGCAGACGCTCCACCGCTCCAAGTTCGATCGTGTCCGCCATGGTCGAAGTGCCATGCGCATTGATATAGTCGATGGCCGAAGGCTCCAGCCCGGCGCTCTTCAACGCAGCGCGCATCGAACGTTCGGCACCATCACCGTCTTCGCTAGGCGCCGTGATGTGATAAGCGTCGCCAGACATGCCGTAACCAAGCACCTCGGCATAAATCTTGGCGCCGCGTGCCTTTGCGTGCTCATATTCCTCCAGCACCACAACACCCGCGCCCTCGCCCATGACAAACCCGTCGCGATCAACGTCATAAGGACGGCTGGCAGCTTTGGGGTTGTCCGCATACTTGGTCGACAGCGCCTTGCACGCGTTGAAACCCGCGATTCCGATTTCGCAGATGCAGCCTTCGCCGCCGCCCGCAACCATCACATCCGCATCGCCAAGACGGATCAGCCGGCTGGCGTCTCCGATGGCATGAGCACCGGTCGAGCACGCCGTCACGACCGAATGGTTCGGTCCCTTGAATCCAAAGCGGATCGACACCTGACCCGACGCTAGATTGATCAGCGCACCGGGGATGAAGAACGGCGACACACGGCGTGGGCCGCGGTCCTTGATCAGGTTGGCGGTTTCCGCAATCGATCCGAGCCCACCGATGCCCGACCCGATCATGACACCGGTACGCAGGCGTGCATCCTCATCCTCGGGCAGCCAGTCGGCGTCCTTGCACGCCATTTCGGCTGCAGCGATCGAATACAGGATAAAGTCCTGGATCTTGCGCTGTTCCTTGGGTGGCATCCAATCGTCGGGATTGAATGTTCCGTTCGTGCCATCACCGCGAGGTACTTCGCAGGCATAGGTCGTGGCGACTCCGCTTGCCTCGGCGTCGAATAAGGTGATCGGGCCGGCACCTGACTCTCCGGCCAGCAGCCGCGACCAGGATTCCTCGACCCCGCTGGCCAAAGGTGTGACCAAACCAAGACCGGTTACAACGACTCTGCGCATAGACTATGCCTCTTGCCTGCTTCCTGTTTGAAAACCGCTCATACCCCGGCCAAGGGGATGGGGGCAAGAGCGAGCATTCCTTTACAATCAGCGTTTTTCAGCCACTTGGCAATCGCAGAGCTCTGATGAACTTACCTCAACACGCACCAGAGCAAGCGACTTCGCTGAACGGAACAAGACGTGCTCACCTCAAAACAGGTTCGATCTGAGGACCCGCCTCATCAATACCAATCCGACAGGTCGTCTTCCAAATGACGACCGAATTTCGCTCAATGCCAAAGGAACGCCAACCCGGAATGCTGCGTGGCAGCAATTTCGGGATGGCGCGGAAGTTTCTTATTGGAAATCAGCAACCGGTTCATGCGCAGACTGGGCGACAGCCAGCGCTTCGGACAGATCCAGTGTTTTGCGGAACAACGCTCTACCGACCATCGCGCCTGCGATATTGTGAATATACGCAAGACGCGAGATATCGTCGACCGAACGTACGACGCCGCTGGCGATGACGGGCGTCTTTGCCTCGGACGCCAGACCGGAAATCAGGCCCAGCTGCGCCTCGACGTCGACCATGTCGCTATTGATATCGGTCACCAGGATCGCTGCAAACGGCGTATCAGTGAACGCTTGGATAAAGGCTTCCGGCGTCCAGACACTCTGACTGCGCCAACCTTCGGTCATCACATAGCCCTGCCACACATCGACCGCCAGAACGATCTGGTCAGGATGGCGGATTGCCAGATCCTTGACCGTGTGTGGATCGCGCGCCGCAAACGTACCAAGAACAACGCGCCCCACGCCTTTGTCGATCCAATGGTCAACATTCTCGCGGGTCCGCATGCCACCGCCCAGCTGAACCGGAACGCCGACCGCGCGAATGATCTCTTCGATCAGTTCGGCATTCTCGTGACTGCCTTCAATCGCATCGAAATCGGTCACGTGAATCCATTCCGCACCGGCCTGAGCCCAGCTGCGCGCGGTCTCGACCGGATCGACATGCCACAGCATCGCCGAATCCAGCCGCCCCTTTTCGAGCGTCACGCAGCGCCCTTTTTGCAGTTCCATCGTGGGATAAATGATCATGAGCCTGTTCCTCTGCTCAGTCGTCGTGGAAATCGAGCATAGCATATCGCAGAGAGAATCGCAGTCATCTCACAGGATCGGCATCGTTTGCGCCATTTGCGGCGCACGGGCGAAAAATGCGTTTCACATCACGGCTGGCGGCCCATTGCGGCGAAACAGATTCACCAGCGTTCCGCTATACTCGGTTTCGCGCAGCGGCTTGTAACCCAGTTTTTCTACCAAGTTGCGGGATACTTCGTTGGCGACGTCCACCAATGCAACCAGCGGGCCGGGGATCACCCTGTCAAACCAGTCATGAGCGGCCTGCGCGGCCTCGTATCCCAACCCCTGGCCTTGAGCTTCTTGGGACAAAACCCAACCTGCTTCGGGGAACCGGTCGAAATCTTCGCCAAGGCAACGATTGCTGTAGAAAAAGCCTGTCTGCCCGATCATCCTGCGGGATGCTTGCGAAACAACCGCCCATTGTCCGAAACCAGTCATCTGCCAGTGACCAGCATTGCGCAGAAACGCATCCCAGGACTCGCCGCGCGTTCGCACCTCGCCACCGATAAAGCGGACGACCGTGGGATCGCTCCAGATTTCCGCAAACCGCTGAAAATCCTCAGGTCGCATCGCACACAGCGTCAAACGTGCCGTATTTATCATCGGGATGGATCGTTTCATGTCCTGCCCGTTCTGTTTTTTTGCCTCAGGAACGAAAATTGCTGGCGGTGCAGGCGTTACGCAAGACGGAATCTGCATCGGTCAACAAAAAACGGCGCCTCCGTTGCACGGAAGCGCCGTTTTTTTGGGGTCACTCGAAAAGCTTAGGAAGCTTCGGTGATGAATTTTACGGCGTCGCCGAAAGTCTGGATGGTTTCGGCCGCATCATCCGGGATTTCGATACCGAATTCCTCTTCGAAAGCCATCACCAGTTCCACGGTGTCAAGGCTGTCTGCACCCAGATCGTCAATGAACGACGCGTTCTCGATGACTTTGTCCTCTTCAACACCCAGGTGTTCAACAACGATCTTTTTTACGCGATCTGCGACGTCGCTCATGTCTATTCCTCATTCCTTCAGGGCGCTTTGCCCGGTTCTGCCCTTGCCCGATCGGGCGGCTTTGATATGCCCGTTCCGGGCGGTTTGGGTCCCGGAAACCCCGGGGATTCGAGGACCGACCATCGGATCAGCCCTAACAGATACGCGCCGCCTATAGCACAGACAACGCAGGAGGCAAACGCTTTCCGCCTGCCACCGCCTGCGCCTACAACATGGCCATACCGCCGTTCACATGCAAGGTGCTTCCTGTTACATAAGCCGCTTCGGGGCTGGCCAAGTATAGAACTGCCGCAGCGATTTCTCCCGCCTCGCCCATTCTGCCCATCGGAACCTGCTGTAACAGGCCTGCTTTCTGGTCTTCTGTCAGTTTTTCCGTCATCGCGGTGGTAATGAACCCGGGGGCAACGGTGTTCACGGTGATTCCCCGTGATGCAACCTCATGGGCAATCGCCTTGGCAAGCCCGACCATACCGGCCTTGGACGCAGCATAGTTGGCCTGCCCGGGATTCCCGATGGACCCGACAATCGACGAAATGTTGATGATCCGGCCCCAGCGCGCCTTCATCATGCCGCGAAGAACACCTCGGCACAAACGCATGGTCGCGTTAAGATTGACATCAATGACGCTGTCCCATTCAGCATCCGACATTCTCATGAAAAGGTTGTCCTTGGTTATTCCGGCGTTGTTGACGAGTATGTCGACCGACCCCATGATCTCGGCTGCCTGTTTCGGCAACGCAACCACGGCGTCAGAATCTCCGAGATTGCAAGGCAGAACATGGGCGCGTTCGCCAAGTTCGTCAGCCAAGGCTTGCAAGGGCTCGACGCGAGTACCTGATAGCGCCACTGTTGCGCCCGCGTTGTGCAATGCGCGGGCGATTTCCCCACCGATACCGCCCGAAGCTCCTGTGATCAGAGCGTTTTTGCCCGTCAAATCAAACATGATCATCCCCTTATTAGACTGCATGTCTTTTTCATACAGCTTTCGTTCCTAAAACTGTCAGGTGTCGCCCGCTGTGATTTTGTTCACGTCATCGGGTGTTCCGACTGCATTGGTCGCAAGTACCCGGTCGATTTTGCGGATCATCCCCGACAGGGCTTTGCCCGCCCCGATTTCCCATAGTACGGTAACACCATTCGCCGCCATGTATTGTACGCTTTCCCGCCAACGCACAGATCCTGTGACCTGTGCGACCAAGAGCTGGCGGATCAGGTCGGGATCAGTCACAGCCTCGGCCCGCACATTGGACACCAGCGGGACGGTGGGCGCCTTGATTTCCACATCGGCCAGGGCTTGGGCCATCACATCCGCCGCAGGCTGCATCAAGGCGCAATGGAACGGGGCGCTGACAGGCAGCATGATCGCGCGCTTCGCGCCCATTTCCTTGGCAATCTCGGCGGCGCGTTCAACGGCCGCCTTGGCGCCGGACACCACGACCTGTGTCGGGTCATTGTCGTTTGCCGCTTGACAGACCTCGCCCTGGGCGGCCTCATCGGCAACCTCGCGCACCGCATCCAGATCCAGCCCAAGAATGGCCGCCATCGCTCCTTGGCCTACCGGCACGGCACTTTGCATCGCCAGCCCGCGCGTACGCAGAAGGCGCGCCGTATCGGATAAGCTCAAGGCTCCTGCCGCGGCCAGCGCCGAGTATTCACCCAACGAATGACCGGCGACAAAGGACGCTTTTGATACCGGGACTCCTTCGGCCTCCAACGCGCGCATGGCTGCCATCGATGTGGCCATCAGCGCGGGCTGTGCATTCTGCGTCAGTGTCAGTTCGTCAATATCGCCTTCCCAGATCAGCGTGCTCAGCTTTTCTCCCAAAGCCTCGTCCACTTCATCAAAGACGGCCCTTGCAGCCGGATAGGCATCAGCCAGCGCCTTGCCCATTCCGATCGTCTGGGCGCCCTGCCCCGGAAAAACGAATGCGATTGTCATTGCGACCTCTTACCTGACGTTGGGTTGCCGCGCGGTGTAAACTGCACAGGCGCGCGGCACAAGCTCTGCATAAAGACACGGAACCTGTGCGCTCTAAACAGTTGCACCTCGAGACGCGTCACATAGGTTTTCCACAAGACTAGCAGGAGAGCCGCACAGTGCCTTTTACCAACTCGTCGAGCCAATATGGAAGTATTGCCAAAACTTTCCACTGGTTGATCGCGTTGATGATTCTGACCGCCATTCCCTTGGGATGGGTCGCAAGCGAAATGGCCAAGGACGTCTATGATCCGTCCGTTCAAACCACGATCGAGGACATTAGCCGTACCGTAACCGTGTTTTCCATCCACAAAACGCTGGGCGTTTCAATCTTGTTCCTGGCGCTCGCGCGAATCTTCTGGGCCTTGACCCAAACCAAGCCGGGCTTGCTGAACGCGGATAACAAACCCGAAGCTTACGTAGCGGAACTCGTGCATTGGGTACTTTATGGGGCTTTGGTTCTGGTCCCGTTGACCGGCTGGATGCACCACGCCGCCACCGAAGGTTTTGCCCCGATCGTCTGGCCGTTTGGGCAAAACCTGCCATTTGTGCCCAAATCCGAATGGCTTTCCAGCTTGACTGGCCGGCTGCATTGGATATTTCAGTGGGTTCTGGTTGTTGCCGTGGGGCTGCATGTGCTTGGCGCTTTCAAGCACCACGTGATCGACCGGGACGGCACATTGCGGCGCATGTTGCCCGGTCGGCCCATCGCCCCCGAACCGCCACAACAATCGCACAGCCTGCTGCCTGCCGCTACTGCTGTAGTCCTTTGGGCGACCGCACTGGGATATGGCGTCTGGAGTGGTGGTCAAGCCGCTGAACCGACGCCCGCCTCGAACCTCGCCCAGGTGCAATCGGACTGGCAGGTCGAAAGCGGGACACTCGGGTTCACGATCACACAGATGGGAAATGCCATCAAAGGCGGGTTCGCCGACTGGAACGCATCCATCACATTTGAAGATCCGGCGCAGTCTGGCCCGGCGGGGACCGTCAACGTGACGGTCTCGATCGCGTCCGTGACCATCGGTTCGGTTACCGACCAGGCAAAAGGCCCCGATTTCTTTGACGCCGCCAACTTCCCGACCGCGACATTCCAAGCCGAATTGTTCAAGACAGAGACTGGCTATGAGGCGCGCGGACCTCTGACAATCCGTGACCAGACTCACGACGTAGTATTGCCGTTCACACTTGATCTAAAGGGCGACCAGGCGACCATGTCCGGGAAACTGGCGCTTGACCGCATGCAGTACGGGGTCGGTTCGAACATCAAAGATGAAGCGTCCCTGAAATTCGAGGTTGATGTAGACATTGAATTGACCGCACACCGTTCGCAGTGACAACACGGCTGAGCCAAGATTGGTTACCTAAAAAACGGCGGCCATGCAGGCCGCCGTCTTTTTTTTGGAAAGGGTAGATCCTTACTCGACCTTCTGCGCCTCGACCGAAATTTTGATCTCGACTTCATCGCTCACGTAGGGCGCGAACATACCCAGGTTGAAATCCGAGCGCACAACTGTTGTGGTTGCATCGAACCCGGCCCAGGGCTTGCCAGCCACCGGATGCTCACCCAGCTGGTTCAGCGTGGCATCCAGTTCGACCGGTTTGGTGACCCCGTTCATAGTCAGCTCGCCCACAATCTTGGCCGAATTCTCGCCAGTGATTTCAATCCCTGTCGAGTTGAAGGCAATCATGTCACCCTCCTTGGCGCCAAAGAAATCGCCCGACATGAAATGTTCTTCGCGTTTTTCCCATCCAGTAAACATGGACAGGACCGGCATCGAGACCGAAACACTTGATGTTGCGGGGTTTTCGGGGTCGAACAAGATCTCGCCCTCGAACCCCGAGAACATGCCGGTCGTGGTCGAGAACCCCAGGTGGTTGTAAGTGAAAACCACCTGGCTGTGGCTTGCATCCAGAACATATTTGTCGGCAGTCGCCAGCGCCGATGTCGCGGTCAACGCCAAGACGGCGGCAAGAAGGGTCGTTTTCATAAAGTCTGCTCCACGTTAAGACGATGCGACCAATCGGGCCGCCCATCAAACGAAAATGTGCCGCCCCAGGGCGGCACACAATCTTCGAATTTTCACAGAACCTGTTAGAGAATGAACAGAGGCAGACTCACGCAGCGATTGCAATGGATCCGCTCAACTGTCCCTTGAGCGCATTCGCGACTTCTTTCGACGCCAATGGAAGTTTCATCAAAAGGCTACCATCGAGATCGAACAACTCCACCTGCTTGTCCGAAAAGCGGGCGCCGCCCAGTGTTTCATAACCGCGACGCAGCACGGTGTGCGGACGGCCGTTTTCGTTTTTCTGCAGAACCCGCACTTCGCGACGGATCGGGTCGAAATATGCGTCGGGGCGATCGTTCACATGCTTAAGGGTCAGCAAGGCTGTTCCCATTGCCAGAACCAGCATCGATGGAACCGCCTTGAAGGGCAACATGTCGGCATCGAAAGTCGAACCCGGCATAAACCAAAGGGCTAGAACACTGACGATCATCAGCAAACCGATCGCCTTGAGCAGCACAATGCGCGCAGGCCAGTTCGGAGCGAATGTGATCTTGACCGGCACGGCTTTGTCAAAGGCCGACACGGTCATCGGCTGCGAGAATGTGTTGGTCTGGGTCGCGGTCATCGGTCTCAAGGTCCTTACAATGCGGTTACTCTTATGCGGTTCAACTCGCGGTAGTCAGAATTTCGACTGAAAAAGCGTCAGCAATTGGGCGCACGCAGGGTATTTGGGCGGCGGGGTGGTGACATTATTCGGGACTTGTCCCTGACGCTCAAACGTGTATATGGGGCCATCCTTTCGCAGTGATTTGTGAACCGCGCAGCCTCTCGTGGCAGGGTCGCGAAAGGGAAATGGCCCCGCCTATGAAATGCGCCTTGATATAAACAGGAGCACACATGCCGTTCTATGAGCATGTCATGATTGCGCGTCAGGACCTTTCCAACGCGCAGGCGGAAAGCCTCGTCGAACATTTCGGCACCGTCCTCGCGGACAACGGCGGCAAGATCGTCGACAGCGAGTACTGGGGCGTCAAGACGATGGCCTACAAGATCAACAAGAACCGCAAGGGGCACTATGCCTTCCTCAAGACCGATGCCCCCGCTGGAGCGGTCCAGGAAATGGAGCGCCTGATGCGCCTTCATGACGACGTCATGCGCGTTCTGACCATCAAGGTCGACGGTCACGAAGACGGCCCGTCGGTTCAGATGCAGAAGCGCGACGAACGCGGCGATCGCCGCGAACGCCGTTGATCAACGCCTGAGGAAAGGACATAAAACCATGGCCGCAAAACCGTTTTTCCGCCGCCGCAAGGTCTGCCCGTTCTCGGGTGAGAACGCGCCCAAGATCGACTACAAGGACACCCGTCTGCTTCAGCGCTACATTTCCGAGCGCGGCAAGATCGTCCCGTCCCGCATCACCGCCGTTTCGGCCAAGAAGCAGCGTGAACTGGCTCGCGCCATCAAGCGCGCCCGCTTCCTCGCCCTGCTGCCCTACGCCGTGAAGTAAGGAGAACAGGATCATGCAAGTTATCCTTCTCGAACGCGTTGCGAAACTGGGCCAGATGGGCGACGTCGTTGACGTCAAGCCCGGCTTTGCCCGCAACTTCCTGCTGCCGCAAGGCAAGGCGCTGACCGCGTCCGAAGCAAACGTTGCTTCTTTCGAATCCCAGAAAGCGCAACTGGAAGCCCGCAACCTTGAAACAAAGAAAGAAGCCGAAACGCTGGCTGAAAAGCTCGACGGCCAGCAGTTCGTAGTGATTCGCTCCGCATCGGATGCCGGTGCGCTTTATGGCTCTGTTACGCCGCGTGACGCGGCGGACGCTGCCACCGAAGCAGGTTTCTCGCTGGACAAGAAACAGGTTGCCCTGGTCGCTCCGATCAAGGAGCTGGGTCTTCACACCGTCGCGGTCATCCTGCACCCGGAGGTTGAAGTGGCAATTAAGCTCAACGTAGCGCGTTCGGCTGAAGAGGCCGAATTGCAGGCTTCGGGCAAGTCGATTCAGGAATTGGCCGCTGAGGAAGAGGCTGCCGCCGAATTCGAGATCTCGGAATTGTTCGACGACATCGGCTCGGCCGCATCCGAGGATGAAGGTCTTTCCGCCGACGAAGAAACTTCTTCCGACGCTTCCTGAGACTGAACTCAAAAAACCTGAGGGCCGCGCATTTATGCGCGGCTTTTCTTTTTCTATATCGGCGGAAAAAGGACGACGTCGGCGGGAAACAGCACACAAAATCACAGAGGTTTGCAGCGACAAAGTCCTCCGCTTATACGGTTTCCGATACGGAGGTGCCCGATGACAAACCTGACACGCCGGACAATCCTGTTTGCGTTATGCTCAACTGCATTAACTGCCTGTTCCGGTTCAGATGATCGGCTGAGCACCCGAAACCAGCAATTGAACCCTCCGCTTTATCCGAACGAAACGCCGGAATTACGGGGCCTGATCAATAAATGGGCCGACCATTATGAATTGCCGCGCGAGTTGGTCCACAAGCTTGCGATCCGCGAAAGCACCCACCGTCCTTGGGCGGTCAACAGGCCCTATTACGGCTTGCTGCAAATCTATCCGGCCACGGCCCGTACGATGGGCTATCAGGGGCCACCAAACGGGCTTTTGGATGCCGATACAAATTTGAAGTATGCGGGAAAATACCTGCGTGGCGCCTGGCTGTTGGCAGATGGCGATCAACACCGGGCAATACAGCTTTATGCCAAAGGCTACTACTATGAGGCGAAAAGGCGTGAGATGTTGGTGGAAACAGGGCTGGCCAAACCAAATACATGAAGGGGTGTCGCATAAGGCATTCAAGAAATTGACTTGGTGCGACCAGCCTAACTGACTATTTGGACTCCTTAAGTCTATTGGTATTAGGTGTTTCGGGACACTCCTGTCACAAAATGGACAAAGTGTTGCCGATCAAGCGCGCTTAATTCCTGATTATGATCAACGTACTTGTCTATATGACGCCATTTGACGCAACGTGCGGGCGTGGATATGGTAATAGCCGCAACTTGAACGGACAGATGCACCGTCCGCAGCCGAGGTGTGCAAGGTGAAGTTAATTGACTTAGCAGCGGTCGATCAAAAAGAAACGACCGCAAGTGAAATCATAGACTCCGTCTGTGATTTGCTTGGTTTTGACTTTGCCTCTTATGCGACCATGAATCCGATTCATGGTGATGTTCAGGGGTACGCAAACTATCCCGAAGAATGGAAGCATCACTATGCCCGGCAAGGCTTTCACCATTTGGATCCCACACTCTATCAAGCGGCATTGAGCGTGGCTCCCGTTGATTGGGGGCGTTTCAATCACGACGACAAATTCAACACGGTATTTCGCGACGCGAGTGATTTCGGCATTACAGATCGCGGCCTGACTGTTCCAATCCGCGGCCCCTATGGCGAATGCGGTTTGCTCAGCGTGACGCGCGACTGTTCTGACAGAGAGTGGGAATCCCAGATCAAGGATGTCATGGGAGAGCTGCAGATGGCCGCCGTACATATTCATGACACTGTGATGCGTTCGGGACTTCTGGCAAAGGCACTGTACCTGCCACCGCTGTCATCGCGGGAGAAGGAAATCCTGCAATGGGTCGCCGAGGGCAAATCCCAGCAAGATATCGGTGATATTCTCAGCATCTCGCACCGAACGGTCGAGGTTCACATGCGTTCGGGCCGGGACAAACTTGGTGCGTTGACCACTGCGCAGGCTGTCGGGCGCGCGATAAGTCTGGGCTTAATCTACCCCGGGTAAAAAAATTGAAATCTACGGGAATCCCCCAATAGATTTCATAGTCAAGTCTCTCTTAACCTAATTGTTACGGACAATAGAGATTAGAGGGGGATGACATGATCATTGTCATTGATGGGCTGAACGCACCAAAGTTCAGCTGTGTTTTGGACGAAATGTTCAAATTGCGCGCTCGCGTCTTCCAGGATCGCCTGGGTTGGGACGTGAAAGTCGAAGATGGGAAAGAGCGGGATAAGTTCGACAACCTGCATCCTGCACATGTTGTAAGCATCAACGATGATGGGGAAGTCGTTGGATGTATGAGATTGCTTCAAACGACCGGGCCACACATGCTGGCGGACGTCTTCAACGACATCCTTGATGGTGAGCCGCCCCTGCGAAGCGCGCAAATCTGGGAAGCGACCCGCTTTTGCGTCGACACCAACAAGTTGGGTCATGGACGTGGCAAGAATACTATTTCATATGTCACGAGCGAAGTTATGATCGGGTCTTTTGAATACGCACAAAAAGCAGGCGTTCTGGACGCTGTCGCTGTGATCGATCCGGTTATCAACCGCGTCCTAAAGCGATCCGGGAATGCTCCATGCGACTATCTCGGAACACCGAAACCAATGGGAAAAGTCACGGCTATGGCCGCCTTGATGGACTGCTCCGACGAACGGATCAACAGCATTAGGGAGTATGCTGGTATAGACCACGACGTCTTCCTAGAAGAAGAAGAGGCACTTACCCTGTTCCATGGTGCAACATCGAAAGATGTTACCAAACAGCATCCGGCGAACCGTGATCACCAACCGCTCAGCGTTCTGGAAAGGTATTTCGTCGAACAAATGAACTCGGCCCGAACCGAAAGTGAAGTCCAGGCAGTGCTCAAGCTCATTGAGGAGCTTTCGGACAAGTTCAGACCGGCGCAGAAGGAGGCGCTGCGACGAACACCCCGTGCTTTTGCTCAAAAGGCCTGACCCCCTCACCTTTTGAGACAGAAAGCCACTCAGGCGGAGCTGCCTTCTATACCCGGCGGCTCCGTCCCAAACCCCCCGTGCTTTTGTTGGCAAGACCTGACCCCCTCATCTTGCATATCAGAAGCCACCCAAGCGGAACCGTCGAATTACCGGCGGTTCCGCCCAAATTCCCCGGTGCTTTTGCCTGTGAGGCTCCCCCCTCGCCTCGCGGGATCAGAAGCCACTCATGCGGAGCCGTCTGTTTTTCGACGGCTCCGCCCAATTTCCCCGCGCTTCCGCGAACGAGGACCGACCCCCTCACCTCGGCCTGCGGAAGCTAAAAAAAACGGAGCTGCCAGTTTCCCGGCAGCTCCGTTTTTTAGTTTTCACGAGTGCCCGGAAGAGGATTATTCCTCTTCCAGCGCCTCTACGGCCTTTTGCAGATCGTCCTTGCTGACTTCCTTGTCGCTGACGTTGGCCAGTTCAAAGACATAGTCCACAACTTTGTCTTCGAAGATTGGCGCGCGCAGCTGTTGTTGCATCTGGGCGTTTTTCTGGATGAATTCAAAGAATTGGCGCTCCTGGCCCGGATATTGGCGCGCCTGCTGCATAATCGCCTGGGTCATTTCGGCGTCGGTCACCTCGACCTCGGCCTTCTGTCCCAAATCCGCCAGCAACAGGCCCAGACGTACGCGACGCACAGCCAGCTTCACATGTTCGTCGGTTGCTTCAATCTCACCGTGGTTGTGGTCGTGCACATCGGGGTTTTCTTCGTGCCACAACTGATGAGCGATCTGCTTGGCTTCTGAATCGACCAGTGAAGGCGGCAGATCGAAAGAGACGACATCGTCCAGTGCATCCAGCAGGCCGCGCTTCATCACTGCGCGGGCAGCACCAGCATATTCTGCCTCCAGACGTGTCGCGATCTGACCTTTGAGGGCAACCAGATCCTCGGCGCCGAATTTCTTGGCCAGTTCGTCATCAATCTCCGCGGCTACCGGTTCTTTCACCTCTTTGATCGTGCAGGTAAATACCGCTTCTTTTCCAGCCAGGTGCTCGGCGCCGTATTCTTCGGGGAAGGTGACGTTGACGTCTTTTTCCTCTTCGGCCTTCACGCCAACCAGCTGTTCTTCGAAACCGGGAATAAAGCTGTTGGAACCGAGAACCAACGGGTAATCCTCGGCCGAGCCGCCTTCGAATGCCTCGCCATCAACCTTGCCCACGAAATCGATGACAACCTGATCACCGTCCTTGGCTTTGGAGCCCTTGCGGCGTGATTTGAAGTTCTGTGCGGTTTCCGCCAGGTTGGCCAGCGCCTCGTCAATTGCCGTATCGTCCGCCTTGACCACCAGCTTTTCCAGCGCAATCGACTTCAAATCGACTTCGGGGATATTCGGAAGCGCTTCATAGGACATTTCGACATGAACGTCATCGCCTTCTTTCCAGTCCTCGTTGGTCATCTTGACCTCTGGCTGCAGCGCGGGGCGGTCACCGCTGTCCTCAAAATGCTTGTTCATCGCGCCGTCAATGGTTTCCTGCATCGCTTCGCCCAGCAGACGCTGGCCGAACTGCTTTTTCAGCAGCGCCATCGGCACCTTACCCTTGCGGAAGCCCTTCATCTCGATTTCCGGCTGCGCTTCTGTCAGCTTTTCGTTGACCTTATCGTCCAGCTCGGAAGCGGTGACGACGATGTTGTAGCCGCGTTTCAGACCTTCGTTCAGCGTCTCGGTAACCTGCATTATGGTAGTCCCCATAGGATTCGGGGCGCACGAAACCGCGCGCCAGGAAAATTTGATGCCTTCTATTTTGCCCGCCGCCCGCGTGCAAGGGTCATATCCCGAAACGATCCGGTTTCGGCACGATTTCTACCAACAAAAACGCCCCAACCTGGGCCGGGGCGCTAAAAACCTGCATTGTCAGGCTGCTAAATCAGAACTTCCAAAGAGCGCCTAAAACCCACGTTTCGTTCTTCTGGAATCCGGTGGTGCCGTCGTCGAAGTCGTGATTGCGGTATTTCAGGTACACATCGGTGTTGATGCTTTCGACCTTCTGAACCACGGCCACGCCCCAAGCTTTGGTGTCCGAGCCGTCATTTACGAAATCGGCCCCGCTATAATAGTCGACGCCAACACCGGTTTTACCCCAGGACACCCAGTCCCCTTCATAGGCAATCTTGCCATACCAATAACTGGGATCGCTCGCACCGGCGCTTTCGTCATCCCGTGTGCCTGCCGCAGCGGTGAAGCTCAGCCCGCTTGGTAACAGAACGGATGCAGACCCGATCGTATCTTTCCGGTCGCCCGAATTGTCGTCCCGTTCGCGTACGGCATAGGCGACGCCGGCGGAAAACTCGACACCACCAGCAAAGGTGTTTTCATAGTAGACCGCGACGTCGTAGTAATCGTCATCGTCGCTGGACGACAGAATGTTCTGCCCCCAGGCGACACTGGCTGAAAACCCGTTGAAATCCGGAGTGTCATAGCGAATGCGGCCGCGGCGGGAGCCGTCAAAATCATCACTGGTGTCGCCAATCGTGATACCGCTCAGCGCACCGCCCAATTCGCGATAGAAAAAGCCTGAGTTCTCGTCGTTCGTAAAGGAATATAGTGCCGTTCCGACATATGAGAGGTCAACCTCGGCGGCGCCATCCGAAGCCATGCTGCCTTGACCTGCAGACGCCCTGCCCCAGTCGCCTTTGAGCGAAAAGTCGACAAACCGGATATCAGTGCGGGTCCATCCACCGAAATCCGTACCCAATTGGCTCCACTCGGTCGAGTTCGGAAAACCCAAGGCCGATTCAAACCGGAACTGAAAGTCGTTAGCCCCGAATGGTTGGAAAACACGCAAGCCTACACGACTGTTCGACAGATCGTTGTCCAGCAAGCGGGTATCCGTCTCTTGCCCGTCATCAACGGAAATGATGGCAGGGTGCAGTTGTCCATACAACAGAACATAGCCGCCCGAGCCGTTCTCGTATTTCAGTTCGGCCGCAGCCGGAAATGCTGCAGTTGCAGCAACGAGCGCAGCCAATGATGTATTTCTTGAAATATCTAGCATAACCTTCACCATCCAGCGTTTTTGGTTCCTTTGTGTCATTCACTTGTGTGCAGCTGCAGAAAAAACCAGAGCGCGCCCGGAGAGGCTGTTTGAGAATGGCAAATCGGTCACATTCCTGCAGACATTTGCATATGAGTCTCTCGTGTTTTAAGGCGCTTGGTAGAAAAATTCATGTGCATCGAAAACGACCCCAAGAAAATTGTGCCGTATTACACATGCATTGAGCAAATACCAGGTCTGCATAGTTGCACACAAACTGGCGAAATCCCGCCGAGATTTTGACTTCCAACTAGAATTGAGCCAACACCTGAGATTGCGGCGGCGACAATGCAGAACACGTATTGAAAGAAGTGTAGGCTTTGCGTGAGCCTGCAAATCAGCAGGCCTTTGAATGTCCGCCTTCACACATTCAGGCAGTATTGCCAATGGTGCGGTCGAGAAGACTCGAACTTCCACGGGAGTTACCCCACAGCGACCTCAACGCTGCGCGTCTACCAATTCCGCCACGACCGCACGCCTGTGACTTGGTGAGGGGCGTATAGACGCTCATGCCAGCGATGTGAAGAGGCAAAAACACTTCAGTTTGATTTCTTGGCACCTTCACATATCTGGTAAGAAACCTGTATTCATACGACCGACAAAGGAGCGTCGATTGATAACTGCAGAAGACCGTCCAGTCATTCAGATCGATATTGTTTCGGATGTCGTCTGCCCGTGGTGCATTGTCGGGTTCAAACAACTTGAGAAAGCGCTTGCCCAGTCGGGTGCCATTGCCCGTCTGCGATGGCACCCGTTCGAATTGAACCCCGATATGGGACCCGAAGGCCAGAACCTGAGGGAACATATCATGGAAAAATACGGCTCGACCGCTGAGCAGAGCCAACAGGCGCGCGACAGACTTGCCGAGCTAGGGGCTGAACTTGGGTTCACCTTCAATTTCAATGAAGAAAGCCGGATCGTGAATACCTTCAAGGCGCACCAGTTGCTGGATTGGGCAGAAGGCGATGGTCAGCAGCATGCTTTGAAAATGGCGTTGTTCAATGCATATTTCACCGACCAAAAGGACGTATCCGAACTGACCATCCTGATCGCTACTGCACAAGCTGCTGGTTTGAACAGTCAAGCCGCCCAAGATGCTTTGGAATCAGGCGGACACAAGGCCCGGGTTCGCGAAAAGCAGCGTTTCTGGTCCAGCAGGGGTATTTCAGGCGTGCCCGCAATGGTGTTCGGAGGAAAATACCTGATGACAGGCGCGCAAGGTGTAGAAAACTATGGTCGGATCATACAGCGCTGCCTGACCGAAGCGGCCTGATCACTGCCCCTTTTACCCGCGGCCACATCGGGGTATTGATCGGCCATGGAATGGAAGATCTCAGACGGTTTGACCGACTACCGAGAGGCGGTCGAGTTCATGGAGCAACGCTCGTCGGCCATTGCGATGGGCGAAGCAAATGAATGCATCTGGCTGTTGCAACACCCGCCTCTCTACACGGCGGGCACCTCGGCAAGGCGCGAGGATCTTACCGACCCGAACCGTTTTCCGGTCTATGAAAGCAAACGGGGCGGCCAGTACACTTATCACGGACCTGGCCAGAGAGTCGTCTATGTCATGCTGGATGTCGGCAAACGCGGTCATGACGTGCGACAGTTCGTGAAGCAGCTTGAAAACTGGGTCATCTCGGCACTGGCCGAGTTCAATGTAACCGGCGAGATTCGCGACGGACGGGTCGGTGTCTGGGTTCGCCGGAGTGACAAGCCATTGACCGCTACTGGCCAAAACGCTGAAGACAAGATCGCGGCCATCGGGATCCGGTTGCGCAAATGGGTCAGCTTTCATGGCATATCGATCAATGTGGAGCCGGACTTGGAGCATTTCTCGGGAATCGTCCCTTGCGGCATTAGCGAATATGGAGTGACGTCGTTGGTGGATTTGGGCCTGCCGGTCACGATGGCAGACGTGGACAACGCGCTGATAAGGACGTTCGATGACGTTTTTGGCGAGCGTCCGATCCACGTATTAAAAGCGGACGCCGGTCTGTAAAAGCCAATTGACGACAACGTTCGGCACTGGTTCGACTCAGGTTGAGGTATTGCCCAATTCGCACCGAAAACTCCGGTCTGGAAAACAATCTGCAAAATTTGACGGCTATGTTTCGCGACCTGGAGAAAATTTTCCTTTGATATTGTCATCTAACGCGAGTTTTAATCCATTTTTTCAGAATCCCGGTGCGGACGTTCTCAAAATACCTTAGAGTGGAATCACCATTCGAAGAGTGAGTGGGATGTTAAACCGGGATACCTGGATGACCGTCCGAGTTGACCGTTCAGTGTGATTAGTACGAGTCCGCCGCTCCGACCCAAATCGGAGCGGCAATTAATTTTCGACTCAAAACTTAGCCGTGTCCGAACCGATTGGGTTCAATGCAGGCGTGATGGGCGCATTCCACTTCAAGCGTCGCATGCTCGATGCTGAACCGGTCATGAAGAGTCACTTTAATTTGGCTTTTGATACTGTCGGCCCGCCCCCAATGACCCTGCTCCACGACCACATGAGCTGTTAGCGCTGCTTCGTTTTCCTGCATGCTCCACAGGTGGATGTGGTGTACGCTCTGCACTCCGTCTGAGGCTTCGATGGCCTCGGCCACCTGTTCCGGGTTCAGATCGGGGGGTGTTCCCAGCATCAGAACGCGGATGGTGTCTCCGATTTCGGCCTTTACGTGCCACAAGATGTAGATGGCGATCAGGAGCGTCACGGCGGGGTCGACCCATGTCCAGCCGAACACGATAACCGCGATGCCGGCCACGATGACCGCCACAGACCCCAGGGCATCGGCCACGTTGTGAATGAATGCCGCGCGGATGTTCATGCTTTGCCTGGACATGGTATAGGTCAAAGCCGCAGTGATCAGATCAACCACCAATGCAAAAACTGCAATCCAGACCACCATCCAACCGTTGATCGGTTCAGGCTCAAAGAACCGCATAATACCTTCATAAATAAGGTAAAATGACAGAGCAACAAGCGTCGTATAGTTGACCAGCGCGGCGATCACCTCGGCGCGACCATAGCCGAAACTCATCCGCGCGTCCGCTGGTCGGCGAGCGATCTTGCGGGCGAAGAAGGCAATGATCAACGCGATGGCGTCCGAGAAATTGTGCAGCGCGTCGGCGATCAACGCCAGCGATCCCGACAGAATGCCCCCGATGACCTGGGCCAGGGTCAGGATCATGTTGACGGCGATGGCCCAGGCGACTCGGGTGTCGCCGGTTTGGGGGTCTATGTGGTGGTGTTTGTGCGAGTGATCGTGCGGCATGCGGCGGCGCCCCTTTTGTGATGTGTCGCAGTTCCACCTAATTGCTCCAGTAACTGGAGCTTCAAGAGGGGCGGCAAAAATTAACCAATCGCCGCCCGGATTCTTTCCGCGTGACCGGCAATCTCGGCCATGTCCCCCATGTTTCCCGGTGGCCGCAAACGGTCGCCCTCGTGACGTGGCAGGACGTGGAAATGCAGATGAAACACCTCTTGCCCGCCCGCGGCCTCGTTGAACTGCTGAACCGTAACCCCTTGAGCATCAAAGGCTTTCATGACGGCATGACCCATCTTTTGAACCGTCTGCATGACGGCGGACAACTGCGCGGGCGAGGCGTCCAGAACATTGCGGCAGGGGGTTTTGGGGATCACCAGCAAATGCCCGTCGGCGCGCGGCATGATGTCCATGAAGGCCAGCGTGTCGTCATCTTCGTAAACCTTTGACGAAGGAATTTCACCGCGCAGGATCTTGGCGAAGATGTTGTCGGGATCATAATCCATGTGGGCCATCCGTTCTGTGTGGGGCTGTTGCCAGAGTTGTGGTCCACCCACCCCGCCGGGTCAAGCCGCAGGTTTGTACAGCAAACAGTACGAATTGTACCGGTTTTCGAGGGGTGGTTGTTCGTTTTGCACACCCGGTCTTGGGGTGAAATAGCATCGACAGAGACAAATGTGGGGCGTTCCTGACCGTCGGGTGTCTGTTTGCGCAGCAGAGCAAAGGTTTCACATTTCTTAACTCGGCTAGAACTGGTTGAGTTTTTGAGAACTTCATCCAGCTCAAGTCTAAGGCGCACTGTGCGGACCAAGCCGACATTCGAAAAAGGTTTTCGCACAGCGTTTTTCAACGATCCGACAACAAGACCAAACTGTCATGTCACCCACTTTGGCAAAGTTGCGGCTGCAATTGGGTTAGCTCCAGAAGTGGGTTTGAACTGAAAATTCGCCTGATGCAGGCTTGCAGGTTATCATAAGTCGAACAACTCGCTCGATTCCAACTATTGCGTAGGAGGATGAATGCAGGACGAACGCCGAGAACGCCGCCTTGCCGCGATCCTCGCCGCAGACGTGGTCGGGTACACGCGCCTTATGGAAAACGATGAGGCCGATACCTATGAACGGCTTACAGACCTGCGAAATTCGCTTCTTGATCTGATCGTCAGTGAGCATAGAGGTCGCATTTTCAAGATAATGGGTGACGGTTTTCTGATCGAGTTCGACAGTGTCGTTGATGCCGTTGATTGTGCCATCGCTCTTCAAAATGGGTTGCGCGACTACAATAAGGATTACGACGAAAGCAGACAGATCATGCTGCGCATCGGCGTAAATTTGGGCGATGTCATTGTAGAAGATGACGACCGATACGGCGAAGGAGTGAATCTGGCGTCCCGATTGCAGGGAGAAGCCGAACCTGGCGGTGTGTTGATTTCGCAGACAGCCTATCAACAGTTGGCCTCAAACCAAAAAGGGATGTTCGAAGACAGAGGCACACGCAAACTTAAAAATGTTACCGTTTCAGTTCCGGTCTATGGCTGGACGGAAAATCAAATTCGCGTCCCTAAGAAACTCAAGCGCAACTTGCACATGACGCTTGCGGCGACCGCTTTCGTGATCGTGGTCGTCGTTGGTTTCGCCAGCACGTGGCTACGCCCAACCGAAACAGAGGCTTTGCCACCTCTGCCGTCGGGCCCGAAAATCGCGATTGTTCCGCTCGAAAGTCTTAGCGAAGACGCCGAAAGTACTCAGTTGGCTACGGGACTTTCAGAATCGATTTCAAACGATATGTCCAAGTTCACTGACCTGTTCGTATTGTCTCTGAACGCGACGCGGCCATATCAAGGCACCGATTTTGAACCGCGGCAGCTTTTCGAAGAACTTGGTGCTGATTATTTGCTGCAGGGCAACTTGTGGCGAACCGACAGTAAGCTGAGGGTCACTACGCAGCTTATCGATGCGCAAGACGCGCGGCTGGTGTGGTCCGAGACATACGACGGCGATCTGACGGCAGGCAACATCTTCGATGTTCTGGACGAAATCACTGCTGGTGTTGTGGCGACAGTCGGTACTCGCTCGGGCGTGGTCAGATTGCAGGAAGCTGGACGTGTCCGCGCCACGCGGACCGAAAATCTGACCGCTTACGAGTGCGTCGCGTTATACGATTATCATGGGATAAACGTGTCGCGCTCAGACCGATCGAGGGTGCGCGCGTGCCTCGAACAGGCCGTTGAACTGGACCCGGGCTACGCGACCGCCTGGTCGCATCTGGCGGGCATATTGATCGAGACCTATAAAAACGAAGCTTTTTCAGAAACAGAAGCACAAGCGCTTCTAGATCGCGCGGATGCCGCGGCAAAGCGTGCGACCGAACTCGATAACGCCAACGCAGAAGCTTATTACCGGCGAGCCGTGATTAGCCAGTTGCGCGGAGAGGGATATGCAGCCTTCAAGGAATTAGCAGATAAAGCGCTGGCATTGAATCCAAATGACGCTGATGTCATCGGCGATCTCGGCAATTTTTCGTATTACTCAGGCGATCATGAACGCGGTAAAGAACTGGTAGGTCGGATGATGCAGATCAACCCGCGTTATCCCTCGTGGGCGCATTTCGTGTTCTTCCTTGATCATTTCCGAAATGACCGGTTCCCCGAGGCATTGGCGGAAGTCGTGAAAATCACGTTACCCAATCACTGTTTCATCCAATGGTCGAAAGCCGCAGCCTACGGAAAGGTGGGCGACACGGTCAACGGAAGAGCGACACTTGACCACATCGCGAAAATCGAGCCGCCATGCCCCAACGATCCGCGCCTCCCGTTCCGCACACGCGGGCTTCCTGAGGACCTGATTGCATCTGCCATGGACGGCCTTGAGAAGGCAGGCATGGAAATACCCCCCGATATTCAGTAACCAACCAAGGCTGGAAATTGGTTAGGTTATAAGGTCTCAACCGACGTCCACTTCGGGCTCAAAGCAGCCCTTCACCAATCTCGATCCAGCGAATTGGGCTGGAGGCAAGGGTTCATGGCTGACCGGTCAGCTTGTGTAGCCGATCCCATTTGAGAGCGGCCTGAATACAGTTGCCAGAATACGCTGCACCCCAGCTTAGATATGCCCAGACCTCGGCCTCTTCACCGTCCACAATCAAGGGGGTGCGGCCATTTATCTTGATCCAGATCAAACTCCGCCATTGAAGGCAGGGCCTTCGCATTCTAAAACCGGCAGGAATCCCCGCGCGCCGGAGCGTTTCGGCTGCGCGGTTAAGTTGCAACAGGAGGCACCTAAATGGCAGACGCAGCCATTCACGGTCATGATCATGAAGACCAGCGCGGGTTCTTTACCCGGTGGTTCATGTCGACCAACCACAAGGATATCGGGATTCTGTACCTGATATTCTCGGCGATCGCCGGTCTGATCTCGGTCATGATGACCGTCTACATGCGGCTTGAGCTGATGCATCCGGGCGTTCAGTACATGTGCCTGGAAGGCTTCATGGCCGACCCCTGCACCCCCAACGGGCATGTCTGGAACGTGATGATCACCTATCACGGCGTGCTGATGATGTTCTTTGTGGTCATCCCGGCGCTGTTTGGTGGTTTCGGCAACTATTTCATGCCGTTGCAGATCGGCGCACCGGATATGGCGTTCCCGCGGATGAACAACCTGAGCCTCTGGCTTTACGTTGCGGGCACCTCGATGGGTGTTGCGTCGCTGCTGTCTCCGGGTGGCAATGACCAGCTTGGGTCTGGTGTGGGCTGGGTTCTGTACCCGCCGCTGTCGACGACCGAGGGCGGCATGTCGATGGATTTGGCGATCTTTGCCGTGCACGTATCGGGCGCCTCCTCGATCCTCGGCGCGATCAACATGATCACCACCTTCCTGAACATGCGCGCGCCGGGCATGACCCTGTTCAAGGTGCCGCTGTTTTCCTGGTCGATCTTTGTCACCTCGTGGCTGATCCTGCTGAGCCTGCCGGTGCTGGCGGGCGCGATCACCATGCTGTTGATGGACCGCAATTTCGGCTTTACCTTCTTTGATCCGGCCGGTGGCGGCGATCCGATCCTGTATCAGCACATCCTGTGGTTCTTTGGCCACCCGGAAGTGTATATCGTGATCCTGCCCGGGTTCGGCATCATCAGCCATGTCATCGCCACCTTCTCGCGCAAGCCGATCTTTGGCTATCTGCCGATGGTCTGGGCGATCATCGCGATCGGCGTGCTGGGCTTTGTCGTGTGGGCGCACCACATGTACACCGTCGGCATGTCGCTGCGTCAGCAGGCCTATTTCATGCTGGCCACGATGGTCATCGCGGTGCCCACTGGCGTCAAGGTGTTCTCGTGGATCGCGACCATGTGGGGCGGTTCGATCGAGTTCAAGGCCCCGATGATGTTCGCGATGGGGTTCCTGTTCCTGTTCACCGTAGGCGGCGTGACCGGCGTGGTGCTGAGCCAGGCGGGCGTGGACCGGGCCTATCATGACACCTATTACGTGGTGGCGCATTTCCACTATGTGATGAGCCTGGGTGCGGTGTTCGCGATCTTTGCCGGGGTCTACTTCTACTTCGGCAAGATGACCGGGCGGCAGTATTCCGAGTTCTGGGCGAAGATTCATTTCTGGCTGTTCTTCATCGGCGCCAACCTGACCTTCTTCCCGCAGCACTTCCTGGGCCGTCAGGGCATGCCGCGCCGCTATATCGACTATCCCGAAGCGTTTGCGAAATGGAACCTGGTCTCGTCCTGGGGCGCGTTCATCTCGTTTGCCTCGTTCCTGCTGTTCTTCGGCATCGTGTTCTATGCGCTCAAGCGCGGCGCACGGGTGACCCAGAACAACTATTGGAACGAGTACGCCGATACGCTGGAGTGGACCCTGCCCTCGCCGCCGCCGGAACACACGTTCGAGATCCTGCCCAAGCAGGAAGACTGGGACAAGGGCCACGCGCACTGATCCCTGTCAGGTGAAACAGACAGAAAACCCCGCCGGTTCCGGCGGGTTTTTTCTTTGCAGATTATTGGGCGGCTATGCCACTCGCGGTTTGGCTGCCTTGTGTCCAAAGCGGTCGGTTGTACTACGAGCGGAGTGGTCGTGGACGAAATCAGCTACTGATCCGGCGGTGGACCCAGCGTTCTGAGAAACGCGATTACGCTGGCTCGCTTGGATGGATCTTTCATCGGCGCATATGTTGGCGCATGGTCCATTTTCGTCCCGGGCACGACGATCGGTGCCGCAGCAATGAACCTGTTGAGCTCGTCTTCGGACCAAGATTTATCGCTTTCATGCATGCCCTGGGAATAGGCAAATTCCGGGTCTGATACTCCCTTTGGCAGACCTTCCAGAGACCACAATCTTGGTGAAGGATAAGAGGTTAACTCGCCCGTGACGTTGCCAAGTTGGTGACAGGTGCCTCACTTGTCGCGCGAGAGCTCCTCAGCGGCCTGCATATCGACGTTTTGAATCAAGTCCGTCACCGGAGCGGGGTTGAAATCCGGCAAGGTCAGAGGACCAAGGTAGTCGGCGACAGCGTCACGTTCATTCAAGAGCGCGAGGTGGTATGCGTGCTGCATTCGGAATGTCAGCGCGTTCGGATCTGCACCACCTTCGACAAGGATCCGGACCACGTCCTGATGTCCCAGACGCGCGGCTTCGTGAAGGGCGGTTTCCCGTTCGGACCCTGCCGTCAGGTCTGGGTCCGCACCCCCTTTCAGAAGCGACAGCGCAATGTCGGCTTGCCCCCGGTTCGCCGAAATGAACAGTGGCGTCCGCTTCTCGCCAAGGTCCGGATCGGCACCAGCGTCCAGAAGCATGCGTACGACGTCGGCCGCTCCTTTTGTTGAGGCAATCTGTAGCGGCGTACCCAGAATTCCCGCAATGTTCGGGTCGGCCCCGCGAGAGATCAGAAACTCGACAGCTGAAAGCTGCTGTGCCCGAACGGCCACAGCGAGCGCAGTCCCTGTAGGGCTGGTCTCATCAATGTCAGTGCCTGCATCGGCAAGTGCGGTCAACGCAGTGATATCACCTGATTTGGCCGCGTCATGGATTGGACCGGCCGCGACATGTTCAACACCAGCGATCAAGGCAATCAGGGCCACCGACAGCGGTTTTCCCACGAATACGCGTTTTTCAGCCATTACCAGTTGATAGTACCAGATTTGACAAAAAAAGGCATCGATCTTCTGCTTCAAAAGCTCAGTTGGCCAACTTCGGCTTCGTCCACCCTGCCATCCCCCGAACAAACGGTCACGATGTTGCCCAAGCAGGAAGACCGGGACAAGGGCCATGCGCACTGATCCCTGTCAGGTGAAACAGGCAGAAAACCCCGCCGGTTCCGGCGGGGTTTTTCTATGCGGGGTGTGGCCTGGTGATGCAATTTGGCGGTTGGTGGCTTTGAGTCCAACCCGTGAATTTTTTTTCGCCGCGTGCGCACGCGGCACGAATTTTGCTGCGACTGCGTGAACAGGTGTGCGCGCCGCGATGCAAAAAGGCGCCGTTCATGCAAGGCGCGGCAAATCGAAGGGGACCAAATCACAGATTGCGGACGAAGCGGACCTGGATCATCTTGACCTCAACTGCCTTCGATACGCCATCAAAGCCATTCGTCCTGGACACCGCTGGGGCCTTGGTCGATCCTTTGACCGGCCTTCGGATCCGGCAAGTCGCATGATCGGCGGCGACATCTGCGATCGATGTCACTCTACAAGCAAGCTGTCGCGCAGAAGTCTGATGATCTCCTCCTCTGGTGCCCTGTAGATACCGGCACTTCTTCGGTCTTGACCAATGAACAGGGTCAGGCCTTCGATCGATGCCGTGATGTGAAGGGCCAGAGCCGAGCAGGCATCGGGATCCCAATCGCGCCGCGTGGCGCCGATCAGGCCCTCTATCAACTGGCGCTCCATCTCATGGAGTTTGTCGGTCCAGATCGCGATGTCTGGATCGTGCAGGGACATCGCCCAGAGCTGCGGAAAGAATGCGATCTCCGGCCGTCGCAAGTCCTGCACCAGCATGACGATGGTCCTTTCGAGCGCGTCCTGCGGGGAGCCCTCGGAAATCTGCAGGAGCGAGAGAATCTCTTGCGCGTAGTCCGCCATCCGGTCGCGCACCATGGACTCAACGAGATCGGACTTGGAAGGGTAGTAATACGTCAGGTTGCCCAGCTTTATGCCGACCTCTGAGGCAAGGTTGCGCATCGTGAATTTCTCCAGCGGCACGCTGATGAACAGCTTGAAGGCGCCGTCGAGTATCCGGCGCTGTGTCCTGATCCCCTTCGCCTCCGATGGATCAGCAAGCGCGATAGGGCGCTGGGCGACCAGATCCTGAAGGAGTTTCGTCGTCCTATCGGGAACGAAAGTAGCGATCCGGTTCTCCAACTTCACAGTTCAGTCCTCTGCCTCGGCTGTCCACGAGCTTCTACAACCATAGCAATCAAATAGTACGATCGTCCTAAAAATTTGCTTTCTGTATTAAAAGCCGCCGTCGATCACGCATGCAGGACTTGCCATTCGACGGGCAAAACGAGACCGGGGAGGAGACAATGCACTTACTTTCATTGCGGGTGTTGGGCGTTGCGGCTGCAGCAGTGCTTACGGCAACGGCGTTAGGTGCTCAAGAGACACAGAAGCCCAACGTCGTTGTCATGATGACCGACAACCTCGGTTGGGGTGAGATCGGGACCTATGGCGGCGGTATCCTGCGCGGCGCCCAAACACCTCGGCTCGACGGGCTGGCCGAAGAAGGATTGAAGCTTCTCAACTAGAATGTCGAGCCCCAATGCACGCCGTCCCGCTCAGCCTTCATGACCGGACGACATCCGATCAGATCAGGCACGACCAAGGTGGTCTGGGGGCTGCCCTATGGCATGGTTGGATGGGAAGTAACGATTGCGGAGCTGTTCTCGCAGGCAGGCTATCGGACGGGCATGTTCGGCAAATGGCATCTCGGCGATCAGCCGGGACGCTTTCCGACCGATCAGGGCTTCGACGTCTGGTACGGCATCCCGAACACCACCGACGAGTCGCAGTATACCAGCCAGTTCGGCTTCGACCCCGAGGTGGTGGAGACGCCGCAAATCGTTCAAGCAAAGCCCTTAGCGGGCTTTCGTATCTTGTTTGCGCGAAACCGGATTGCGCGGAACGAAGTTTGATTGACAGCGCAGCGGTTTGTCAAAGCGATTTGGGTTCCATCCAACAAAACTGCTGCGTGCCTGGCTGTGTCAATGGCTGTCGGATCAGCTTGTTCGTTGCTTGTAATATGTGTCTTTATGAACAATCAGCCCGTCTCGGTAGGTCAAAATATCGACGCTTAGAAACTCTTCTTTCGCGCCATCTTTGTGCATGGCTGTACGGCGATATTCGCAATAGGCCTTGTTTCCGGAAATGGTGCAGTCGAGCGTTTCCCAATGCACGTTCTCGACCTTGTCAAACAAGGCGGCAAAGGCGCTGCGAATGGTCTGGGCGCCCTCAAGGCGCACGCCGTGTTCCTCGGGGCCCACGGCATGATCAAATGTTGCATCCTCAGCGAAGTGCTTCATCACAGCGTCGATGTCGTTGGCATTGAACGCGTTGCCGACAGAGTCGACGAGGGCTCGGGTCACAGCGGTCATGATTGCGGTCCTTTTCCTTGAAGCATATCGCAAGTGTGTTTGAAGAAGGGGCTTGCCGGGTCGACCAGCACATTCAGTTCATCAAAGTGATCGACGTCCGGCACGAAATAGAGGCTCATCTGACGGTTTGGGGTTTCGTATTTTTCGACATACATGCGCGCTTGACGGTGGAATTCGTCCGTCTCCGCGCCGCCGACAACGATCAATTGCGGCGCATTTGTAACCGGGGGATGGTTGGTCATCGGGCTTTCGGCCTCGGCTTCTTCCGGGGTCATCCGGATACCGGAATTGAGCGCCTCAGTCAGGCGCACCGGCTCGAGGTAACTGAGCGGTGACACCGGGATGCCGGATTTGATCAGGTCCGCAGGAAGATCGTCGCCGAAAGCCGGCCAGTTGGTCCCCAGCATCATCTGAGTGATATGGCCGCCAGCCGAGTGGCCCATCACGGTGATCCGGTCTGGATTGATGCCAAGATCGCCCGCATTGCGCCAAATATATGCCATCGCTTCGCGGATTTCTTCGGAAATACGGGTGATGGTCACCGATGGGCAAAGATCGTAGCCGACGACAACAACATTGAACCCCGCCGTAACAAAGGGCGGCGCAATGAAGCTGTAGATCGATTTGTCGCCGCGCTGCCAATAACCGCCATGCACATACACCAACGTCGGCGCAGTCGCGTCCGGACAGCGGAAGACATCCAGTTTTTGTTTTTCGCCTTCCCCATACCGGATATCGAGGCTGCAATCAGATGCGGCGCGCGCGGCCTCGCTATCGCGGTTCCAGGCGGGAATGACAGTGGCTTCATAGTCCGGTCGCCCGGCCCGCAGATTGTATTGCGCGTCGAACTCATCGGGGCTGAAGCGGGTGTGATATGTCAGGTGATCGCTCATGAAGAAACCTCGGGTTGCGGCGCGGAGAAGAACGCGCCGCGGCAAAAGACAAGTGGCGGAACGGGCGCGTGGGCGTAGTTGACGACGCGGCCCAGAAGGATCTCATGATCGTCTGCATCGACCCTGCTGTGAACCGTGCACTCCAATTGCGCCGAGGCACCGGGGATCAAGGGCGTGGCGGTTCCAGCAGTCCATTCGGTGTCGGTAAACCGGTTTTCGACATCACTGGCGAAGTGCATCGCAAGGTCTTTCTGCTCGGCCGACAGGATGTTGACCGCGAAATGATCCGATTGCGACAGCGTCGGAAAGACCCGGCCAGATTTCGCGACACAGACCGAGATCACCGGCGGCTGCAGTGAGACCGACGTAAATGAATTGGCGGTCAGGCCCCACGGTTCCCCGTCTGCGTCATAGGTGGCTACGATGGTCACCCCCGTCGGAAAGGCACCAAGTGCGCGGCGATAGTCCCGGACGTCCACTATAGCACCCCTTCGCTGGCGCAAGCTTTTTCCAGCGCAGCCCATTCATCAGGGTTTGTCCCGAAAGGGCGCATGACGTGATCCCGATAGGCGGGACGTTCCGCCAGCCGCTGATACCAGGCCTCGACATTGGGCAAGGGCGGGCGGTCGACCTCGACGTTGAAGTAACGATAGGCCACGCAGCCCAACGGAATATCCGCCATGGTAAAGCTGTCGCCGCAGACATAGGCTTTGTCCGCAAGGTGCTGATCAAGAATGGTCAGCGCCTCATGCGCTTCGTCGCGCAGTTTGGCTATTTTCTTCGGGTCGCGCTGATCGGGTTGCGTGCGCACGGTTGCGAAGAACAGGTAGATCACTGGCCCAAAGGCGCGGCTGGCCGACCACTCCATCCATTGATCCGCAATTGCACGGGTCTGAATGTCGGAAGGGCTTAGCGTTCCCGCACCGTACCGGTCACAGAGATACCGCACGATGGCCAGGCTTTCCCATAGCGCAAAATCACCGTCGCGGATCGCCGGAATCATCCGGTTGGGATTGATCTGTGCGTAAAGTTCAGTATCGAGTTTACCAAAGCTGCCCCCGGCAAGTTGCAGGGTGTAGTCCAGCCCAAGCTCATTCGCTGTCCAGATGACCGGGATGACGTTCGACGAATAGGGTCGCCCCCAAATCTCAAGCATGTTCCAACATCCTTTTCTGCGCGATAGACTGCGTGCCGAATTTGGGAACGACGCGCTCGAACAGGCGATGCCAGCTGGCCAGAATTTTCTCGTAGGGCACACCGGTGTATTGCTGCATCAGCATAAGGTGATCGAGGCCGATGGTTTCCTGCCGCTCTGCAAACCGGTCCGCGACATATTCGGCATCGCCCACCACGATGATCCCGCGTTTGTTGAGGAAATCGAACCAGTCCATGTCCTCATCTTCGGGGGTCATCTCTTCGCCGACATCCAGATAACCGGCTTTGGTCCATTCACCCTTGGGACGCGACCCGCCGAGGAATTCGTAATAGGCATTGATCGGGCCACGAATGGTATTCACAGCCTCTTCCATGCTTTCACCCACATAAAAAGCCGTGCAGACACCGACACCTTCGCCAAGCTTCACCTCGCGCGCTTCGCGTTGCGACAGGGCCTCGCGGTAAGGCTCCCAACAGGCCAGTGTCGCCTTGGCGCCCGCCGCCATAGAGATCACACCCCAACCGCGCTCACCAGCCAGTTTGAACGTGGGCGGGGCATTTGACATCAGCCAGACCGGCGGATGAGGGTTGGAATAGGGGCGTGGATGCACATACATCGCTTTGTATTCACCATCCTCGCCGTGATAACGCGGGTCCAGAGGGTCAAAGAACCGGTTGGTCTCTTTCCAGCCGGGAACCGGGAATTGATAGAACTCGCCGTGATGGGTGAACGCCTCGTTGGTCCAGGCCTTCAGGATAATCTCAAGGCTTTCCTGATAGAGCCGCATGACCTTGGAATTTTCGCGCCGGTCCGCATCCTTGTTGAACTGGATGGTCGAGCGTTCGTTGATACCCTTGGCAACGCCGAAATCGAAACGCCCCTGCGTCATGTTATCAAGCATCGCGGCATCTTCGGCCACGCGCAAAGGATGCCAGTCCGGCAGGATGATTGGCGCCGTGCCCACCCGCAGTTTCTTGCAATGCGCGGCCACATGGGTGCCCATCTGGATCGGGTTGGGCGGCGCATTCATATATCCGTTATGGGCAAAGTGATGCTCGGTGAACCATGCGGTTGTGAAACCCGCCTGCTCGGCCAGTGAACACTGTTCGAGGATCATATCCAGCGTGCGCGCCCAGGGAATCGTCTCGCCAGGGCTAAAATTGGCAATCAAATCAAAGCGCATAGCATCCTCCCAGTCGGTCGAAAATCAGTTGATTATCTCCCATTTTTTCAACTAAGTTGATTTTCACTCGAAAAGTCAACATCAATCATTTATCCCGAATGCATGAATAACGATCTATCTCAGACCGAAGCCCAACGGCTTGGCAGTGAAATTCGCGAAGTGCGCAAGGCTCGAGGGCTTACGTTAAAAGATCTCTCAGAGGTGGTGTCCTGTTCCAAGGCCTACCTCAGCCGTATTGAGTTGGGGTCGGCCAAAGTATCGGCCGAGCTATTGCAGGAAATCAGTACTGCGCTTTCGGTCGATCCCAATTGGTTCTTTCCCAAGCAAACCGGCAATGGCCCGTTAGAGCGCAAACATGTTGTCCGAGGCGAGAATCGCCGGGCCCTGTCGGCCATGTATACGCGCTCGACAGACGAGTTGGGGTTCGAGGATGAACTACTTTCGAGCACGCTATCCGGCCAATGCTACCTGATACTGTCCCGATTTCGTCCTGGTGCTGGCACCCCCCCTGAACCACTGGAAGGCTATTCCTTTGAAGGGGAACAACATGCAATTGTCCTGAGCGGTGAAGTCGAACTGCGCCTTGGCGATGAAATTATCGTCTTGCGCGAAGGCGACAGTTTTTCCTATCCCTCAATGATCGCGCACCGGTTTCGCAACAGAACAGATGTAGAGGCCATAATGGTCTGGGCGATGTCGCCAATACGGATTACTTGGTGATTGTTGGCCAGCTGTCATTATCGCGAAAACTGCTCTTATTACAAAGCAACGAATGACGGCATTTCGAAAACCCAAGGATCCGACCTAACTGCTTGGGCCAAAACCAGTCATTTGGCCAATTGAGACGATTGTTGGCTTTGTCCACGTCTCGACGGTCCATCCTAATGCACCCGACCTTTAACCTGAGACATACCCGGCAGCCTTGAAGTAGTTCCAGCACTCTTCCGGTGAGAAGAGTTCGCAGACTTCAGTGAGGGCGTTGAACATGTCGGTGAAGGTTCGAGCGCCGATCCTTCGCAGGTGTGCTTTGAGTTTCGAGAATGCCATCTCAATCGGGTTCAGGTCAGGGCTGTACGGCGGCAAGAACAAGAACCAGCATCCGGCTTTGCGCATGGCTTTGGCCGCAGCGGCATTCTTGTGCGTCGCGAGGTTGTCCAGGATCACGACGGTACCTGGCTCCAGTTCCGGCACCAGCACCTGCTCGACATAAGCCGCAAAGGCTTCGCCATCCATCGCCCCCTTGATGACCCACGGTGCCATCAATGCGTCGGCGCTGAGGCCTGCGATGAAGGTCTGCATGCCCCATGATCCAAAGGGTGCATCCATCACCAGCCGCTCGCCCCGCTGTGACCAGCCACGCTGGCGGGCCAGGTTGGTTTTGACAGAGGTTTCATCAATGAAGACAACACGATCAGGCTGGGTGGCGACGGCTGGCAGGCGATGCTTGACCCAATCGTCGCGCTGCTTTCCTACCCTTGCGCGACGTCGCTCGGTCGCGACCAGCGTCTTTTTTTATACGTGAAGCCGAGCTTGCGCAGGAACCGGCCAATCGCGTCGGGGTGCGCCTGCACGCCGGTCGCATCTGCAAGAGCGCCGGCAAGTTCAGGCATGGTCATGTCGCCGTCCTGTTCAATCAGTTCGATCAGAAGCGACCGATGCGGATCAAGCTTGCCCTTGCCGCGAGGACGGCCCTGAGGCGCGGCCCTTGCTTGTCCGGTTCGCCGGATCGCAAGCCCCCAACGCGCCCCGGTCGCGGGCGAAAGTTTCAGGCGCAACGCCGCCGCACGCCCGCTTAACCCTTCTTCAACCAGTTTCTGAAACCGCGCCCGCAGCGCATTCGGTAAAGGTGCTGACATGATCCATCCTCCCAAACAGAATGAATCACAGATCAGCCTTCAAGGGAATCCCTTGCGATTCAGGTTTTGGGGCGGAAACTCCAGCCGCAGCGAAAGTGTAGTTTCGGTTCACGCAAAATCGACTCCCGCGAACGGCCGGATCGGCGACTTGCGCCGCGCTGCAACTTCGAGTGTGCCGCAGGCGCGAGGGAATGCTGCGCCAGCGAAGCGCGAAAATCGAATGACGGTTTTGTCCCGCGGAGCCGCCCTTCCCGAATGCACGTTCGAGATCCTGCCCAAGCAGGAAGACCGGGACAAGGGCCACGCGCACTGATCCCTGTCGGGTGAAACAGACAGAAAACCCCGCCGGTTTCGGCGGGGTTTTTCTTTGCGGGGTGTGGCCTGGCGATGCAATTTGGCGGTTGGTGGCTTTGAGCCCCATCGCGACGATTGCTGCGCTCCACTCGAACTGGCGCAATGCGCGGTATGCGGACATAGCCTATGATGGCGCGGGGCGACTTCGACCGTTCCCTGGGTGCCGCTCTGCCGCATCGCAGCTTCACCGAAGCGGCAGTCGGCGCACTGTGCAGCATTTTCGGAGGGCGAAGGTCGGCAGTGCGGGATGGGGTGGATGGCTCCTGCTCCATCGGCGTCGCGATGCGCCATAGTGCAGTTGTCATGAACTGCTTGGAGAGGAGCCACCCAATGCAGATTACAACAGTCGGCCTCGATTTGGCCAAGAACGTTTTTTATGTTCATGGCGTCACGCCAGATGGTGCTGTGGGGTTCAGCCGGTCTTTGCGTCGCCGCAGATGTTGTCTTTCTTTGAGCGTCTGGAGCCCTGTCTGATCGGCATGGAAGCTTGCGGCGCGAGCCACTATTGGGCGCGAGAACTGACCAAGCTGGGCCATGAAGTCAGGTTGATCGCACCTGTCTATGTGAAGCCCTGCGTCAAGCGCGGCAAATCAGATGCGGCTGATGCGGAGGCGATCTGCGAAGCCGTCACCCGTCCGACCATGCGGTTCGTCGAGGTGAAGTCGCCTGAACAGCAGGCCATTCTTTCTCTGCACAGAGCGCGCAGTCTGGTTGTCCGGCAAAGGACCCAGACGATCAACATGCTCCGTGGGCTGCTGGCGGAGTTCGGCATCGTCTTTGCCCAGGGCGTTGGTCACGCCGTCCGGTTCGCGAAATGCACAGTCCAAGGGCAAGCCCTGGATCTTCCGCCAGTTGCGCTGGACACCATCATCGATCTCGGTGAACAACTCTTGGCCCTGCATGGGCGGGTGCTCTGGTGCGGTCGCAAGCTGACACTAGCTGCGAAGTCGGAGCCGCGGATCGCTTTGCTTCAGACGATCCCCGGTATTGGGCCAATCACAGCGTCGGCCATTGTCGCGACGGTTGGCAGCGCGGCACAGTTCAGGTGTGGCAGGGACTTCTCGGCATGGTTGGGCCTGACGCCGATCAACCGTTCGACCGGAGCCAAAGAGCGGTTGGGCCGCATATCGAAGATGGGCGACCGCTACATTCGCCACCTGATGGTCGTTGGCATGACTTCCCGTATGAAACAGATCAAGAGCGCGCCGGAGCGATTTGATCCCTGGTTCGCAGACCTTCTGGAACGAAAACCTGCCAAGCTTGCAGCTGTGGCGATGGCAAACAAAACGGCGCGGATAATCTGGGCGGTGCTCACGCGCAACGAACCCTACAGGATCAGGACAGTCTGACATCGAAAGGAACAGAAACTGAGACAGCAAGACCAATGAAGTGATGGCAAACGAGTCAGCCGCAATCCCAAGATACCCCGGGCTTTGTCCAGGACAATCCATGTCCGTTTGCGAGGATGGGGACTTGGGTCGCGGAAACCATCAGGGCCAGCGGTCACGTGCACCGCGTCTAAAGGCCGAAGACAAGACCGCTTCTGGCAAAATGCAAATCACCTCAAAAATGTCTCGCTTTGCAGGAGCCATCCACACAGGACAAAGTGAAAATTCGCTGCGAGCGGCTTCAAAGGCAGCAAACTGCCCATATTGCCTGCGGCGATCCGTTGAAAGGGAGGGCGGCGGTCGTTCACTCTAGTTGCAAATGCAATGGTGGACGACTGCCGGAGTGGACATTCGTAGTTAGCACTGGTTGCGATGCTCTGTGCAGGCAAGAACTCATGCAGCTATCCGCACCATTGCTCCTGAAGCCAGTGTTCGACAGGCTTAACAATTTTTGAAGCGAAAAATGAATTGAGAGCAGGTCTCACTTGGATCATTCCCATCAAGGGATGGGGAGCATTGTCGGTCGACGGAAATGAGAATCCCTAATGAAGATCCATGACGCCGTAGCAGGTGTACGCTAGGGGCAGGATAAGGCGGCGGAACCCCGGGAGGGGGAAGGTTGCAGGTTCTGCCTGCATTAGCTGCGGCAAGGGGGAACTGCAGGGTTTGCCGGCCGCAAACCCCGCAAGCAGCCGACCGGTATAGGTCGCCATGGCCACGCCACCGCCGTGATAGCCGAAACCGGTCCAGGCGCGCTGCCAGTCTCCGATCTGACCGACATAAGGTGTCAGGCCGCGGGTCAGGCAAACCAGGCCGCTCCAGTGGTATTCGGTTTCCGCTGTGGCCAGGGCCGGGAACATCGCCTCAAAATCCCGGCGAATCTGGCGCTTCATCTGCAGCGTGGAGCCGGGGGTGATGTTGCTGGTGCCGCGCATCCCGAATAGCACCCTGTTGTCCGGCAGCAGGCGGAAGTAGTGCAGCAGGTTGCGAGTGTCATAGGCGATACGCCGGGTGGTCCAGCCCTGTGCCTGTTTCTCGGCTTCGGTGAGGGGGCGCGTCACCATGATGTGCGAAACCACCGGCAGGTAGCGCCCGCGCAGCCAGTCCGGCAGGTTGTCGCTGCTGTAGCCGTTGCTGGCGATGATCAGCTTGTCGGCCTGGACCCGGCCTGATGGCGTTTCAATAATGTAAGTGCCGTCGGGCTCCTCCCGTACCGAGAGCGCCGGGGTGTCACCGTGGATCACGGTGCCGGCCTGCTGCGCCAGGCGGGCCAGTCCGCCCACGTATTTACCCGGATTCAGGCCGAAACCATGGGGCAGCAAAAACCCGCCGTAGAACCCATCGCCGTGCAGGCCTTCCTGGCGCATCTCTTCGGCAGACAGAACCGGGCAGTCCACCCCGGCATAGCGGCTGAGGCCCGCGGCCATTTCCGGCAGGGCGCGCGCCGCGCGGGGGCTGTGGGCCAGGCAGTATTCACCGTCCTCCTGCGCCTCCGCCTCGATGCCGCTGGACGAGGTGAGATCGCGGACCAGCGCAACCGCCTCCTTCTGGGCGCTGTAAAAGGCGCGCAGGCCGCCCTCGCCGAAGCGGCGGATGATGGCGCTGTTGCCCAGCATGGCACCGCCGAAGCCGCAGAAGCCGGCATTGCGCCCCGAGGCGCCCCAGCCGGGCTGGGCTGCGTCGATCACCAGCGGCGCGTCGCTATGGCCGCGGGCCAGATGCAGTGCCGCGCTGAGGCCAGTGTAGCCGGCACCAATTATCGCGACACCCACGCGCCGGTCGCCGTCCAGCGCGGGACAGGCAGGGGCGGCGGGCAGCGTGGCCTCCCAGTAGCTGTCGACCGGGACTTCGGTGTCGTAGGCGTGGGCGTCGTAGATGCGGCGGAGGTTCTTCATGGCGCTGGTCCGTTCTTGCGGCCCCAGTCAAGGAGCGGCGATCACCTTGGTTTCGAGGAATTCGAGGATGCCTTCGCGGCCGCCCTCGCGCCCGATCCCCGACATTTTGACCCCGCCGAAGGGGGAGCCTGCGCCAAGGAAAGCGCCGTTCACGTTCACCATGCCGGACTGCAGGGCACGGGCAACGCGGCCTGCGCGGGCGCTGTCACCGGTCTGCACATAGGCCGACAGGCCGTAGGGTGTGTCATTGGCGATGGCGATGGCTTCTTCCTCGCTGTCGAAGGGGATCATCACCAGCACCGGACCAAAAATCTCTTCCTGCGCAATGCGCATTGTGTTGTTCACGTCAGCCAAAACCGTGGGTTGGGCGTAGTAACCGGTCTCGAAGCCTTCCGGCTTGCCGGGGCCGCCGGCCACTAACCGCGCGCCTTCGGCGACGCCTGCCTCGATCATCTCCTGCACGCGGGCGTATTGCTGCGCGCTGGACAGTGGGCCCATGTGATCGCCCGGCTCCGTCGGGGTGCCCACGGACATCGTTGCCGCCTTGGCCTGCGCCAACTCCACCGCGCGACCATAGACGCTGCGCTCCACCAGCATCCGGGTGGCGGCGTCGCAACTTTGGCCTGTGTTGATGAAACAGGCCTCCACCCCTTCGGCTATGGCGGTTTCCAGATCGCAGTCGGCAAACACCAGATTGGGGGATTTTCCGCCCAGCTCCAACGCCACCTTCTTGACGGTTTCCGCCGCATCCCGTGTCACCGCGACACCGCCACGGGTGGAGCCGGTGAAGGACATCATGGCGATATCCGGGTGGCGTGACAGCGCGGCGCCCACCACCGGGCCTTCGCCGTGGACCAGGTTGAAGACGCCCGCGGGCACGCCGGCGTCGTGCAGCACCTCGGCATAGAGAATCGCCGACAGCGGTGTCAGCTCGGAGGGTTTCAGCACCATGGTGCAGCCTGCGGCCAGTGCAGGCCCCACTTTCAGCACGATCTGGTTGATTGGCCAGTTCCAGGGCGTGATCAGCCCGCAGACGCCAGCCGGCATCCGCACCAGCGTGTCGCCGTTGGGCAGGGTTTCCTCGAAATCGAGCGTCTTCAGATCGGCGATGATGGCCTCCAGGTGGTCAATGCCGACCTGCGCCTGCATCTCGCGCGACATGGTGATCGGGGCGCCCATCTCCAACGAGATGGCTTCTGCGAATTCATCAACGCGGGCGGTGTAGACCTCCAGCACCCGTTCGAGGAGCGCAATGCGGTCCTCGCGGCTGGTGGCGGCAAAGCCGGGCAGCGCAGCCTTGGCTGCGGCCACGGCGGCATCAACGTCATCTTCGCTGCCAAGCGCGAGTTGGCCAAGGGACTGTTCGGTGGCGGGGTTGATCACGTCAACCGCGCCACTGCCGGCGGGGGCGGTCCAGCTGCCGCCGATATAGAACTGGGACATGTTGTACTGCATTGCCGTATCCAATTTTGTTTGAGTGCGTGTCACGCGGCGGCGGTTGCCGCGCGGTGTTCCTGCTGCTGGCGGCGTTCCTGCCGGCGGTTGACCAGCGAGGCGGTGATGACACCCAGGGTGACGATGCCGATCAGCATGGAGGAGAGCGCGTTGATCTCCGGCGAGACCCCCAGCCGTACGGAGGAATAGAGCTTCATCGGCAGGGTGGTGGAGCCGGGGCCGGAGGTGAAGGTGGCAATCACCAGGTCGTCAAGCGACAGGGTGAACGAAAGCAGCCAGGCCGAGATCACCGCAGGCGCGATCACCGGCAGAGTCACCTGGCGGAAGGCCGAGATCGGGGTGCAGCCGAGGTCCAGCGCCGCATCCTCCAGCGACCGGTCGAAGCTGGCCAGCCGGGACGAGACCACCACCGAGGCATAGCACATGGCAAAGGTCGCATGGGCGATGGTGATGGTCCAGAAGCCGCGGTCGAGGCCGACGGCGACGAACAGCAAGAGGAGTGACAGGCCGGTCACCACCTCCGGCATCACCAGCGGCGCAAAGATCATGCCCGAAAACAGCGTGCGGCCCGGAAAAGATCCCGCACGCACCATGACAACCGCGCTCAGCGTACCCAGCACCGTGGCCAGCGTGGCCGACACAAAGGCGATGCGCAGGGTGATCCAGGCGGCCTCCAGATAGGCGTCGTTGTTCAGAACGATGCCGTACCATCTGGTGCTGAAGCCGCCCCAGACAGTGACCAGGCGGGAGTCGTTGAAGGAATAGATCACCACCAGCAGGAGCGGCAGGTACAGGAAGGCCAGGCCGAAGGTCAGAGAGGTCAGGTTGAACACGTTGAAACGGCGGATCATCCCAGGTCCTCCTGATGTTTCTGCTGGTGGCGCTGGAACAGCACGATGGGCACGATCAGGATGGTCAGCAGCACAATGGCCACCGCCGCCGCAACGCCCCAGTCGCGGTTGGAGAAAAACTCGAGCCACAGGGTCTTGCCGATCATCAGCGTGCCGGAGCCGCCCAGAAGGTCGGGGATCACGAATTCGCCAATCGCCGGGATGAAGACCAGGAAGCAGCCGGCAACCACCCCAGGCAGCGACAGCGGCAAGGTGATCTGGCGGAAGGCCGCAAAGGCGCCGCAGCCCAGATCCTCGGCTGCCTCCAGCAGCCGTCCGTCGATCCGTTCCAGCGAGGCGTAAAGCGGCAGGATCATGAACGGCAGGTAGGAATAGACAATGCCGATATAGACCGCGATTTCGGTGTGCATGATCGCCAGCGGCTGGCTGATGATGCCAAGCTTCATCAGCGCAAGATTCAGGAAGCCCTCGTTCTTCAGGATGCCGATCCAGGCATAGATGCGGATCAGGAAGCTGGTCCAGAACGGCAAGATGACCAGCAGCAGCAACGTCTTGCGCCAGTCCTGCGGCGCCTTGGCCATGGCATAGGCCACCGGATAGCCGATTGTAAGGGTGAGCAGCGTTGCGATGGCAGCGACCTTCACGCTGTTGAGATAGGCCTTGAGATAGATGCCATCCTCGGCCAGCCAGACGAAATTCTCGAAGTCCAGCGCCGCGAAGGACGCGCGCAGGCCGGCAAGCCCCTCATCGAGGCTGAACGTCGGGGCATAGGGCGGGCTGGCGGTGACCGAGTCCGACAAAGCAATCTTGATGACAATCAGGAAGGGCACCAGAAAGAACAGGCCCAGCCACAGATAGGGCGTCAGGATCAGAAGCTTGCGGGGGGTGTTCATGGCCGGCCCCTCATTCATCCACCAGCACGCAGGCGCCTGCGCGCCAGCTGAGCCAGACCCGGTCGTTCCAGTCGATGCCGCGGCGCGAGGTCAGCAGCCGGTTGGCCTCCTGCGCGCGGATCAGCATCCCTCCGTCCAGCCGCACCAGGAAGGTAGAGGCGCTGCCGATATAGGAGATCTCTTCCACCGTGCCCTCAACCATGTTCACATTGAAGGCTTGCGCAGGCTGGTCCTTGGTAACGTGAATCTTCTCCGGGCGCAGCACCAGCGTCTTGCGGGTGCCGGGGATCAGCACATCCTCGGGCTGCGGGCGGATCGCCAGCCGGGTGCCGCCATCCCAGCGGGCCAGCGCCAGTTCGCCCTCCATGCCCGCCAATTCGATATCAATCAGGTTCACGTTGCCAATGAAATCAGCAACATAGCTGGACACCGGATGCTCGTAAATCCGTGCGGGGGTATCGGTTTGCAACAACTTACCCGCCTTCATCACTGCGATACGCGAGGATACGGTCATCGCCTCGTCCTGATCGTGGGTGACGATGATAAAGGTGAGACCCAGCCGGTCCTGCACGTCCATCAGCTGGAACTGGGTTTCCTCGCGCAGCTTTTTGTCGAGCGCGCCCAGCGGCTCGTCCAGCAGCAGCACCTTGGGTTTCTTGGCCAGCGAGCGCGCCAGCGCCACCCGCTGCATTTGGCCGCCGGACAGCTGATGCGGTCTGCGGTCGGCATAGCCTTCGAGCTGTACGAGTGCCAGCATCTCGTCGACCCGGTCCTGGATGTCGCGTTTCTTCCAGCGCTCCTGTTTCAGGCCGAACCCGATGTTCTTCGCCACCGACATATGCGGAAACAGCGCGTAGGACTGGAACATCATGTTGATCGGGCGACGGTTCGCAGGAATACCGGTCAGGTCCTGCCCGTCCAAAAGGATGCGGCCTGAGGTCACTTCCTCAAACCCGGCCAGCAGCCGCATCATCGTGGTCTTGCCGCATCCGGAAGGACCGAGGAGAGAGAAGAACTCGCGCTCATGAATGTCCAGGTTCAGATCCGAGATTGCGGTGAAGCTGCCAAAGGTCTTGGTTACATTCTCGAAGCGGATCAGCGGCGGGCGGGTGGGTGCCTGCGGACTGGTGGGTTCGACCCGCGCGGCGGCGGCACTGGCCGGATGATGGGAATTCATTGGTGCAAGTTCCCCTGTTGCAAGTCCCTGCCGCGATGTGAGTGTTTGCTGCGGCAGGGCAATTGATGCGCGGCCCAGGCCGCAGCAGGGCTGGAATGGCGCGGCTCGGAAGCCGCGCCGGGGCTTACTGGCCTGTGCGGACCTTTGACCAGGTGCGCGTGTAGAGACGCTCGGTCTTGCGGTCCTGCAGCAACGGAGTTGTCAGCATCTCCATCGTCGCCTCAGTCGGATAGACGGCGGGGTTGCTGATCAGCTCAGGGTCGATCTCAGCCTGAGCGGTGAGGTTGGCGCTGCCGTAGCGGATGAAGTTGGCGTTCTGCGCCGAGACCGCTGGCTGCATCAGGTAGTTCAGGAAGGCATGGGCCTCATCCACGTTCTTGGCATCGGCCAGGATGGCAAGGCCGTCAAAGTCCAGCAGCGTGCCTTCCTCCGGGATGATGTATTCCAGGGTGACGCCATTGCCGGCTTCTTTGGCGCCGTCTGCCGCCCAATAGGCATCGCCGCTCCAGGTCAACCCGAGGCAGGCGTCGCCGTCGGACAGGGCGCCGATCATGCCGTCGGTGGAAATCTGGGCGATATTGCCGCGGATCGCACCGATATGCTCCCCAGCGGCGGTGATCCGGTCCTTGTCGCTGGTATTCGGGTCTTCGCCCATGTCGATAAGCGCGGCGCCGATCACGTCGGTGGGCGAGTCTGCGATCATCACGCTGCAATCGGCCAGCTTGCTGGAAATCTCCGGATCGAACAGCAGGTCCCAGGACTTGGGAAAGCCGGCGCCCAACCGCTCCTCCAGCTTGCCGGTGTTATAGGCGATGCCGAAGGTCCACCAGTTGTAGGGCACCAGGTATTCGTTGCCGGGGTCGAAGGTCTCGATCAGCCCGGCGATCTTGGGCCAGACGTGCTGCAGGTTGGGGATCTTGGACTTGTCGATCTTCTGCAGCACGCCGGCCGAGATCAGCCGCGCGGTGCCGGTGGAGGATGGAACGATGATGTCGTAGCCGGAGCTGCCCGCCAGTACTTTGGTCTCCAGCATGGCGTTGGAATCATAGGTGTCATAGGTGACATCGATGCCGGTTTCCGCTTCAAAGGCTTCGATGATCGCCGGATCCAGGTAGTCGCTCCAGTTATAGATCACCAGTTCGCCCTCTGCCGCCGCGGCGGCACCCCAGATTGCAGCCGTTGCGGCCAGCAGGCTGATTGTCAGCTTGGTCTTCATGGTTCCCTCCTGTGTTGGGGTTCTGTCCGTTTCTTTTTGGGGGGCACGGGCCTCAGGCCCGCATTGTCTCCAGCTCCAGGCCTTGGCCCAGCAGCTCCCGGGTCGCGCGTTCAACGCCTTCGGTAAGAATGTCGAACATGTCGTCGATCTGCGCCTCGGTGATCACCAGCGGCGGCGAGAAGATCGCCATGTTGCCATAGGGGCGGACCATCAGGCCCAGTTCCTGGCAGCGGGCATCAATCACTGAACCGATGGTGGCGTCGATTTCGGGGCTGGGTTTGCCATTGCGAGTCAGGGTGCATTCGATGCAGCCTACCAGCCCCATGCCGCGCACATCCACGATCAGCGGCAGCTCCAGCAGCTTCTGCAGGCGTTTCTGGAAATGCGGGGTCACCTTGCGGACGTGTTCCAGGATGCCGTCGCGCTCGAAGATCTCGATGTTCTTGAGGCCCGCGGCGGCACAGACCGGGTGGCCGGAATAGGTGTAGCCGCTGGTGAAATAGACGTCCTTGGACACATCGCCCTCGATGTCCTTGAACAGCCGGTCGGAGAAGATCGCGGCCCCCATCGGCGCATAGCCAGAGGTCAACCCCTTGGCGCAGGTGATGATATCGGGGGTGATGCCGAACAGGTCCTCCGATGCGAACCAGTGGCCCAGGCGGCCAAAGCCGGTGACGACCTCGTCGGAGATATAGAGCACGTCATATTTGCGGCAGAGTTCCAGACAGCGGCCATGGTAACCCGCGGGCGGCACGATCACGCCGCCGGAGCCCAGCAGCGGCTCGGCAATGAAGGCGGCGACATTGTCCGCGCCGAGCTCCAGAATGGCGTTTTCCAGATCCGCAACCTTTTCATCCAGGAAGGCTTCGATGCTCATACCTGCGGGGCGGCGGAAGGCGTTCACGTCTGGCAGGAAATGGGGAATGATCTGGTCGGTGTCGAACCACTGGCGCTCGCTCGGCTTGCCGCTGAGCGAGGCTGTCAGATAGGTGCCGCCGTGATAGGCATGCGCCCGGGTGATGATCCGCTTCTTTAACGGTTTGCCCAGCAGGTTGTTGCGGAAGTGGACAAAGCGGATGGCGGTATCCACCGCGGTGGAGCCGCCGGTGGTGAAATAGACCCGGTTGAGATCGCCCGGCGCCCGTTCGGCAATTGCGTGGGCAAACTCGGCGCTTACCGACGTGGCCTCGGAGAAGGGGGAGCAATAGGCCATCTTGCGGGCCTGCGCCGCCATCGCATCAGCGATCTCGGTGTTGCCGTAGCCCAGCTGCATGCACCACATGCCGCCCGGCCCGTCGATCACCTTGTTGCCGTGCTCGTCATAGACATAGATGCCTTCGGCATACTCGCTGAACGTCCTGTCGGCTTTTCCGGGACCGTGGACTTCCAGCCCTTCCCATGGATGGAAGTAATTCTCCTTGTCCCAGGTTTTGAAGTTTTCGAAGTCGTTTCCAAGTTTGGTCATCTTGCTCTCTGTCCGGAATAGCTACACATTTTGAATGAACGTTCATACAGTAAGGGCATAAGTGAATGATCGTTCATTGTCGATGGAAATTTGATGCAATTCCGTGCAAAGTGCCGGAACGGCGGCGGGCCAGCCGGCAGCGAAAGAGGGGCAGGCAGATGGCAAATGCAGAAGAAACAAAGAAAAAGCGGAAGGTCGACAAGGACCTGCACCGGGAGGTGCTGCTTGATGCAACCGCTAACGTAATCCTGAAGTATGGGGTCAGCGGCACCACAATCAGCCGTATCCAGGAAGAATCAGGCCTGTCGCGCGGCATGATCAACCTGCACTTCCAGTCCAAGGACAACCTGATTCGCGCGCTCGCCATTCATATGACTCAGGAGTACAATGACGCTTGGCAGAGTTTTACCAGCCAAACACCGCAAGAGGTCAGTACGCCGGAAGATGCAGCAGCCCGTCTGCAGGCGCTGTTTGCGACGGACTTTTCCGAAGCGGTTTTGAACAGACGCAGTGCCCGGCTGACCTTTGCCTTTCGCGCCGAACCTGATTTGCAAGCGCCTGGAACCGGCTATACCGACACCCGCGGAACTGACCTGCACGACCATGTGCGCAGTTGCTGCAAGGTTCTGTGCGAAATATGCGGCACCCAAGGCGATCCCGAGAAGGTCGCCATGGCCATCATGTCGCTACTGGAAGGGTTATGGACCGACTTTCACGCCCACCCCGACGAGTTCAGCAGGGAAAATGCGGTAGAAATCTGCCGGACCACTGCCCGCGCATTCTTTCCCGGATACTTCTGAACAGAAAGCGCGGGCGGGCCGCCTTTTTTGCAAAAGGGGGCAGTACAAGCGAGATTATGAGCTGCAATATGGATATCCAAACGCCTATCTTAACGCCAAAACTCCATCATCCAAAACTTCAAAATGTCCGCATTGGCGAAGTCGCACCGCCGAAACCCCGTGGGCGTTGGATGCCCAGTTTGGCCGAAGCCACTTCGGCCAATAGCGGCTTTTCGCGCTTCCTATCCTTTCCTATCTCGCGCAGCATTCGGTAATTTGGGCTCCCTGCCGTCATCTGAGTCTTTCAGTCGGTTACTTCCTGCTTGAAGGGCCGGTTTCGAGCCAATCTCATGGTCTTGTTCCCACCCACAGCAAATCCTCAGCCGCCGACTCAGTCGATGTGCGACACGGTCGCAAACCGCATATACCAGCCTCTTGAGTGTGAAGACCGACCGGCAGGTCTGTCCGCGGATCCGCCCTTCCCGAATGCACGTTCGAGATCCTGCCCAAGCAGGCAGACCGGGACAAGGGCCACGCGCACTGATCCCTTTCAGGTGAAACAGACAGAAAATCCCGCCGGTTCTCCGGCGGGGTTTTTCTTTGCTGGGTGTGGCCTGGTAGTGCAATTTGGCGGTTGGCAGCCCAGGACCCAAATCCCCAATGAAGGGTCAAAGGGTCGACCCGAGGCTATGACCCTAGCGCGTCCTTCGCCCGGTGACGATTGACAGCCCGACCCCCGACAGAACCAATATGACCCCGGTCATGAACAAGGGGCCCATACGGTCGCCAAACATGACTGCCGAGGCGCCGACGCCGAATACCGGTTGCAGGAATTGCACACTGGCCGCCACACGGGCCGGAACGGTGCGCAGGAGCCATAGCCAGAGAAACAGGCCGACAGCCGACACGAGCAGGCCAAGATAGATTGCCGCGGCGATGGAGACAGCTGTCACGTTGAAGGGGGTGGTCGCAACTTCCCACGCCGTGAATGGCAGGAGGGCGAGGAACCCGGCCAGCGTGCTCCAGATCACGACCGTGACGGTGCCGTGGCGCGCCGCCAATTCGACGCTCCAGACATAGTACAGGGCTATGGCCACTGCCGACAGCAGAACGAGCGCCACGCCTGTCATGGTCGTTTGCGCCGCAGCACCCACACCGTCATTTTGACCGAACGCCACCAGTGCGACACCCGCGAAGGCTGCTACCAGCCCGAACTGCTGCACCATGTTGACCGGCTGGCCAAGCCGCAGTGCCGCGAGGATAACGACAAAGACCGGGATGGTAGCAGAAACGATGGTGCTGACCGAAGCAGAGGTTCCGTCGACGCCGAAGGATTGCGACAGGTTGCCGATCCCGATCCCGACGAACCCGAGCGCCGCGACTTTCGGCAGGGCGGTGAGCGGAATCCTGTGCCGCCCGATGGCGAAGAGAAACAGGAATGGTACGGCGAAGGCGAAGCGCAATGCGGTGAACGCTATTGGCGGCATGGTGTCGAGGCCCAGCTTGGTGATCGGGATCGACAGGCCCCAGAGCACCGCCAGAAGCAACATCCCCCCGACGCTGAGGGGCGAAAGACGGTCGACGAGGGACGCAAGCGGCAGTGCGGGCGTTTCCGGGGTGGCGATCGTCATGTTAGTTTCTTGAAAAAGATTGCTCTCAGATCACTTATTGAATGCGACGGCTGATGCTGACAAACGAATTGTTTGACGTCTATGATTGAAGGAAATGCAATCATGAGACCGCCATGCCCGTCCGACCCCCACCCTTGCAGACCCTGCGTGCCTTTGAAGCCGCAGGTCGTCTGTTGAGCATGGCGCTGGCGGCGCAGGAGTTGAACCTTACTCCCGGCGCGATCAGCCGACAGATCCAGTCGTTGGAAGACGATCTGAACGTCGCGCTGTTCCGGCGCATGACGCGGCGCATCGCTTTGACCGAGGAAGGAGCGGCGTTCCATCAGGTGGTCAGCCGGGCGCTGGCGGACCTTATCCGCGAAGCAGAACGCTTGCGCACACGGGACGACGCCCCGCGGCTGACGATTAGCACGAGTGTCTCTTTTGCCAGCAAGTGGTTCGCCCCGCGCCTGCACCGGCTGATGGCGCGGCTGCCGGATGTTGATATCCGGCTTGAAGTCAGCGACGTGAATATCGATCTGTCCGACGGCCGTGTGGATGCCGCGCTGCGCTATGGCACCGGAAACTATCCGGGCACCGCGACAGAGAGGATTCTCGACGAGACCATGAGCCCGGTCTGCAGCCCCGACTATCGGGCGCGCATGGGCGGGCTTTCGATCCCGGCGGATCTGCTCGGTTGCACGTTGCTGAACGAGAGCCGCGTTCTGCACGACGATAGCAGTCTGCCAAATTGGGAACGTTGGTTTGCCGCCGCCGGGGTCGAGGGCGCTCGTGGTCGGGGACCGACATTGAGTCACGGCAGCCTCACCATTGAGGCGGCGCTGCGTGGCGAGGGGGTCGCACTTGGGCGGAGCGTGCTGGTTGCCGAGGACGTCTCTGCCGGCCGGCTGGTGGAACTGTTCCCACAAATCAGCTTGCCGGCCGGGAGAGGTTACGACCTTGTGCATCGGCAAGGCGAAGAGGATGATCAAGGGCTCTCTGCCTTGCGTGAATGGCTGATGGCGGAAGTGGCGGCATCACTTTGGAGCGCACCGTAGCAACCGATCAAATATGCGCCTCGTGCATGTCCACAATATCCGGGCTCTGCTTTGTCAGGCTGGTGATCTCCGGAACACGGTCGCGGTTCTGCCCGCGCTGAAAGGCCGGCCTTTGCGGGCGGCCTTCCTTAATTTGTCGCGTGCGGTGCCAGCGTCAGAGCGACTGTCGCTCTTGCACCAGCCCCTTGAAGATTGCCCAGCAGATCAGAAGCAGGATGACGGTAAAGGGCAGACCGGTCGAGATGACCATGGCCTGCAAGGCCCCCAGACCGCCGCCGATCAGCAGCGCGATGGCAACCAGGCCCTCGAACGTGCACCAGAACACCCGTTGGGGGATCGGGGCGTCGATCTTGCCGCCAGCGGTGATCGTGTCGATCACCAGCGAGCCGGAATCGGACGAGGTGACAAAGAACACGATGACCAGCACGATGCCAATGACCGAGGTGATCCCCGCCATCGGCAGGCTTCCCAGCATCGCGAACAGTGACAACGGCGGGTTATAGCTGTCGATCACCTGGGCCTTGACGGCGCTGCCGGCCGGGTCGGCGATGACCTGTTCGATGGCCGCGCCGCCGAATACCGCCATCCAGAACATGCAGACAAAGGACGGGATCAGCAGCACGCAGATCACGAATTCGCGTACCGTGCGGCCACGGCTGACGCGGGCGATGAACATGCCGACAAACGGCGACCACGAAATCCACCATGCCCAGTAGAAGGCTGTCCAGCCCTGCAGGTATCCGGTGTCCTCACGCCCGTGCGGGTTCGACAGCGGGATGACCTCCTGAAAATAGGCCACGACGCCCTTGCCGAACTCGGACACGATCGACCCCACTCCGGCGGCGAACAGCACGAACAGCAACAGCAGAAGCGCGATGACCATGTTGATCTCGGAGAGCACCTTGACGCCGCCGTCGAGGCCGCGAAGCACCGAGCCAAGGGCGACGAGCGTGATCACGATGATCAGGATCACCTGAACCGTCACGCTGTTGGGGAAACCGAACACGTATTCGAGCCCGGCATTGGCCTGTTGCGCGCCGAAGCCGAGGGATGTGGCGAGACCAAAGAGCGTGGCAAACACCGCAAGCGTGTCGATGATATGCCCCACCCAGCCCCAGACGCGTTCTCCGAAGATCGGATAGAAGGCCGACCGGATCGTCAGCGGCAGGCCCTTGTTATAGGTGAACAGCGCCAGCGCAAGTGCAACCACCGCGTAGATCGCCCAGGGGTGCAGCGCCCAGTGATAGGAGGTCGCCGCAAGCGCCATGCGTCGCGCGGCCTCGACATTTTCCGGGATCAGGACGCCATTTTCGTCGAAGGGGCGCACGACCCCAAGCGGTTCGTCACCCCAGGGGGTGCCGAAATAATAGACCGGCTCCAGCACTCCGAAGAACATCAGGCCGATCCCCATGCCGGCGGCAAAGAGCATCGCGAACCAGCCCGGATAGCCATAATCCGGTGTTGCGTCCTTGCCGCCAAGGCGGACCGAGCCATAAGGCGTCACGATCAGCATCAGGCAGAACAGCACGAAGATATTGGCCGACCACAGGAAAAACCAATCGAAGGTCGAGGTCAGCGCAGGCCGCAGCCAGCCGAAAAAGTCGCCCGCCTGGGTCGGTGCCACCAATGCGTAGGCCACGAAGGCCACGATGGACAGGCCCGAAATCAGGAATACCGGGTTGTGAATGTCGAGCCCGATCGGCCCGATTGTCGTTTCAATGTTGTCCTGACCGATTTCATAATCGGTCTCGATGATGTGGGATGACCCTTCGGGTGCGGGAATCCCTTGATTGGCGCTTTCGTCGGTCATGTGCGACCTCCCATGTTCCTTTCGTTTCGTGACCGGGTCATGCCGCTCAAGCGCGTATGACCATCACGGAGCATTTTGCGTGCTCGGCAAGCTTTCCGCCGTTCGACGGCCAGATATAGTCGATGACGTTCGGCACGTGGCTGGCCATGACGACAAGGTCGGACCCCGTGTCGTCGATGGCCCGGATCAGTGCGTCATCCACGTCGATGGCAGGATCATGCGAAACAACCGGGTGCGCGGCGACGGCGATGCCGTGCCTGTCGGCCTGGCCTTGCGCAAAGGCTGTCAGCTTTTGCCCGAACTCTGCGGGATTATGCGCAACAGAGCTTGGCGCCGAGGACGTCACGCCGACATAAGAAATGGGCACGTTGTAATGTTTGGCGAGATCAGCGGCACAATCCAGTGCGGGCGCCAACCCCTCGATATGCGCCAGATCCACCGGCGCCATAATTCGCTTGAACAAGTCTTCCTCTCCCTTCTGCGCGGGTCGGGTGAGACCTTGGCTTTTGAAAACGGCGCCCGCGCGTCATCTGCCAAATTCGGCGGTTTTGTGGCCCACCGATTCCCCAAGCATAGAACAACTTGGGCGGGTCTGACAAAAACCGGCCCCCGAGCCGGGTTCAAGGCAGACATGGACGGGCTGTTTGTGCGAGCCGATACGCCGGATACCTGATTGATATCGCGACAATATATTCGCGTTTCCCGGTCGGGCCGGGATCAGGCTTACATCCGGGTCGCCGGCTGATTGTGTAAACCCTTTGTTTGCTCTCTGTCGCTATCAGTCCTGCGCAGGCTGGTCGTGACGGCAGAAAACCGCGATGCCGTCCTACGGGGTTTCGCTGTGCGCAGGGTTTTGGCAGGCGCACATGAAATAGCCAGAGAGGCGAAAATCGGGTATTCTGCCCTTGGCCGCATGCTTCGTTCAGGAGGTTTGCTCATGCCCGAGATTGATTTTTGGTATTCCATTGGAAGTACATACACATTTCTGACGGTGACCCGCCTGCCGGAGTGGTGCCGGGAACACGATGCCACGGTTCGATGGCGTCCGTTCAATGTGCGCAAGGTCATGACCGATCAGCAGAACGTGCCTTTTGCGGGTAAACCGGCCAAATCGGCCTATATGTGGCGCGATATCGAGCGCAGGACCGCCAAGTACGGCCTGCATGCGCACCTGCCCGCCCCCTACCCGATCTCGGATCTGGCGCTGGCCAATCAGGTCGCGCTTTTGGGCATGTCCGAGGGCTGGGGCGAGCGGTTCACCGAAAACCTCTATCGCATCTGGTTCGAGGACGGCGTGGAGGCGGGAAGCGAGGCCGCGCTGTCGGAGGCGCTGTACCGTTGCGATCAGGACCCGATGCCGGTTCTGGCGCGAGCGCGCGCACCGGAGGCGGTCGCGGCGCTGGACCGGGAAACCGAGACAGCCGTTTCGCACGGCGTGTTCGGCGCGCCAAGCTTTGTTGTGCGGGGTGAGCTGTTCTGGGGCGACGACCGTCTGGACGACGCGTTTTCCTGGGCGCGGGTGGGTCACGTGACCTGATCCCCGGCGCGCTGGAATGCTCTCGACTGGCGGGCTTGAAATGCTATTTCTTATGTATGCCTTATCGCTGGAAACAGAACTCGGAATCGGTGCAGGAGCTGCATCTGTGGCCGCATAATTCACTGCCGCCGCGCGGTGCGATCGCGATCGTCCTGAGCATCTTTGCGATGGGGCTGATCCCTTTGCTGGCGGTTCTGGGGTCGGTTCTGTTGTGGGGATTGCTGCCGTTCACGCTGTTGGTGGTGCTGGGGCTGTGGCTGGCGCTGGAAGTGAACTATCGGCAGCGGCGCATGCTGGAAGTGCTGACCCTGACGCCCAGCCTGGCCCGGCTGGTGCGGCACAATCCGCGCGGGCGGGCGCAGGAATGGCATTGCAACCGCTATTGGGCGCGCCCCGAGATGCACCGGCACGGCGGACCGGTGCCGAACTATGTCACCCTGAAAGGCGGCGGGCGCGAGGTGGAAATCGGCGCGTTTCTGTCCGAGGACGAACGCGTCGCGCTGTACGACGATCTGCTGGTGAAACTGAGCAGCGACCGGGGCTGAGCCTGCCCCGGAACAAGCCGGTCGTCAGCAATCGCCGTTCGAGGCGCAGAGCTGGTCCTTGACCATGGGGCCGACCTTGCCGAAATCCATCTGGCCGGTATAGCGCGCCTTGAGCTCGCCCATGACCTTGCCCATGTCGCGGATCGAACCCGCGCCGGTGGCGGTGATCGCGGCATTGATGGCCTGTGTCACCTCGTCATCGTCCAGCTGCTTGGGCAGGAATTCTTCGATCACCTCGATTTCCTGGCGCTCGCGCTCGGCCAGATCCAGTCGCCCGCCCTCTTCATAGGCGCGCGCGCTTTCCTTGCGCTGCTTGGTCATTTTCCCAAGGATTTCAAGCACGTCCGCGTCACCACATCCCTGCGCCTCGTCATTGCCCGAGCCGCGCGTGGCGATATCCCTGTCCTTGATTGCCGCGTTGATCAGACGAAGCGTCGACAATCGGTCGGTCGCCTTGTCCTTCATTGCCTGCTTAAGGGCCGTGTTCACCCTTGATCGCATATCCATATGTTCTGCCCATCCCCATGGATCCGAAACTCTGACCATATAGAAACAGAATGAATGAGACAACAGGGGGTGAATACAGCTAAGCCATTGAAATCTATGAATACCGCAAAAATTGAACGGACTTGACCCGACGACGCAACACCCTTAGGTATGCGCCGATTTACCCAGCAGGAGAGTCGCGCCATGGCCCAGAACGCCACGTCCAAGCCCACCGCATGTCTGGCACTGGCCGATGGAACGCTGTTTTACGGGCACGGGTTCGGAGCGACAGGCCAGACCGTGGCCGAGCTGTGCTTCAACACCGCGATGACCGGCTATCAGGAGATCATGACCGACCCGTCTTATGCCGGGCAGATCGTGACCTTTACCTTTCCGCATATCGGCAATGTCGGCGTGAACTCCGAGGATGACGAGACCGGCGATCCGGTGGCCGAAGGGATGGTGGTGAAATGGGACCCGACCGAGGCGTCGAACTGGCGCGCGGCGGAAGAGCTCAAGACATGGCTGGAGCGCCGGGGCCGGATCGCCATCGGTGGCGTCGACACCCGCCGCCTGACCCGCGCGATCCGCCAGCAGGGCGCGCCGCATGTGGCGCTGGCGCATGATCCCGACGGTCAGTTCGATATCTCGGCGCTGATCGCTGCCGCGCGCGGTTTTGCCGGGCTGGAAGGCATGGACCTGGCCAGGAAGGTCACCTGCGCCCAAAGCTATCGCTGGGACGAGATGCGCTGGGCCTGGCCCGATGGCTATTCCCGTCAGGAAGCGCCCAAGCACAAGGTCGTGGCGCTGGATTACGGTGCAAAGCGCAATATCCTGCGCTGTCTGGCCTCGGCCGGGTGCGACGTCACCGTTCTGCCCGCCACCGCCACCGCGGCGGAGGTTCTGGCGCATGATCCAGACGGCGTGTTCCTGTCGAACGGCCCCGGCGACCCGGCAGCGACCGGCGAATACGCGGTGCCGATGATCAAGCAGATCCTGGACACCACCGATCTGCCGGTGTTCGGCATCTGTCTGGGCCATCAGATGCTGGCGCTGGCGCTGGGCGGTCAGACCATCAAGATGAACCACGGCCATCACGGCGCCAACCATCCGGTCAAGGATCTGGAAACGGGCAAGGTCGAGATCACCTCGATGAACCACGGCTTTGCGGTGGATGCGCAGACCCTGCCCGAGGGCGTGGTCGAAACCCATCGGTCGCTGTTCGACGGTTCGAACTGCGGTATCCGCATGGCGGAGCGGCCTGTTTATTCGGTGCAGTACCACCCCGAAGCCTCGCCCGGTCCGCAGGACAGTTTTTACCTGTTCGAGCGCTTCGCCACCGCCATGACTGCCCGCAAGACCGCAGAATAAGCGCGAGCGAAAACAAGCTTAACCGCGCATTAACCTTGTTCCTTCAACCCTGATGCCTGACGCCTGCATCGGGGTTGAGGAATGAGTGAACAGAACCTGCAAAGATTGTCGGAGGCGCTTCCCGTCGCCGGGACGCGGGCAAGGCAGCCGCTGGGCCGGTATCTGGTCGAAGGCGGCGCAATCACCGAAAGCCAGCTTGTTCATGCCCTGACGCTTCAGGAACGGCTGGACGCCCCCATCGGGGAAATCCTGATTGCCGAGGGTTTTGCGGAAACGCGCGATGTTCTGGCGGCGCTGTCAACGCAATATGGTCTGCAGGTCGCAGCGCTGGATGCGCCCGCCCCCACTGCTGCGCTTTGTGCGCTGATGCCCACCGAGTTCTGGCTGGAATACAATCTGGTTCCGTGGATGCGGCTGGGTCCGCTGGTACTGGTCGCGACGGCGCGCCCGGACCTGTTTGACGCGCCACGCGCCCGGCTGGCGGCGGCGGGTGTGACGGCGATCCCGGTTCTGGCCTGGAGAGATGAGATCGACCGCGCCATTGCGCGCCAGTTCGCGGACAGTCTGGCCAAGGCGGCGGAAACGCGCGTCGAACCTGCGCAAAGCTGCCGCAACTGGGATGCCGTTTCGAGATTGCCATCTGTCCTGGTCGCGCTTTTGCTGGTCGCCGTCATGGTGGCGTCGCCGCTGCCCGCATTCGCCGCCTTGACAGTGGCGGCGGTTGTGACGCTGGCCCTGTTCACCGCGCTGCGCGTGGTAGGTATTCTGGGGCAATTGGCCGGGCATGCGCTGGTGAACGCGCCGGAGCCTACAGGCCACAGGCCCGGCCCCGAATCCCGGCTGCCGCGCGTGTCGGTTCTGGTGCCGCTGTACAAGGAGCGTGAAATCGTCGGCGACCTGATCCCGCGCCTGAACCGGCTGACCTATCCCAAGACCCTGCTGGATGTCATTCTGGTGCTGGAGGAAAAGGACCGGATCACCCGGGACACACTGGCACAGGCACAGCTGCCGCCGTGGATGCGGGTGATCGAGGTGCCCGACAGCCACGGCCTGACCACCAAGCCGCGCGCGATGAATTATGCGCTGGATTTCTGCCGAGGCGATATCGTGGGGGTCTGGGATGCCGAGGACGCGCCGGTCGCGGACCAGATCGAGCATGTGGTCGCCCGCTTTGCGCAGGCGCCCGAGGATGTGGTGTGCCTGCAGGGGATACTGGATTACTATAATCCGCGCACCAATTGGCGGTCGCGCTGTTTCACCATCGAGTATTGCAGCTGGTTCCGGGTTGTCCTGCCTGGCATGGCGCGATTTGGGCTGGTGATCCCACTGGGCGGCACCACGCTGTTTTTTCGCCGCAAGGCACTGGAGGCGCTGGGCGGCTGGGACGCGCATAACGTGACCGAGGATGCCGATCTGGGCGTCCGGCTGTGCCGCGCCGGATACCGGACCGAAGTGTTCGACACGGTGACCTATGAAGAGGCCAACTTCCGCCTCTGGCCGTGGGTTCGCCAACGCTCGCGCTGGCTGAAAGGGTTCATGGTGACCTATCTTGTGCACATGCGCGCGCCGCGCAAGCTGTTGGGCGAGCTGGGGTTGAAACGGTTTCTGGGGGTTCAGGCGTTTTTTCTGGGCACGGTGGGTCAGTTCCTGCTGGCGCCGGTTCTGTGGTCGTTCTGGCTGATGCTGTTCGGGCTGCCGCATCCGCTGGCCGGGGTGTTTCCCGCAGGCATCATCACCGCCATGATCGGGTTCTTCATCTTTGCCGAAGCCGTCAACCTGATTGTCGGACTGACCGCCGTGTCATCCGAGCGCCGACGGTTCCTGATGCCGTGGGTACCGACGATGGTGTTGTATTTCCCGTTCGGCGTCATCGCCGCATACAAGGCGCTGTGGGAACTGGCGATCAAGCCCTATTTCTGGGACAAGACCCAGCACGGACAAGCCGGAGAGGAATGCGTGCCCGGTTGAGACCTATTGACGCTCGCGCTTGTCGGCGTCCTGCTTGAGCCGGGTCATGAAGGCGATGGAGATATGTTCCTTGAGCGCCAGCTGCGCCGCATCCTCGTCGCGCGCGGCAATCGCCTCGACAATGCCCTTGTGTTCGCTTTGCGCCACCTCGCCGCGCCCTTGCGCGGCCAGCGACGTGGTGGCCATCAACGCCATGGTGCGATGCACCAGGTCCAGTTGCTGCACCAGATAGCGATTGTGCGATGCCAGGTGGATCTGTTCGTGAAACCTCCGGTTCGCCCGTGACAGCGCCGAAGGGTCGTTGACCAGCGCGTCATCCTCCTGAACCATGTCGCGCAGTACCCGGATCTCTTCGTCGGTGGCATGCTTGGCGGCAAGGCGCGCGGCCAGCCCCTCGAGCTCGCGGCGCACCACGTAAAGCTCGGCCATCTGATTGTGATCCAGCGAGGCCACGATCAGCGAGCGCCCGTCGCGTTCCAGTAGCGATTGGGTTTCCAGCCGTTGCAGGGCTTCGCGAATGGGCGTGCGTGACACACCGAACCGATCGGCCAGTTCGCTTTCGACCAGACGGTCACCGGGTTTGTAGATGCCTACGTCGATCGCTTCGAGGATCAGGCTGTAGGCGTCGGTGTTGGACTGGCGGCTCTGGCTCATGGTGTCATCTGGCTCCCTGTTCGGACCTGTCTATCCGCCGGGTGTGCCTGCAATCAAGATTGAAATCCGACCATGTCCGGCCTAAACCGGCACGCATGGTGAAGCCTGCATTCTTTCATGTCACGCAATGGGTGTTCGATCTGGACAACACCCTTTATCCGCCGCACATGCGCCTGTTCGACCAGATCGAGGTGCTGATGACGCAATATGTCATGGATGCGCTGAGGGTGGACCGGGCCGAGGCAGACCGGCTGCGGTCGCAATACTGGCGGCAATACGGCACCACGCTGGCCGGTCTGATGGCGGAACATGACCTGGACCCCGATCCTTATCTGGTTGCGGTGCATCAGGTCGACATGAGCCATATGGAGGCGGATACCGCCCTTGCAAACCATATCCGGTCGCTGCCGGGGCGCCGGATCGTCTATACCAACGGCAGCGCGCCCTATGCCGAACGGGTGCTGGCGGCGCGCGGGCTGAGCGGGCTGTTCGACGCGATCTATGGCGTCGAACATGCCGGATACCGGCCCAAGCCCGAGCGGGCGGCGTTCGAGGCGATATTCGCCCGTGACGGCATCGACGCCGCGCAGGCCGCGATGTTCGAGGATGACGCCCGAAACCTGGCCGCGCCGCACGAGATGGGGATGCGCACGGTACATGTGGCGCCCGAGCATCATCCGGCAGATCATATCCATCATCACACCGACGATCTGACCGCGTTCCTGTCGCGGCTGGTCTGAGACACGCGCACGGGACAGGATGTCACTTGGCACCGGGTTGCGAAACCGCCTAGGGTCCGGCCGGAACGGAGATTTTGCCATGAAGACCAGCTGTGACATCCTGATTTCCGGTGGCGGCATCGCCGGGCTGACGGCGGCGGCCGCATTTGGTGCCGCCGGATTCGATGTGGTCTGCGTCGACCCTGCCCTGCCGGTGACAGAGCGCGACGCCGAAGGGTCGGACCTGCGCACCACGGCGTTTCTGCAGCCCGCGCGCGGCCTGCTGGAGCAATGCGGGCTTTGGGCGCGACTGGCCGAGCATGCCGCGCCGCTGCAAATCATGCGCATCGTCGACGCCGGCGGCGAGGTGCCCGAACCCCGCGTGGTCCGGGATTTCAATGCTGCCGACATCTCGGACCAGCCATTCGGGTGGAACCTGCCCAACTGGCTGCTCAGGCGCGAGATGTTGGCCCGGTTGACCGAATTGCCAAATGTCGATTTCCGCCCCGGAACCGCAACCACCAGCCTGTTCACCCGGATGGCTGAGGCCCGTGTCGGCCTGAGCGATGGCGCCCGCGTGACATGCAAGCTGGTGCTTGCGGCAGACGGGCGCAACTCGCCCATGCGCGAGGCGGCGGGCATTGGCGCTCACACCACCCGCTATGGTCAGAAGGCGCTGGCCTTTGCGGTGACCCACACTATCCCGCACGACAATGTCTCGACCGAGATCCACCGCTCGGGCGGGCCGTTCACGCTGGTGCCGCTGCCGGACTGGCAGAGCCAGCCGTCATCGGCGATCGTCTGGATGGAACGGGGACCAAAAGCGCTGGACCTGATGCAGATGAAGCCCGAGGCGTTCGAGGCGGCGATGACCGAGCGGTCGTGCGGATTGTTCGGACCGCTGAAACTGGCCTCGCGCCGCACCATCTGGCCCATCATCAGCCAGTCGGCAGAGCGGCTGGCGGGTGAGCGGGTGGCGCTGATGGCCGAAGCCGCGCATGTGGTGCCGCCCATCGGAGCGCAGGGGCTGAACATGTCGCTGGGCGATCTGCGGTCGCTGCTGGATCTGGCGCAGGCGCGGCCCGAGGGATTGGGCGACGCGGACATGCTGGAGGCCTATCACAAGGCGCGGCACAACGAGATCGCGGTGAGGGTCAGGGGGATCGACCTGCTGAACCGCGCCTCGATGATGGAAGTGCGCCCCTTGCGGGATGCGCGGGCGCTGGGGCTGAGCGCGCTTTACTCGCTGGCCCCGGTGCGCAAGACGCTGATGCAGATGGGGCTTGGCGTGCGGTGACGCGCGGGCGGGTCGAAGCCCGCCAGCCGTTCAGAGCACCTGATCCAGAACCCGTTTCAACCGACCGATCGTGCCATCGACGTCATAAAGCTTGTCGAGGCCGAACAGGCCGAGGCGGAAGGTGCTGAACCCCTGCGGTTCATCACATTGCAGCGGCACCCCGGCGGCGATCTGCATGCCCAGCGCGGCGAATTTCCTGCCGTTCTGCACCTCGGGATCGCTGGTATAGCTGACCACCACGCCCGGCGCGCCAAAGCCTTCGGCGGCCACGGACGTGATGCCCTTGTCCTTCAGCATCGCCCGCACGCCGTTGCCCAGCGCCCATTGCGCATCGCGCAGCCTGTCGAAACCGTATTCGCGGGTTTCGGCCATGGTGTCGCGGAAGGCGCGCAACGCATCCGTGGGCATGGTGGCGTGATAGGCATGCCCGCCGCCCTCGTAGGCTTTCATGATGTCGCGCCATTTCCTGAGGTCGATGGCGAAACTGTCCGAGGTGGTCTCGGCCAACCGGGTCTCGGCCCGTTCCGACAGCATCACGAGACCGGCACAGGGCGAGGCGCTCCAGCCCTTTTGCGGGGCCGAGATCAGGACATCGACGCCGGTAGCCTTCATGTCGACCCAGACGCAGCCCGAGGCGATGCAATCCAGCACCATCAGCGCGCCGACCTCGTGCGCCGCGGCCGCCATGGCGGTGATGTAGTCATCCGGAAGAATCACCCCGGCGGCGGTTTCCACATGCGGGGCAAAGACGATATCCGGCTTTTGCTCGCGGATGGTGGCCACGACCTCTTCAATCGGTGCGGGGGCAAAGGGAGACGGTGTGGCGTTGCCGGTCTGACGCGCCTTCATCACCGTCGTGCTGGCGGTGAGGCCACCGGTTTCGAAAATCTGGCTCCAGCGATAGGAGAACCAGCCGTTGCGCACCACCAGAACGTTGGCACCGCGCGCGAACTGCCGGGCCACCGCCTCCATCCCATAGGTGCCGCCGCCGGGGATCACCGCGACGGCATCGGCATTGTAGACGTCGCGCAGCATGGCCGAAATGTCCCGCATGACCTGCTGAAAGGTCGCGGACATGTGATTCAGGGAGCGGTCGGTGAAAACCACGGAGAATTCTTCGAGACCTTCGGGGTCAACGGTATCAAGCAGCGCGGGCATGTTCTGTCCTTTCTGACGCGGTCCCCCTTTTCTGACCTCGGCCTGACGACAGGTAAAGCAGGAATTCGTCAGAAAACCGCGATTATCGACACCTGGGGCGATTTCACGGTCACCACAATTTGATAACCGCCTGATGGCAAAGAAATATTAACGTTTGATAACGAGAGATTACAGAAATGGCACCATACAGTGTCACCATGCCTTTACACTTAGACGTGTTTCTGAACAGATGTATGCAGCCAGAACATGAATGTACGGAGTTACCAGTGACGGCGCAAAAACGCATTAGTTTTCAACTTATTAGAGATGAAGTTAAACGCAGGATTGAATATCGCATTTGGCCGCAGGGGGCGATCCTGCCGACGGAAGCGGAACTGGCCGAAGAGTTCGGCTGCGCCCGGGCAACCGTCAACCGCGCATTGCGGGAACTGGCCGAACTGGGGTTTGTCGAGCGCAAGCGAAAAAGCGGCACAAGGGTCAAGCGATCACCCGCGAAACAGGCCCGGCTGGAAATCGCGCTGGCCCGCCAGACGGTCGAAGATCGAAATTCCCAATACCGATATGCGCTGGTGGAGAGGAAAGTGCTGACCAGCCCCGCCTGGCTGGCCTCGCAACTGGGCTTGCCCAATGATGCCCCGGTGCTGCACCTGTTGTGCATGCATTACGCCGACAACCGCCCGTTTCAACTGGAAGAACGCTGGATCAACATCGCGGCGGTGCCCGATGTGGAACAGGCCGACTTCAGCCGCTCCGGCCCGCATGAGTGGCTGCTGAACGCCGCCCCGTTCGCCGAGGCGACTGTCACCTTTTCCGCCATCGGAACCGACGGGCGCCTTGCCGAATTCATGGGCACCACGCCCGGCGCACCGGTGCTGCAGACCGAGCGCATGACCTGGCTGAACGGCACGCCGGTGACCTTTGCCCGGATGACCCATCATCCAGGGTTCAGGATCAGCAGCCAGTATTGAGGCCATCTATCCGATCGGTCCGGGCAGCCGCTCCTCGCTCAGCAGGACGTTGGCCTCGACATCGCCGGCGCCGGGCAGCGTCATGATCCGCCGCCGCAGGACGCGTTCGAAATCCGACAGGTCCCGCGCCACGACGCGCAGACGATAGTCGTAGAGCCCCAGCACATGCTCCACGGTCTGCACTTCGGGGATGGCGCTGACGGCGCGTTCGAAATCTTCCAGGCTGACCTGCCCCTTGCGCGCCAGTTTGACACCCAGAAACACCGTCACGCCGAATCCCAGCGCCTCGGCGTTCAGGCGCAGACGGCGGCCCTTGATCACCCCCGCTTCTTCCAGCCGCCTGATCCGCCGCCATGTGGCGGGTTGCGACAGGCCAAGGCGGCGGCCCAGCGCGCCAGCACTTTGGGTGGCGTCCTGGGCCAGCGCCCGCAGCAGCTTGCGGTCGATTTCGTCCAGCTCGATCATACCGGCAGCACCTCGTCACGCTTTACCCGAGCGATATGCATCAGCGCCTCGATATCGGCGATATGCGGCAGGGTCAGGATGCGGTCGCGATAGAGTTGCTGATAATGGGGCATGTCGCGGGCGATCACTGACAGGCGCACATCGACCCGGCCCAGAAAGGTCTGGATCTCGATCGCCTCGGGTACCTGCCGCGCCGCTGCGATGAACTCGTCAAAGGCGCGTGGCTGGGTCTTGTCGAGCGTGACGCGCAAGCTGACCTCGACCGCATAGCCCAGCGCCCGCCAGTCGATCACCGCCTCCTGCCCCTCGATGATCCCCGCCGCCTGCATCTTTTCGATCCGCCGCCAGCACACGCCCGAAGTGATGCGGCTGCGCTCGGCCAGTTCGGCGGTCGAGAGGCTTGGATCGGCCTGATAATGGCGCAGAATCCGGCGGTCGATATCGTCAAGCATGTATCTTTCGCAATCTCGTATTTTGACGAATAGTTCTTCGCCTTTTTCACAATTACTCAATCCCAGCGCTCTCGCCAATACCCGAAACTGGCGGTAAAAGCGCAGCAATCGAAACAGAAAGGACCGGCATCATGCGCGTCTATTACGATCGCGATTGCGACATCAACCTGATCAAGGACAAGAAAGTGGCCATCCTGGGCTATGGCAGCCAGGGCCACGCCCATGCGCTGAACCTGCGCGACTCGGGCGCCAAGAACCTGGTCGTCGCGCTGCGCGAAGGCTCGGCATCCGCCAAGAAGGCCGAAGCCGAAGGTCTGCAGGTGATGGGCATCGCCGAAGCGGCGGCCTGGTGCGACGTCATCATGTTCACCATGCCCGACGAACTGCAGGCCGAGACCTACAAGAAATACGTGCATGACAACATCCGTCCGGGTGCCGCCATCGCGTTTGCCCACGGCCTGAACGTGCATTTCGGCCTGATCGAGCCGAAAGAGGGCGTGGACGTCATCATGATGGCGCCCAAGGGCCCCGGCCACACCGTGCGCGGCGAATATGTCAAGGGCGGCGGCGTGCCCTGTCTGGTTGCGGTTCACACCGACGCCACCGGCAAGGCGCTGGAAACCGGCCTGTCCTATTGCTCCGCCATCGGCGGCGGCCGCTCGGGCATCATCGAGACAAACTTCCGCGAGGAATGCGAAACCGACCTGTTCGGCGAACAGGCGGTTCTGTGCGGTGGTCTGGTCGAACTGATCCGCTGCGGTTTCGAGACGCTGGTCGAGGCGGGCTATGCCCCCGAGATGGCCTATTTCGAATGTCTGCACGAAGTGAAGCTGATCGTCGACCTGATCTATGAAGGCGGCATTGCCAACATGGATTACTCGATCTCGAACACCGCCGAATACGGCCAGTATGTCACCGGCCCGCGCATCCTGCCCTATGAGCAGACCAAGAAGGCCATGAAAGAAGTTCTGAACGACATCCAGCAGGGCAAGTTCGTCCGCGATTTCATGCTGGAGAATGCGGTTGGCCAGCCGACGATCAAGGCATCGCGCCGGGCCAATGACGAGCATCAGATCGAACAGGTCGGCGAAAAGCTGCGCGGCATGATGCCGTGGATCTCGGCCGGCAAGATGGTCGACAAGTCGAAGAACTGATCACGGTTCCGACGCAAGACAAAGGGCGCCCAGCGGCGCCCTTTTTTGTTTCCGGGCGAGATGAAATCCGTTGACATGGGATTGCGGCGCCTGTCTGGTTTCGCTCGAGTATTGAGGGGCCTATGGACCAACGACCTGAGATCACGACGAAAAGCTGGTTGATGGTCGCCACGCTGGGTTTTGTCTGGGGCGGGACGTTCCTGATCATCGAGCTGGTGCTGGAACAGATGACGCCATTCTGGCTGGCGGCCTTTCGCATCGGTTTTGGCGCGGTGCTGAGCCTTACGGTCTGGCAGGCCCTGGGCGGCAGGCTGTTCCGCGAACCGCTGGGCAGGGAGGGCCTGATTTCCCTGATTGGCATCGCCCTGCTCAATTCGGCCATTCCGTTTTCATTGATCTCGTGGGGGCAGCAATATGTCACCTCGGGCTTTACCGGGGTTTCGATGGCCTCGATCGCGCTGATGGTGGTCCCGCTGGCGCATTTCTTTGTCCCCGGCGAACGGATGACCCTGCGGCGCAGCTTGGGCTTTGTTATCGGTTTTGCCGGGGTGGCGCTGTTGATCGGGTCGCAGGCGTTCGAAAGCTCGGGCGATGTGCGCGAGTTGCCGGGGCGGCTGGCCTGCCTGACGGCTGCGGCCTGTTATGCGGTGGCCTCGATCCTGCTGCGGCGGTTGCCGCCGGTCGATCCGATCGGCCTGTCCACGGTTCTGTTGCTGATTGGCGCGGTGGCGATCGTGCCGATGGCCTGGGCGGTGGACGGGCCACCCGTGCTGCCGGATCAGCGCACGCTGTGGCTGGCGGCGTTTCTGGGTTTGGTGCCGACGGCGGCGGCCAATATCCTGCGGGTGACTGTGGTGCGCACCGCCGGGCCGGTTTTCATGAGCCTGACGAACTATCAGGTGCCGGTCTGGGCTGTTGTTCTGGGGGCCGTATTTCTGGGGGAGCCAATGCCCCCGACCCTGATTTGGGCACTGTTGCTGATCCTGTCGGGGGTCGGCCTCAGCCAGTATGGCGCGCTGAGGCGGCTGTTCGGGCGGTCAGGCTGAGACCGCCCCCGAAACCGCGTTCACCACCGAATCCACCGTTTGCTCCAGCAGGCCCTCGTCTTCGCATTCCGCCATCACGCGGATCAGCGGTTCGGTGCCGGATTTACGGATCAAGAGGCGCCCCTTGCCGTTCAGCGCCCCTTCGGCATCGGCAATTGCACGCTGCACTTCGGGCAGGTCCAGGGGTGTCTGGCCCGCGTCAAAGCGCACGTTTTTCAGAAGCTGCGGCACCGGTGTGAACTGACGTGCCAGTTCCGACGCGCGACGGCCCGACGCCACCATTTCGGCCAGGAAATGCAGCCCCGCCATCAACCCGTCGCCGGTGGTGGCATAATCGCTCATGACGATATGGCCAGATTGCTCGCCGCCCAGGTTGAAGCCGCCTTCGCGCATCCGCTCGACCACATAGCGGTCGCCCACGGCGGTGCGCTCCAGCCGCAAGCCCTGACTGCCAAGGTGGCGTTCGAGGCCAAGGTTGGACATGACGGTCGCCACAAGCGCGCCGCCGCTGAGTTGGCCCTCGGCGGCCCAGCGTGTGGCGAGCAGCGCCATCAGCTGATCGCCATCGGCCACCGCGCCAGTTTCGTCAATGACGACAACACGGTCGGCATCGCCATCAAGACAAATGCCGACGTCGGCACCATGTGCGACCACCGTTTCGGCGGCGACGCGAGGCTGGGTGGAGCCGCAGCCCAGGTTGATGTTCTTGCCGTCGGGCGCAACGCCCACCGGGATGACATCGGCCCCAAGTTCCCACAACACTTCGGGCGCGGTGCGGTGAGCCGCGCCGTTGGCGCAGTCGATCACCACTTTCAGGCCGTCGAGCCGCAGATCCCGCGGCAGCGAGGATTTCACCCGCTCGCCATAGCGGAACCGGGCGTCATCGACCCGGCGCGCGCGGCCGATGTTGTGCGCCTGCGCCGGCCTCACACCTTCTTCGATCAGCCGTTCGATTTCGATTTCAGCCTGATCGGAAAGCTTGAAGCCATCGGGGCCGAAAAACTTGATCCCGTTGTCCTGGGCCGGGTTGTGGCTGGCCGAGATCATCACGCCCAGATCGGCCCGCATCGAGCGGGTCATCAGCCCGACGGCGGGTGTCGGCACCGGCCCCAGCAGCAGCACGTTCATGCCGGTCGAGGTCAGCCCCGCGGTCAGCGCGTTTTCGAACATGTAACCCGACAGGCGGGTATCCTTGCCAATCACGACCCGGTGCACACCCGAGGCGTCGCGGCGGAAATACCGCCCCACCGCCGCGCCCATGCGCAAGGCCAGTTCCGCCGTCATCGGATAGGTATTGGCAGTTCCCCGCACCCCGTCGGTGCCGAACAACTTGCGCATCATGTGCCTCCGTTAGCTGCTGGCGACAGGATTACCGGACTGCGGCCCAAAGGCGCAAGGCCTGCGCGGTTTCCCTGACGTCATGCACGCGGATTATCTGAACCCCCTGCGCCAACCCGGCCAGCGCTACTGCGATAGAACCCGGTGCGCGGGCGTCGGCGCGTGGTTCCTTGCCGATCCGCCCGATGAAGCCCTTGCGGGACACGCCCAACAGGATCGGGCAGCCCAGACCGTGAAACAGGCTGAGATTGCGCAGCAGGGTCAGGTTGTGCGCCTCGGTCTTGCCAAAGCCGATCCCCGGATCGACCACGATGTTCGACCGTGAAAGGCCCTGAGCCTCAAGTCGGGAGACCTGAGATTCAAGAAAATCGTACACGTCGAGCAGCACGTTGTCATAGTGTGGCTTGTTCTGCATTGTCGCCGGATCGCCCTGCATGTGCATGACACAGACCGGCAGCTGATGCGCGGCGCAATAGGGCGCGAGATCGGGATCGAACACGAAACCCGAAACGTCATTGACGAGGGTGGCCCCCGCCGCAACAGCGGCCTGCGCCACAGCCGTCTTGCGGGTGTCGATCGAGATTGCCGTATCCGTTTCGGCGCGGATGGCCGTGATTATGGGAACGGTGCGTGCGATTTCCTCGGCGATGGCCACGGTCTGCGAACCGGGCCGGGTGGATTCGCCGCCAATATCCAGAAGCGTTGCCCCATGCGCCACCATTTCGAGCGCTGCCGCGCGGGCGGTTTCGACGGTGTCGTGCCGCCCTCCATCGGAAAAACTGTCCGGCGTGGTGTTGATGACCCCCATGATCTGCGGCTGGCCCATACCCAGACCGGCGACCGGGGCACGGGGCGCGATCAGCCGGTCGAGTGCCTGCGCCGGGATCGCGCGCGCCTCGATGACGGACGCGGGGGCGTTTCGGTCAAGTCTTTCGGCATGGGTGAACCACATATCCGTCCCGGCCAGCGGGACGGCCCCATCGGGCTGCGTCTGGCCCTGTTGCACCAGTGGGCGGTAGAAGTCGCTCACAGTTGGGCCTTCTCCACCGGAATCTGGCGCAGGGGCACGCTGGCCTCTTCCGGCAGATTGCCGCCGATCACCAGCATTTCACTGGCTTCGAAGGTTGCCGCAAACCAGGCCGACAGCGCCACGGCATCAGCGCGTTTGGCCGAGGGGCCGTCCACCGCGTCGAGCACGATCTTGGACGGCGCCCAGACGCAGATCTGGCCGTTCTTCATGGCCCAGTCCAGTTCGGTCCGGGTCGAGACGACAACGCAGCGGTGATCGCGCGCTGCCAGAACCCAGGCGTTCTGTTCGATGGCCAGAAGATCGATCCGGCGCTGGGTCATTGCGTGCCCGGTCTGTGGCACCGCAAGTGGCGAGGCCCCGACGCACAGGATCAGCGGGCGCCTGCGATGTTCCAGCTGGTCGATCCATGCCGTCAGGTTGGGCGACGAAATCGCCTCGTTCGACAGGAAGACGAGGCGGGGATGGGGGCGTTCCTCGGCGGCGACGTCATGATGGAGCTTGTCTTTGCCGCGCACGATCTCGACCCCCAATGCGCCGGGGCCACGATCAAGTTTTTCGATGCGGACAAAGGCCCTTACGGCCTGAGGTTCAAGCAGAATGCGTTCCGCTACACGCTCGGCCAGTGTTTCCAGCAGGTTTAGGCGTTCTGCGGACAGCTCATGTGCGATGGCCTCGGTCACCCGGTCATAGGACAGGATGCGGTCGACATCGTCATCAATCGGCCCGGTCAGGGGTTTGACCTCGACCACGATATTGAAACAGATGCGCTGGGTGGTGCCGCGCTCGGCCTGAAAGGCGCCAATCTCGACCTCGACGATGTGGTCACGCAACGAGATACGGTCCAGCGGCCCGCGCGGCGCGGTGGCTTCGGAGCGTTCGGACGGGTGCGCAAATGCGAGGCGGATTTCAGAACTCATAGATCTGGCCTTTTTTCGGCTCGATGGACGGGTCCGCCCTAGATAGACGTTGCGGCAGCCTATAACAGCTTCACAAACGCCACACCAGCGACAGAATACGTCGTCAGGAGACCCTGAACCAGCTCATCATACCAGAAGCCGCGTGCCCAAGCATGTGGCAATGCAACAGCCAGTCGCCCGGATTGTCCGCCATCAGCGCGACCTGACGGGTTTCGCCGGGCGCAACCAGAACCGTATCGCGCCACGGACCCAAAGAACCATCGGGCTGGATCAGGCGGAAATGGTGGCCATGCAGATGCATGGCATGGAAAAACGCGGTGTCGTTCACGAACTCGATCCGGTGCGAACTGCCGCGCGAGGCGTCGAGGAACGGGTCGGCTGGCCTTGCCGCCTGTCCGTTCAGCGCCCAGAACCGGCCCAGTTCGGCCAGTTCCTGACCTGTCAGATCAACGCCGTCGATCTGCGCGTGATCCAGCCAGCGCATTGCGCCGCCCTGCATCGCCATCCGGTGCAGCGGTGCGTCGTCAAGGCTCAGCCCCTGCCCGACCGAATTGGGCGGCAGCGGAGCCGGTGTGTTGCGGCGGTTCTGAGTGTTCTGACCACGCACGTCGAACCGGGCCAGACCAAAACCCCCGTCCCTTTCGATGCTGACGAGACTGGCCGTCAAGCCGGGTTCGGCTGTGACATCGACAAGCAGGTCGACACGCTGCGCCGGGGCCAGCGGGAAGGAGCCGTTGACCCGTTGCGGCTGATCCAGCGGCATACCATCAAGCGCCACGATCCAGCCATCCAGCCCGTCGAGCCCAAGATCGAACACGCGCGCATTGGCCACGTTGATAAGCCGCAGCCGCAGCCGGTCATTGGTGGAAATGTCGAAACCCGGATCGAAACGGCCGTTGACAGTCAGAAGGTTACCGAGGCGCCCGGCATGGCTGAGGTCATGCCCGTTGTCGAAATCTTCGGTAATCTGCGCGGTTTCGGGCGACAGGCGCCAGTCGTCCAGCGCCAGTGTCAGGTCCCGGTCGATATCCGGGGCAACCGGTTCGTCGACGATCAGCGGTCCGTGCAGCCCCCTGGCCACCTGCTCGACTGTCTGATTGTGCGCGTGATACCAGTAGGTTCCGGCGTCGGGCACGGTAAAGTCGTAATCGAAGCTTTCGCCGGGCCGAATGGGGTCCTGTGTCAGGCCCGGCACCCCATCCATGGCGTTGTCGATGTGGATACCATGCCAGTGAACCGAGGTCGGTTGCGGCAACGAGTTGAGGATACGCCGCTGTACGCGGCCCCCCTGCCTGACCCGGATTTCCGGCCCCGGCGCGGTGCCGTCAAAGCCCCAGATCTGCGTGGGATCATAGCTGTCGGGCGCGATCTGCTGAATTGCCTCGCGCGCTTCGAGAACGGGCAAAGCCGCCCTTGCGCGAACGGGAAACGCCGCCATTGCAGCCGAAGCTGCCAGTACCTGCCGCCGGGTGAGTTTCATCGCGGTCCTCCTGAACCGCAATATAGGCATTTGCGCGCACCCTGCCATCAGGGTTCCGGCGCGGGTGCGTCAATCAGTTGCTGGCAGTGCGGTAGTTGGGCCGGTAGAAAATGTGCACTCCGACGCGCGCGGTTTCCTTGAAGACGCGCGACCAGGACGGGCGGACCGCCTTGGTGTGATAGTGGGTGGCACCATCGGTGATGTCATCGGCCACACCGTCAATCGCCAGACGGGCGACCTTGGCCACACGTTCATAGGCTTCTTTTTCCGCGATCACTTCCTTGTGGCCGTCGCATGTATAGGTGAACTGGCACTGGTACTTTCGACCTGTCCCCTGGCGAATGACGCCACACACCGTATCGGGAAACCGCTCGTTCGCCACGCGGTTCAGGATGACCTCGGCGACGGCAAACTGACCCTTGACGCTTTCGCCACGGGCTTCGAAGTACAGAGCCTCGGCCAAGCACTGCCATCTTTCACCACCTGTCGCCTTGGGTCGCTGGTCGAGCCAGTCGCGGGTATAGCTGACCTCGATCGGGTCCGCTTCCTTTTTCGGCTTCAGAAACTTCAGATAGTCGCGAAAACTCTGACCCGGTTGTTCGTTCCGGCTCACCACCTCGGACCCACCGGAATAGACCGGCTCACGTTCCGCATTGGATGTCGTAGGCAACAAAAAGGCGGTCATGACCGCCGCAGCAGCAACAAAACGTATCATTCAGAAAACCTCGCACAGGCACTTAAGCGCCATACCCTCCCCCGGCGGGCGCGAGGAGGCTCATAACCCACTTGATGGCGAAGGTCCAGTTCAGGGAAAAACGCAAGTGGAATCTTGCCCATTCAAGCAAAATTCTGTGACCCAGAGTCCACGTTTTCCCCACTAAACCTGGTGTATTATGCGCCTGTCAACCCCCAAGTTTGGAGGATATCGCCAGTTGAGCGGCAGCCAGCCGAGCGACCGGCACCCGGAAGGGTGAGCATGACACATAGTCGAACCCCGCTGCCCGGCAAAACGCGATTGATTCGGGGTTCCCGCCGTGTTCACCACAGACCGAAAGCGTCACGTCCGGTTGCGCTTTGCGACCGCGTTCAGCGCCCAGTTGCAGCAGCTCGCCAACCCCATCCGTATCAAGGACATGAAACGGGTCCTCGACAAAAACACCCTGGCGCACATAGGCCGACATGAACCGGCCCGCGTCATCGCGCGACAAACCATAGGTCATCTGCGTCAGATCGTTGGTGCCGAAGCTCAGAAACGCGACATGCGGAGCGATTTCTTCGGCACGCAGACAGGCGCGCGGGGTTTCCACCATCACGCCGAGTCGATAGTCGAACTCCTGATCCCGTTCCGAGGCCACGGCCGCAGCCACGGCATCGATGCGCGCCTTGACCAGTTCCACCTCGCGCTTGGCAGAGACCAGCGGGATCATCACCTCGGGTACCACCGGCGCACCCTCCATGCTGGCCTCCAGCGTCGCCTCGAAGATGGCGCGGGCCTGCATGTCATAGATTTCCGGCACGGTGACGCCCAGGCGCACGCCGCGCAGGCCCAGCATGGGATTGTATTCGGTCATCGCCGCAACCCGGCGTTCGACGTCCGAGACCGGCAGATCCAGCGCGTCGGCCAGTTCGCGCTGACCGCTGCGGGTGGTGGGCAGAAACTCGTGCAAGGGCGGATCGAACAGGCGGATACACACCGGTTGCCCTTCCATGATACGGAAAAGCTGTACGAAATCATCACGTTGCATGGGCAGCAGACGTTCCAGCACTGCCGCACGCCCTGACGGGGTCTGGGCAAAGATCATTTCGCGCATCACCGTCAGGCGGCCCGGATCAAAGAACATGTGCTCGGTCCGGCACAGGCCGATGCCCTGCGCGTTGAAATTGCGCGCGGTCTGGGCATCCTGCGGTGTGTCGGCATTGGCCCGGATACCGATGTCACGTTCGGTGTCGGCCCAGGCCATCAGGGTCTGGAAACAGTCGTCCTGCTCGGCCTCCAGCATTTCCGGCTCGCCCGCCAGAACCTGGCCGGAACTGCCGTCGATGGTCAGGATATCGCCGGTCTTGAAGATGCGCCCGTCCGGGGCGACGAGCTGCTTTTCCTTCATCCGGAACCGCATCTCTGAGGCCCCGACGATGCAAGGCAGGCCCATGCCCCGCCCGATCACCGCCGCGTGGCTGGTCATGCCACCCTTTTCGGTCAGAACGGCGACCGCCGCGTGCATGCCGCGCACGTCTTCGGGTGAGGTTTCGCTGCGTACCAGAATACAGGGTTCGCGCCGTGACGCGCTGGCCTGCGCCTCGGTTGCCGTGAAGACGATCCGGCCCGTTGCCGCGCCTGGGCTGGCGCCAATGCCGCTTGCCAGCACATCACGCTTGGTTTCGGGATGGACCTGCCGGTGCAGCAACTCGTTGACCGAGTGCGGATCGATCCGCATCACCGCCTCTTGCGGGGTGATGATGCCGTCTTCGGCCAGATGCACCGCGATGCGTACCGCCGCCCGCGCGCCGCGCTGGACGCGGACGCCATCGAGAATGTGGACATGGCCGTTCTCGATCACAAACTCGACCTGCATTTCCTCGCGCAGTTTCCGGCGCATCAGGGCGGCGTGGTCTTTCAGCTCGGCAAATGCCTCGGGCGCGACATCCTGGAGCGACTGGCCGCGCGGGTCCTTTTCGAGATAAAGCGCCGAGACCCCCTCGCCCAACGCGTCGCGGCCCTGGGACTGGCTGAGGTAGCGGCCGGTGATCTGCGACAGGCCGGTCACCGGATCGATCAGCTGCAACACGCCTGAGCCGCATTCACCCTGACCGACGCCGGGGATCATTTCCTGAACCACAAGCCCAAGACCCGCATCCGCCGGCGCACCCTTGGCCTGTCGCAACAGGCGGGCCGTGGTGCCATCCCAGGCCCGCGCCATCGAGCGCAGCACGGCGGCCAGTTGCTCGCCCCGGTCCTGCGGGAAGTTTTCGTCGGTTTCCTCCTCGTAGGCGCGCAACGACTGGCGCAGCCCCTCGCGGCCATCGACCTCGATATTGTCGAACTCGTCCGGGTCGAGCCGCGCCACGTGGATCGCGTAGCTTTGCACAAAGCGCAGGTAAAGCGCGGCCGCCGCCTCGCCCCCCATCGTGTCGGACAGATCGACATAGCGGGCATCGTTCATGCCGATGTTCAGTATGGCCCCCGGCCCGCCCCAGTCTGGATCTTCGGAACTGGGTCGGACGCACAGCAGCGCCGCCGGGTCGAATTGTCCCAGAATGGCGGCGATGTCGGGCATTTCGCCTTCGGCGATGTGGTGCACCGCGTCAAAGGACAACGCCACGGTGCGCGGCACCGGCAGATCAAGGCGCACAAGGCGCTGAAGGCATTTCGCCCGTCCACCATGGGTTGTTGTCGCCACCGGCGCGTCTGGGGTGATGAGGGTCGTGTCCGGATTATTCTGCACTGCGGCATCCTTTCGCTTGCCTGCAGCATAAGCGGCTTTGCCCGTGGTGCAAGGGTGATATCGGGCGCTTGGCGCGCGCCCGGTCACTTAGCCTTCGATCCGGGTCAAATCGGCAACCGAAGAACAGACCTGGCGGATCTGGTTCAGCAGGTTCAGCCGGTTGCGGCGAACGACCGCGTTGTCGGTGTTGACCTGGACCTCTTCGAAAAAGGCGTCGATCGGCGCGCGCAGGGCCGCCATCGCCGCCATCGCCGCCGGGAAATCCTCGGCCTTGAGGGCGGGGGCGATTTTCGCCTCGGCCCCGGTCAGCGCGGCAAAAAGCGCCTTTTCGCTGTCGGCCTCGGCGAACTTGATATCGGCGCCATAGGAATATTCCACGCCGTCCTGTTCCTCGGCCTGGGTCAGGATATTGTTGGCGCGCTTGAAGCCCTGCACAAGGTTCTCGCCATCCTCGGTCGCGATCACCGCGTTCAGCGCACGGGCGCGTTTGACCAGCAGGTTGAGGTCATCGTTGCCGTCCATCGCGATACAGGCGTCGATGATGTCGTGGCGGATGCCCTCATCACGGAGGAAGACCTTGAGGCGATCGTGGATGAATGACAGAAGGTCCGCAGACAGATCGGGAACCTCGCGTCCGACCTGATCCAGGATATCATTGTCGCCCAGCTTTTCCTTAACGGCCTGGAAGGCGGCACCAAAAACCCCATGATCGGCGATTTCGTCGATCAGGTCGCGCAGCGCGGTCTCGCCGCCGTGGGCGTGGTATTTGTGGCGGAGCAGTTGAGCGTCGACATGTCGATCCAGCGAAACGCGAAGATCATTGGCAAGCACCAACCGAATAACCCCCAGCGCCGCCCGGCGCAGGGCAAACGGGTCTTTCGATCCGGTGGGCTTTTCGTCAATCGCCCAGAAGCCGGTCAGCGTGTCCAGCTTGTCTGCCAGTGCGACAGTGACCGAGAGCGGTGCGGTGGGCACGTCATCCGAGGGGCCGAGCGGTGAGTAATGCTCCTGCGCCACGGCGGCGATGGCAGCGTCCTGACCCGCGGCTTCGATGTAATACCGCCCCATAAGCCCTTGAAGTTCCGGGAATTCATAGACCATTTCAGAGCTCAGATCGGCCTTGGCAAGCTTGGCCGCTGTTTCGGCCTGATCGGCATCCGCACCAGTCACGGGCGCCAACTCGCGGGCCAGTGCGGCAATGCGGCGGATGCGGTCGCCCTGACTGCCCAGCTTGTTGTGGAAGGTCACGTTTTCCAGCGCATCGCTCCATTCGTCCATGCCCGCCCGGGCCACGCGCAGGTCGTTGTCCCAGAAGAATTTGGCATCGGCCAGCCGCGCCGACAGCACTTTCTGATTGCCCGCCAGAATGGTCGCGCCATTGTCGGCGGTTTCGCGGTTGGCGACGGTGATGAACCGTTCAATCCGGCCTGTTTTCGGATTGCGGACCGAGAAGAATTTCTGATGTTCTTTCATCGAGGTCTGCAGCACCTCGGGTGGCAGGTCGAGGAATTCGGCGTCGATCTGCCCCATCAGGACAACGGGCCATTCGACCAGCCCCGCGACCTCGGCCAGCAGGCCCTTGTCCTCGACCACATCCAGCCCGGCGGCGAAGGCGAGGTTCTGGGCGTCGTTCCAGATATGCTCGGCCCGCTCGCTGGGCGACAGCATCACATAGGCGCGCTTGAGCTTGGCGGCATAGTCGTCGAAGGAAGTGACCGAAAACCGGCCCGGCGCCATGAAACGATGACCTTCGGTGCTGTTGCCGGATGCGATGCCTTCGACCTCAAGCGGCACCACTTGAGCGTCGGTCTCGTCGGTCAGGATGCACAGGATCGAATGCAGAGGACGCACCCAGCGAAGGGTGGAACTGCCCCAGCGCATGGATTTGGGCCAGGGGAAATTGCGGATCGCGGCTTCGAGCACTTCGGCCACGATCTCGGCCGCCGGACGGCCCGGCTTTTCGATGGTAGCGAAATAGATCGCGCCCTTGGGGGTGTCACGCTCCTCAAGCTGGTCGCGGGTGATACCGGCACCGCGCAGGAAACCTTCGACGGCCTTGTCGGGTGCGCCGACCTTGGGGCCTTTGCGTTCTTCCCGGATAGTGGGGCTTTGCGTCAACAGCCCTTCGACCGCCAATGTCAGGCGGCGCGGCGTGGTCAGCGCTGCGGCATGGGCATAGGTCAGACCGGCCTCGACCAGACCATCGGTGATCCGCTTTTTCAGATCCTCACCTGCGCGCGCCTGCATGCGCGCGGGGATTTCCTCGGAAAACAGTTCGATCAGCAGGTCGGGCATGGTCGGTCCTTAGAAATTGACGATCGTCTGGATGACGATGGCATTGGCGATATCCACGAAGAAGGCGGATACAAGGGGGAGCACGATAAAGGCAAGAGGTGACGGGCCATATTGCTTGGTCACGGCGGTCATATTGGCAATCGCGGTGGGAGTGGCCCCCAGCGAGAACCCGGCAAAGCCCGAGGCGAGCACCGCCGCCATATAGCTGCGCCCCATGATGACGAAGAGGCCAAATATGACGAAAGCGATGGTAAATGCGGTCTGGGCCAGCATGATGGTGGCGATGGCGAGGCCCTGTCCCGCAATGGTCCAGAGTTGCAGGCTCATCAGCGACATGGCCAGGAACGCACCAAGCGAGAATTCCGAGATCAGGCCAAGGGCAGCCGTCCGGGTGACCGGGGGTGCGTCTGGAAACAGCGCGGTACGCAGGTTTCCCACGACGATGGCCATGATCAGGCAAGGCACGAAAAGCGGCAGCATGACGCCTGCGGCCTGAACAGCCTGATGCGCGAAGAAACCAAGGACGATGGAGATGTTGAGATGCAGCAAAACCCGCATGATTGCGTGGTGGTCGATCCTGCCATGGCTGCCCCCCTCGTCGGATACGCCGATGGTCAGTTCCTGATCGGGGTCGGAGGAGGTCAGACTGTTTTTCTCGACCAGGTATTTTGCCACCGGGCCGCCAACGATGGCGGCCAGAACGAGCCCCAGCGTGGCGACGGCGACGCCCAGTTCGGTCGCGCCCTGAAAACCGGTCAGGTCGGCCACCTGTGGTGCCCATGCGATGGCGGTGCCATGCCCGCCGATCAGCGAGGCCGAGCCGAACAGCACGCCCGCCCGGGCGGGAAAACCGAAAAGCCACGCCCCGGCGACGCCGATCAGGTTCTGCGCGATCATGCAGATGAGGGTGATGATCAGCAGAAAAAGCAGTGGTTTGCCCCCGGCCACCAGATCGGAAAACCGCGCATTCAGGCCGATCCCGGCAAAGAACAGCACCAACAGAAAGTCGCGCGGGCGCAGATCGAACCCGAGCTCGACCCCCGACGCCAGATAGAGCGCCAGCAAAAGGGCGGAGGCCAGCAGGCCGCCGGTCACCGGTTCCGGGATGTTGTAGCGTCGCAGAACGGCCAAGCGCGCGTTGATGGCGGCCCCGCTCAGATAGACCGCAAAACCAAGGGTGACGGTGATGAAGGCCGGTATGTCCATGCGCGCCGTCTATCCTTCGGGCCGCGACGGGCATTCTTCGCCCACCACCGTGCCATCATAGGCCTTTTGCCCACAATTGTTGAGAACATGCCAGACATAGCCCTGTCCGGTTTCGGTGATGGCCACGATGCGGTCGACGCCGAAATGGATGTTCTTGGCCCCGAGATAGGCGCGCGCGGTGCCGTCTTTCAACGCCACGCCGATCTCTACCGCGTCGAAACAGTCGAACCAGCCCGGCGCGGTCAGGGGTTCGGCGGCGTCCACGGCGGCATATTTCGTCGAGAGGTCCTCGAGGCTGAGATTTGTCCGGAAACAGGCGCGGTAGCGGATCGGAGAGCTGTCAGCGTCGATCGCGCTGAAATCCGTATACTCGATCGCCACGGGAATTCCGTCGGCACTGGCCAGCAGTTCCACGTCCTGACCCGGACGGGCGGCCACGTCGTAGTAGAACCCGTAGACCTGCAGATAATACATCGCCGCACCCGCCGCGACACAGCACGCCAGAAGGATCGCAACCAGTATCTTTCCCGTCATAGTCGGACTCCTTGGGTCAGGCCGCCCCTTTCAGGGCAGTCAAAAATCGGTCAGGTTTGGACCGGCGGCAGATAAGAGGGGAGCGCCGGACATGGATACCAGTTTTGCCGTCGGATTTTTCGGTGCGCTTTTTGCCATCATGAACCCGGTCACCAACCTGCCGGTTTTCCTGAGTGTGACCAGTGGCGCCTCGGTGGCGGATCAGCGCAAGATCGCGCTGAAAACGGCGCTGTATTGCATCATTCTGGGCGCGGGCTTTGCCGCCGTTGGGGCGCAGGTGCTGAAGCTGTTCGGGATCAGCGTCGATGATTTCCGTGTCGCGGGCGGTCTGGTGGTTCTTTATATCGCGTTCAACATGCTGCACGGAAGCGAAACCAGTTCGCACCACGGCACAAAAGGGGAAAAACAGGACTATCCCGACGCCGAGACGGTGGCCTTTTATCCGCTGGCCTTTCCCATTCTGGTCGGTCCCGGCACCATCACCACGCTGATCATCTATGCCCACAAGATCACGGGCACCGCGCATCTGATCGGATATGTCGCAGTCTTTCTGTTGGCTGTGGCCTTGCTGGCGGTGACGTTCTGGAATGCGGCGGCACTGTCGCAACGCCTGTCCACCACCGCCCGTGTGATCATGAGCCGGTTCATGGGGATGATCCTTGCCGCCATCGCGATAGGCATGATCACCGACGGGCTCAAGGCGTTGCTGCCGGGACTGGCCTGAGTGAAGCAACCCCATCAGGCCGCCTGCCCGCCCGCCTCCGTCTGCACGAAGGCATCGGCGCATTGTTTGGCCAGGGCACGCACCCGGCCAATATAGGCCTGGCGTTCCGTGACCGAGATCACCCCGCGCGCGTCGAGCAGGTTGAAGATGTGGCTGGCCTTGATGCACTGGTCGTACGCGGGGTGCGCCATCACGATGCGCTTGCCGGTTTTGGGATCGTCATGGTCCTGCGCGAGGATCGCGGCGCATTCGGCCTCGGCCTCTTGGAAATGCCTGAGCAGCACCTCGGTGTTGGCCACGTCGAAGTTCCAGCGGGCGTATTCCTCTTCGGTCTGTTTGAAGATGTCGCCATAGCTGAGCGGGCTGGGCGCGTCGGGGTCATTGAAGGGCATGTCCATCACGTGGTCGATGCCCAGCACGTACATGGCCAGACGTTCCAGACCATAAGTCAGCTCGCCCGAGACCGGAGTGCAGTCATGGCCGCCGACCTGCTGGAAATAGGTGAACTGGCTGACCTCCATGCCGTCGCACCAGACCTCCCATCCCAGACCCCATGCGCCCAGCGTGGGGCTTTCCCAGTCATCTTCGACAAAACGGATGTCGTGCAGGCCCATGTCGATTCCGATGGCTTCCAGAGAACCGAGATAGAGCTCTTGCAGGTTTGGCGGGCTGGGTTTGATCAGCACCTGATACTGATAGTAATGCTGCAAACGGTTCGGGTTTTCGCCATAGCGCCCGTCAGTAGGGCGGCGGGATGGCTGCACGTAGGCAGCAGCCCAGGGTTTGGACCCCAAAGCGCGCAGAGTGGTGGCCGGGTGGAAGGTACCGGCGCCGACCTCCATGTCATAGGGTTGCAGGATGGCGCATCCCTTTGACGCCCAATAGGATTGCAGACGCAGGATGATCTCCTGAAAAGAGCGCGGCGCGTTGGGCTTGTCGGTCATGGCGGTCCTTCTGGGTGCGTCCACCCGGTTCCAATGGGTTTTGCCTTTCCTATGCAAGGGGTCGGGGGGCGTCAACGGCCCTTTGTCGCCCGACCCGGCCCGTGCTGTCGCCCGACCGCCACACCCGGGCGATCAATGGCGGCAGGCATGGCATTTGATGGAAAATCCTGCATAAGCTTTGACAACGATAAGCCCACGGAACACGGGACAACAAATGATACGAGCATTCGCGACTTTGGTCGTTTTTATTTTCTTTGGATTGGGCGCTGCGGTGGCGCAGCAAGGCCAGGACGACGCGGTCTGGGTTCAGATCGAAGCGCTGCCATCCCTGCGCGAGGCGCAGGATCGCGCACAGGTTTATACGGACTATCTGGCCGACGTGAACGGGTTCCAGCTGCGTCAGGGCTGGTACGCGATCGTGCTTGGGCCTTATGCCCGGTCCGACGCAGAACAGGTGCTGCGCGTCTATCGCATCGAAGGGCAAATCCCGCAGGACAGTTTCATCGCCCTGCCCGGCGCATTGGGCCAGCAGTTCTGGCCGATTGGCGCCTCTGCACAGGCACCTGCCACGCAAACCGCGCCTGTGGAAAGCCCGGAACAGACACAGACAGCGGTGCAGTCGCTAAGCGATCTGCCGGATGAAACCGTGGCCGAAGCGCGCCAGAGCGAGCGGCTTTTGACCGCGGAAGAGCGCAAGGGTTTGCAGATCGCCCTGCAGGCCGCCGGGTTCTACAACTCGGCGATTGACGGGGCTTTTGGGGCCGGGACACGCCGCTCGATGGCGGACTGGCAATATGGTAACGGGTTTCAGGAAACCGGCGTTCTGACCACGAAGCAGCGCAAGATCCTGATGGACGACTATAATGCGCCGCTGATCAGCGTGGGGATGAAGCGCCATGCCGACCGCGATGCCGGGATCGAGATGGACCTGCCGTTGGAGGCGGTTGCATTTTCCCGCTATGAGGCGCCGTTTGCGCATTTCGACAGCGCCTCGGATCTGGGGGTGCGGGTTTTGCTGATCAGCCAGCAGGGCGATCAGGCGACACTGCGCGGCCTATTCGATGTCATGCAGTCGCTGGAGATCGTGCCGCTGGACGGCCCGCGCGAGTTCAGCCGCGACAGCTTTACGCTGGAGGGGCGCGGCAAGGGGATCGTCAGCTATACCCAGGCCGGGTTGCAGGATGGACAGATCAAGGGCTTTACTCTGGTCTGGCCTGACGGGGATGAAGCCCGTCGCGCGCGGGTTCTGGCAAGCATGAAGGCCAGTTTCACCCGACTGGGCGGAGTGCTTGCGGACAGCGCGGGCGTAGATGACGGGCAAAGCATCGACCTGATGGCCGGTCTCAACATCCGCAAGCCCCGGCTGTCGCGGTCGGGCTTTTTCGTCGATGCCAGCGGCACGGTCGCCACGGTGAGCGAAGTGACCGAGGGCTGCGCCCGGATCACCCTGAACGACGATCATGTCGCCGAAGTCATCGGCGGCGATACAAGTCTTGGCGTGGCCCTGCTGCGCCCGACCGAGACGCTTGCACCGATGTCGGTGGCACAGTTCGTGACCGCCACGCCGCGCCTGCAATCCGAGGTTGCGGTGGCGGGCTTTTCCTATGAGGGCGCGTTGGGCTCGCCCACGCTGACCTATGGCAAGCTGGCCGATATCCGGGGGCTTGATGGCAACGCTAGAACGTCCCGGCTGGAGCTTGAGGCGCAAAGTGGCGATGCCGGAGGGCCGGTATTCGACCAGACTGGCGCGGTTCTGGGCATGCTTCTGCCCGATCCCAAGACCGGGCAGACGCTGCCGGTCGATGTCAGCCTGGCGGCAGCGTCCGTAGCGCTGGAAACCGCGCTGGCCGACAAGGGGCTGAGCCCGCAAGCGGCGAGCGGTGCAGAGAGCGTCACGCCGAACGAGTTGCTGCGTCGGGCGCTGGGAATGACGGTTCTGGTCAGCTGCTGGGACTGATACACTTGTTTCGAAACGCAAAAGCCCGCAGCCTTGCACGCTGCGGGCTTTTTCAGTTTGTCTGCGTGGATCAGGCGATATCCGGGGTCACACGGATCAGGGTTGGCCCGTTGGCCCTGAACGCGGTACGCACCGCCGTTTGCATCTCGTCCAATGTTTGGGGGGCGGCCGCAGCAGCGCCAAAGGCTTCGGCCAGTTTGCAGAAATCAGGGTTGCGGGCGATGACCGCATTTGGCGCGATCTGACTCCGCACCATGCTGTCCTCGATCTCTTTCAGTTTGCCGTTGTCCCACAGGATGATCGGCAGCGGCAGGCCGAGTTCGACCGCCACGCCCAATTCCTGCATCGTATAGTGAAACCCGTAGTCGCCGGCGATCACCACCGTCGGCTTGCCGCGCCGACCGACCGCGCCGCCGATCCCGGCAGGCAGGGCATAACCCAATGTGCCAAACCCTGTGGGGTGGTGCCAGTGATAGGGATAGGGCATGTCCCACACTTCCTTGGCCACATAGGCAAACTGGGTCATGTCGGAATAGATCATCGTTTCCGCCGGCATGGCGGCCTTGAGCGCATCCGCGACACGAACGATGCCCGGGCGTTCGGCGTCAACCTCGGCCCGCCAGCGCGCCTTTGTCTCGGCTACCTCTTGGGCGTTCCAACCGGTTGCCGTTTTCAGGGTCTCGGATTCGGACCAGAGCGCGCGGGCGAAACTTTCGCCATCTGCCTGCAGCTTGACCGCCGCGCGGTGGCCGTCGGCCAGGACTTCGGTGTCGATATCGACGCGGATCAGCGGTGCCTTGTGGCCCAGATCGGTGCGCCACAGGTCGACCTCGGCAAGTTCGGTTCCGACCGCCACCACCAGATCGGCGGATGCGATCACCTCGGCGCTGCCCGGGCGGGCCAGCGTCGCGCCGAAATCGAGCGCATATCCCACCCCCGCCAACCCACGTCCGGTATATGTGGTGAAGCAGGCCGCACCCAGCTGTGTCAGGATCTGCCGCCACAGGTTCGATTTCGTCCCGCCACCCAGAATGAACAGGGGTCGCCGCGCGGTGTTCAGCATGGAAATGACTGGGGCGACATCGGGCTTGAGCGCCTTGGTGCGCAGCGCGGGCTGGAACGGGAACGGCGCGGGTTCGGCATCACCCTGCAGCTGGGCGATCGGCACCTGAATGTGCTTGGGCCGCGGGCGATTGATCTCGAACTCTTCAAAGGCGCGTTCGATCAGGCCATAGGCGGCCTGGGGAGAGTTGGCGCAATGGGACCAGTCGCAAACCGTGGCCGCCGCCGCCTCTTGATCCTTCATCTGGTGCAGTTGCCCGCGACGTGCCGAAACCTCGTCAAGGCAGGAGGAGATAACCAGCATCGGAACCGAATCCGAATACCCCTGCCCCATCGGCGTCATGATGTTGCACAGGCCCGGCCCGGTGATCACGTAAGCCACCCCCGGTCTGCCCGTCGCCCGCGCATAGCCGTCGGCCATGAACCCTGCACCTTGTTCGTGGCGGGTCAGGATATGGGTGATGCCGGCCTCTTCGATGCCCCGGTACATTTCCTGATTATGAACACCGGGAATACCAAAGATGACATCAACCCCACGATCCCTGAGCATGTGCGATATCTGCGCGCCGAGTGGCCTTTTCATCAGTTTCTCCAGAATTTGCGGGTGAAGATCACGTAAACGGCCAGAAGTTCCAGCCGCCCGATCAGCATCCCGGCGGACAACATCCATTTCGCGGTGTCGTTCAGCCCCGCGAAATTGCCCGAGGGGCCGATTTGCGGACCGAGGCCGGGGCCGATATTGGCCAGTGCGGCGGCGGCACCGGACACAGCGGTGATGAAGTCGAGCCCGGTCAGTGCCAGCCCCCAGGACAGGATTCCCATCGACACCACGAAGAACACGAAAAAGCTCATGACCGAGCTGAGGACATCGGGGCCGACGGGGCGTCCATCATATCGGGGGGTGAATATACCGTGGGGCGACCGGGTACGCTGAATCTGGGTCTTGATCGAGGCGAACAGCAGCTGATAGCGGAAGATCTTGATCGAACAGGCGGTTGATCCGGCGCAGCCGCCGATCAGGCCGATGAAGAAAAAGACGGCGATCAGGAAACTGCCCCAGTTCATGTAATCGACGCTGGCATATCCCGTTCCCGAAATGATCGAGGTGATGTTGAACAGCGCCTCGCGGAAGGCCTGTTCGATGTGACGGGGGAAGATGTTAGTCAGGACAATGGTGGTGATGATGACAAGAACGGCAATGGTCGCCAGGAAGGCCCGGATCTGGCTGTCGCGCCAAAGGGGTTGAGCGGAACCGTTCACCAGTTGGACGTAGCGGACAAAGGGAAGCGCCGCGACGATCATGAAGATCGATGCCGCGTATTCCGCCGGACCCGAGAAGGTACCGAACGACGCGTCGTAGTTGGAAAACCCTCCGGTGGCAATCGTTGTCATCGCGTGCACCAGCGCATCAAAAAAGCTCATCCCCAAAGTGGTGTAGACCAAGGCGCAAATGGCCGTCAGAGCAATGTAGATATAGGCAATCTGCCCCGCGATCTCTTGCGCGCGCGGCAAGATTTTCCCCATGGTTTCAAACCCTTCCGAACGGAAGATCTGCATGCCGCCGACGCGCAGTTCGGGCAGGAACACCATTGCCACGACGATGATCCCGATCCCGCCAAGCCACTGCAGGATACCGCGCCACAAAAGAATTCCGCGCGGCAAATCATCAAGACCGGCGATTACTGTCGAGCCGGTTGTGGTGAGACCCGACATCGCCTCGAAGAACGCGTCCACGAAACGCAGTTCCGTGGCCCCGAACATCAGCGGCAGCGCCCCGAAGAACGGCAGGGCGACCCAGACGGTTGTTGTGACCAGAAATGTCTGCCGGATCGTCAGACCCTCGCGCACGCCGTTGGCGCAGCTGAGCGCCAGCACGGTGCCCGAAAGCAGTGTGATGACCCCGCTTTCGAGAAACACATGCCACTCACCGCGCCCCTCGATCAGGTCGGCAAGCATCGGAAACAGCATGGTCGCGCCAAGAATGGCGACCAGAAGGCCGATCACGTATCCGACAGGGCGTAGGTCAATCATGACGCGCAGCGTTGGCGCGTCATTCCGGCACTGTCAAGGCAAAGGCCGCTGTCTAACCGTCGGTTTTGGGCTTTGGTCCCGGCATTGTCGGCGGCCGTGATGGTTTCCGCGTTCTGCGGGGCGATGCCTTTGACGCGGACTTTTTGGTGGAGGCCGAACGAACCGGTGGAGATTTGGGCGGTGATACCTCGGGCGCCACGGGTTTGGTCGTTACGTCCGCCCTGTTGGCCTCTGACACCATGGGGCTTTTACCCGGCAGCGTCGGCTTGCCATCTATACCGGCATTCGCTGCCTCATCCCGTGAAGGCTGTGGTTCTGGTGTCGTTGCCACGGGATTCTTATCTGCGACCATCGATTTCGGAGCTGTTTTGGCCTCTTTCTGAACCGGTTTCTGCACTTGCCCAGTCGGCTGATCGGGTGTTGCGGGTTTTACGCTAGTTTCAGGCGCCACCGCTGCCTGCGCGCCGCCTTCCTGAGCCTTTTGGGCCGAAGCGTGCTCTGGTTTCGGTGCTTGCGTTGGCGCTGTTGTCTTGGGGACGACTTCGGAAACTTTCCGTGTTTTCTGTGTGTTGATCGGCGCGGCTTGTTTTGTCTGGAACGTCGGTTTGGCTTCGGTACTATAGGTTTTGGCAGTTGCCTTTGGCTCTGGTTGAACATCGCGTTCTGTGCGAGCCTGGCAAGATGGTACCGAAGAGGCGGCCTGAAGCGCGCGCACTTGCGCCATTGGTGCATCAAGGGCCGAGCGTGTCATGATCTGCATGATCCGCAGATTGTTTGTCAGAACATAGCCCGCCAAGCGCATCGCGGCGGCTTGATATTCGAACGGTTGGGAAATCGGATTCATTGAAGAGTGTCTCCTATAAGGAAAAAGCAAGCAGGAGCAGGTGAAGAAAGAGAATCAGGCCACTGGTTAACAGGTATCTGGCGGTGACGCGCCTTGCCAACAAAGGTATTGTACATCAAAGGCCTAGTCCGCTTTTGACCAACCCGCCGACAGGGACGGCAGTTGCTTACGGGATGACCTTAGGTCAATTTCTTCCGCATGCGCAGCATTAATTGCCGCGACGCAGCGTAACGGGTGAAACTCGGCGGAAAATCACCGGTTGCGCGCTATGCGGACAATCGGGGTCAGCCGACGTGGAAGAGAGTGTTGAACAGCTTGGGGTCGAGGCTGGATGCGGCAAAGGTCGAGCCTTCGGTCAGGATCGAGACCGCGTCATGACTGTGCAGGCTTTCCTGATGGCTGGCGATCACCCGAAAATCACCGATATGGTGGTCGGCCTGCAGTTCGGCGCAAAAAAGGCGCGCGGCATCCTCGACAAAAATCGGGTTGGCGGCGTTCAGCTCGGCAAAGGCTTGTTCGTCCTCGCGCTTGACCATGACCTGCGTCTCGGTCGGCACCGCACGACGGCACAGCGCAATCAGATCCTCGAACCACAGGCAATCGGCGTCCGGGTCCACCACCGCCGAAATCCGCGCCACCGAGCGCTGCGAATGCGGCGTGGCCAGTTGCCCGCGCATCGCACGCGCGTGTTCACTGAGTTCCAGCGAACAGGGGCAGGTCGAGGAATAGACGTAATCCAGATGGATGATCTTTTGCCGCACGCCGCCCTGTTCGACCAATTCCAGCGCGATGTCGTAATACTGGTAACCCGACAGGCCCGAACGCAGGCTTTCGATCCGGTCGGGATAGGAAAACCGCATCTGGATACGGGCATCGAAGCTGTCCAGATCGGTCATGTAGTCGCTCAGAGCCGCCTCGATCACCTCGAAACTGAAGGTACGCTCGGCATGCTTGTAGAAGGACCGCATGATCCGGGACATGTTGATGCCCTTTTTCTCGGCCTCAAGGCTGACGGTGCCGGTCACCGAAGTTTCCAGCGTCAGATCCTCGCCATGCTTGCGGTGAAAGCGAATCGGCAGGCGGAAATTCGAGATGCCCACATGCTGAATCTGTTGTTTCGCGCCCCGGATCAGGCTGGCCGGCCCGTTCTGTAGATCGGGCAGCGTCGCCTTGTAGGCGTCGTCGACCGCGAATTCCTCGGGGTAGTCACGCGACAGCGCCGGATAGTTCACCGGCACCAGACCGGGCACCAGACGGGCAACCGCCGGGTCCAGCTGGCTGATCTCGGCCGCGTTGGCGGTTTTCACCCATTTCCGCAACAGTGCCAGCGCTTCGGCGGCCTGTTCACGATTGGGGTTCTCGTCAATGTCGCGAGGGTGGATGTTCATCGGCGCGTTTCCTGGTCAGGTCGTCAAGTATATAGACGACTTTCCCACAAGTTCCAATCTAGTGCTTTCCCGCTGATCTACCAAGATCCGCACCGGAAATCGTGCAAAAACCGCCTCTTCGCGACTGAAACCGTCCTGCGAACAGGATTCAGCCGGATTCCCGGGTCAGGATCGTCAGCAATTCCGACAAGCGGCGCGAGCGTGATTTGTGGTGCGCGGTGATCGCCACGTAAGGGCGCGGCATCGCCAGGGCCGGTCCCGGGCAGCGCAGGACCTGCCCTGCTTTCAGCGCCACGTCGATTATTCGTTCGGGTAAAAGCGCAACCCCGGCCCCCGCCACGACCAGTGCCAGCGCGGCAGGGACAGAGGGCGCAGAGATGCCCGCCTGCGCCCCGGTTGACAGGCCAGCCGCGGAAAACCAGGCAGACCAGCCCGGAACTGACCCGATGGTGCTGCCCCAGTTGACCGTCACGCGGCGGCTGGTGGCCGGGTCGCATGCCGTGCGCGCCACCGGAATCAAATGATCGTAGAAAAGCGGTGTGATCTTATAGTCCGGCAACTCGCCACCATAGCTCAGCCGGGCATCGATCCCATGCTGATCCAGATCGACCTCCTCGGCCTCGACCCGCAAGGCGACGGGCACATCCGGGCGCTGCGTGGCAAACCGGGCGAGCCGTGACGGCAACCACAATTCCGCCAAGGCCGGGGTGGCGCTAATTGTGAGTGGCCGCCGGGGATCGCTTTCGGTCAGGGCTTCGGTGAAGCGCGAAATGTCGGTCAGGGCCGAGGCGGCGTTTGCATAATAGTCCCGTCCGGCATCCGTCAGCCGAATCTGGTTCGCCTTGCGGGCAAACAATTGTCGGCCCAGCCAGTCTTCGAGGTTCCTGACCTGCAGGCTGACGGCTGCGGGGGTTACGCCAAGCTCGTTGCCCGCAGCGGCAAAGCTGCCGGTCCGTGCGGCGCATTCAAAGGCCCTGAGTGCGTTCAACGGGGGGAGTTTCACGATATGCCTACAGAAAATCTAATGCTGACCAAGATATTTTATAGTGGCTAAGCAAGCAAGGCCAAGGCAATCTGGCACGAAATCACCGGAGACCGAACATGCGCGACATCCTGGATCTGGACCGCTTTCCCATCGATCAACCCGATAGCCCGGCCTGGCAACGGCTGGTGGACCGCTGCCGCGCGGATCTTGCCGCGAACGGTATGTTCAACCTTGACGGCCTGATGCGACCGGAGATTGCCGCGCAGGCAGTCGATGCGATGACCCCGCGTTTTGCCAGCGAAGCCTTTCTGCACGAGCGGATGCACAACATCTATTTCAAGCCAATCGAGGATCTGCCCGAGGGTCATCCCGCGTTGCGGCAATTCAAGACTTCGAACCGCACGCTTTGCGCCGATCAGATCGGGGGCTCACCCCTGTTGCGCCTTTATGAATGGCCGGAATTCGCCCTGTTCCTGGCCGCGACGATGGACAAGCCCGAGCTGCATGTGATGGACGATCCGTTGGCGCGGGTGAACGTGATGTCCTATGGCGAGGGTCAGGCGCTCAACTGGCATTTCGACCGCTCGGAGTTCACCACCACCTTGCTGTTACAGGCCCCAAGGGCGGGTGGCGGGTTTGAATACCGCACCGACCTGCGCAGCGAGGGCGACCCCAACTATGATGGCGTCGCGCGGCTGTTGCGGGGGGAAGACCCGGACAGCAAGGAGATTTCTCTGAGTCCCGGAACACTGAACGTATTCAAGGGCAAGAACACCGCCCATCGCGTGACGCCGGTGCGCGGAGACAGGGAACGGATCATCGCGGTCTTTTCGTATTATGAACGCCCAGGCGTGACTTTTACCGAAACCGAGCGCGCCGGTTTTTACGGGCGGGTGGGCTGAACCGTCGGCGTGATCACGCGTGTTCTTGCCGAAACGCGAGTTGTAGGCATACTTGGTTCCTGCCCCTGATTGACCGGAGGAGCCGTGCAACGTCGCCTGACCACCATCGTCGCCGCCGATCTGGCGGGGTATTCGCGGCTGATATCCGCGGACGAAGAAGGCACGCTGACGCGGCTGCGCAACCTGTTCGACAGGATCATCCTGCCTGGACTGTCAGCCGGTGGCGGACGACTGATCAAGACCATGGGTGACGGTCTTTTGGCCGAATTTCCGTCGCCTGTGTCTGCGGTTCGTACCATGATGGACATGCTGGGCCAGCTTGCCGCGCATGAGGCCGACCAACCCGACGAGAAACGCATGCGGTTTCGGGTCGGAATCAATCTGGGCGATGTGGTGAGCGACGGGGACGATATTCTAGGCGATGGCGTCAACATTGCCGCCCGTCTGGAAAGTCTTGCACCGCCCGGTGGTCTTTGCATTTCCCGAAGCGTTCATGACCAAGTGCGCGGCAAGATCGAAGCGGAACTGACGGCGCTTGGCCCGCAAACCGTCAAGAACATTCCCGAACCGGTCGAAGTCTGGCGGGTAGAGAACACTGGGAGCGCACCAGCCGCGAAGGCCGCCACTACACGGCCTTCGATCGCTGTCCTACCCTTCGACAACATGTCCACGGATCCCGATCAGGAGTTCCTGGCCGACGGTATCGTCGAGGATGTGATCACCGAACTCAGCCGCTTCCGTTCGCTTTTCGTCATCGCCCGCAACTCGACCTTCGCCTACAAGGGCACCCATAAGGATGTGCGAAAAATCGCACGGGAACTGGATGTGCGATACGTGGTCGAAGGGTCGGTTCGGCGTGCGGGCAATCGCCTGCGGATCACGGCGCAGCTGATCGAAGCCGAAACCGGCATTTACGTCTGGGCCGACCGATTTGAACGGACGATGGAAGACCTGTTCGATCTGCAAGATGAGATTTCAGCCATGATCGTTTCGACCGTCGATGTTCAGGTGCGTCAGGCGGAAGTGTCGCGATCAGCGCGAAGACCGCCCTCCAGCCTGGACAGTTGGACCAATTACCAGCGTGGTATGAACCTGTTCTATCAATCCACCCGTACCGGCAACATCGAAGCGCGCAAATTTCTGGAACGGGCGCTGGACGACGACCCGGATTTTGCGCTGGCCTGCGCGGGACTGGCATTGGTCTGCATCACCGATATCGCCATGGGGTTCTCCGAAGAACCGGAAGCCACCCTGGAACGTGGAATTCGACTGGCCCGGGACGCGCTCACGTTGGACGAACAGGACGCAATGGCGCATCTGGCGCTCGGTCGTCTGCTCAGCATGTCCGGGCAACCCGACCTGGCCATTGCCTCGCTGGAGCGGGCGATCGAACTGAACCCGAACCTGGCCTTTGCCCATTACAACCTGGGTCAGGTGTTGAATGCCATGGGTCGGGCGTCTGAGGCGTTGCCGTATGTCGAGGCGGCACTGCGCCTGAACCCGCAGGACCCTTTCGTCTGGATGCCGCTGATGCTGAAAACCGTTTGTCTTATCCAGATGGCAAGACCCGAAGACGCAATAGTCGCCGCAAGAATGGCGGTTCGAGCCAATGCCAAGGTTCATTGGACACATTTCGCCCAGACCGTCGCGTACGCAGCCGCTGGTCGGGCAGACGAGGCGGCGCGCGCTGCGCAAGAATTGATCCGGGTGCGGCCGAGCTATTCCATCACCGAGTTCCGAGCGATGCTGCCCAGCTTCAACACAGGTTTGCTGGAGCTGATGTCCGACTATCTTCGCCAGGCCGGAATCCCGGAATCACCCGATCAAGAACCCGGGGCCGGCGAGACCTGATCCAAGGCCAAACAGGTCCCGTGCGCGACCCGCGATAATTCTGTCACCGTGACCCGCCCGCTATTGCGCAGCGTCGAGCGCCTGTTGCAGATCCGCCAGCAAATCGTCGGCGTCCTCCAACCCAACCGAAAAACGGATCAGGCCGGGGGTGATGCCCAACTCGTCGCGCTGCGCGTCGCTCAACCTCTGGTGCGTCGTTGTCGCCGGGTGGGTGGCAATGGATTTGGCGTCGCCCAGATTGTTCGAGATCACCGGGATGGTCAACGCGTTGAGGAACCGGAACGCCGCAGCCTTGCCGCCCTTGATGTCGAGCGAGAGGACGGTGCCGCCCTTGCCGCCCAACTGGCTTTGGACCAGTGCGTTTTGCGCGTGGGTTTTCAGGCCAGGATAAAGCGTCCGTTCCAGCGCCGGGTGCCCTTCCAGCGCCTCGGCCAGTTTCTGCGCAGTCTCGGCCTGTGCGTTCACCCGCAGCGCCATGGTCTCCAGCCCCTTGAGCATGATCCACGCATTGAACGGGCTGAGCGCTCCACCGGTATGTTTCAGATAAGGTTCGACCGTGCCGCGTATGAACTCGCGGGTGCCGATGATCACACCGCCCAGCGCCCGCCCCTGCCCGTCGATGTGCTTGGTTGCGGAATAGATGACGACATCCGCGCCCTGCTCGATGGCGCGGGAATAAACCGGGGTCGAGAATACGTTGTCGACGATCACGACCGCACCGGCCGCATGAGCCAGTTTGGCCACGCCGGCGATATCGATCACCTCGAGCGTCGGGTTCGACATGGATTCGAAGAACACCGCCTTGGTGTCAGGACGGATCGCCGCTTTCCACTGCTCCAGATCGGTGCCGTCTACAAAGCTGACCTCGACACCGAAGCGGGTCAGAATATTCTCGACGATATAGAGACACGACCCAAAGAGCGCCTTGGCCGAAACTATGTGATCCCCGGCCTTCAGCATCGAGGTCAGCGCACCGTTGACCGCAGCCATGCCCGAGGCGGTGGCAAAGGCATCCTCGGCCCCTTCCAGCGCCGCGATGCGCTGTTCGAACATCGACACTGTAGGGTTGCCGTAGCGGGCATAGATGAACTCGTCAGGTCCGCATTCGATGAACCGGGCCTCGGCCTGTTCGGCGTTCTCATAAACGAAGCCTTGTGTGAGGAAGATCGCCTCGCTCACTTCGTTGTACTGACTGCGGCGAATACCGCCATGCACGGCTTGGGTGCGTTTGTTCCAGCTCTCGCTCATCTCATTCCTTTCAGCCTCGGGCAGAGGCAAACAAAAAACCCCAGACGCGGCCAAGCGAAAGGGGTCTTTCATCCTGACCTTTTAGCGGTGTTGTTTAGCGTGGCCCGCAATCCGGTAACAAATCGCCACGTTGTTCGATGCGATGCCATAACGCCTGATCTGCCCATGCGTCAAGTCCGATGCGGACTGCGCTCACGGTCCTGTCACCTGTTCTTTTGCCACTTGCCGTTCTTCGGCAAAAGCTCATCATCCTCCCGTTAACCCGGAGGAGACGGATGGCGGACCCGATCGAGCTATACTATTGGCCCACGCCCAACGGCTGGAAAATCTCCATCGCGCTGGAAGAGATGGGGCTGCCATACAATGTCAACTTGATCGACATCCGCGCGGGCGGCCAGTTCGACCCTTAATTTCTAAAAATCGCGCCCAACAACCGGATGCCCGCGATCACCGATCCGGATGGGCCGGATGGCGAACCGGTGTCGATCTTCGAAAGCGGTGCGATCCTGATGTACCTGGCGCGCAAGACCGGGCGATTCTATGGAAGGATACAGCGCGACCGGATCACGGTCGAGGAGTGGCTGATGTGGCAGATGGGCGGCGTTGGCCCGATGGCGGGTCAGGCGCATCACTTCCTGAAATACGCCCCCTATCTCGATCCGCCGCAGGACCTGCCCTATGCCAAGGACCGCTACCGAGCCGAGGTCGCGCGGCTTTATGGCGTGCTGGACCGGCGTCTGGCCAGGAATGAATTCGTGGCGGGCGATTTCTATTCCATCGCCGACATGTCCATCTGGGGCTGGGCGAGCCTGTGGGAAGGTCAGCAGCAGACGTTGGAAGACAAGCCCCATTTCGCCCGTTGGCTGGAAACCGTGGGCGCGCGGCCCGCTGTGCAGGCGGGCCGGGACTTGCATATCGAATTGCGCACCGATCATCGCGACAAGCAGGCGCAAAGTGTTCTGTTCAGGCGATAGCCCGCCCACCCCACGCCTTTGCAAGTAGCGATCACCTACGCGATCTGACACAATTCGGTCATGCTGTTGCGTTTCGTGATTCCCTTGCTGGTCTTTGGTCAAGTAGCCCCGGCGGCGGAGCCGATGTCCGCCGAGGAATTCGACGCCTATACCCGCGGCAAGACGCTGTTTTATGGCTTTGACGGCGTGGCTTACGGGGTCGAGGAGTATTTGCCCAATCGCCGCGTCATCTGGTCGTTTCTTGATGGCAATTGCAAGGAAGGCATCTGGTACGAACAGGGCCGCCAGATCTGTTTCGTTTACGAAGACCGCCTGGACCCGCAATGTTGGGAATTCTCTCAATCCTCCGGCGGCCTGATCGCCCGGTTCGAAGGCGATCCCGAGGCGACCGAACTGTATGAAGCCGAGGATATCGGCGAGGAAATGATCTGTTACGGGCCGGATGTCGGGGTTTGACGCGCCTTGTCAAGTTGCGCGCAAGTCGTCGTAGCTGATCATTACATGCTCGCGATAGGCAGGCCGCAACGTCAGATCGCGATAGTAGCGCTTTAGATTTGGTAAATCAGCGCGGTCAATTTCAATATCGTAGTAGCGGTAAAGGACATGGCCGAACTGGATATCCGCCAGTGTCAGGGATTCGCCGCCGAGAAACGCGTTGCTGGCCAACTGATGTTCGGCGATGACCAGTTTCTTTTCGACGGTTCGGACAGCGGTCTGAATGGCGTCCGGGTCTCGGTCGTTCCTGTTCGTGCGTACGACGCGCCAGAAAACAGGAACGGTAAACGCCATCGCGACGTTGATTTTGGCCCATTCGGCCCATTGGTCGATGGTCGCTCTGCGCAACGGGTCACTGGGCCAGAAGGTCTCGTTCCCGTATTTGGCGGCAAGATAACGGAGGATCGCTCCGGTTTCCCAGATCGGCATACCTTCGCCATCCTTCAGTACCGGGATGGTGCGGTTTGGATTCAGTGCAGTGAAACTGTCGGCGTCGAGGCCGCCGAACCGGTGCCCGAGATCATGACGTTCAAAAGTAAGGCCAAGTTCGCCCACACACCACATCAGGGCCTGCACGTTCGAAGAAGTCCTGCGGCCCCAGATCGTCAACATCAGACTAGAACAAGCTGCCCTGATCGGGCGCGTCCGGCTTGGGTTTTCGCGCCGACGGTTTGACAGGCGACGCTCCGGTTGTCATGCGGCCATCCGCAAATTCGATTTCCAGAACGCTGTGCCTTGCGGCCTCGGCCTGGGTTGTGACCACGTCCCCATCGGCGCGTACGACCGCATATCCGCGCCCGAGCGTGGCCTTGTAGCTGAGTGTTTCGCGTAGCCGGTCAGTGGCGTCGAGCGTTTGGCGCAACCGATCGATGCGGGTTTTCTGCGCCGTGTTCAGGCGGTCGGACAAGCGAGTCAGGTCATCGCGGCGGCTTTTGAGTTCGCGTTCGATGGGGCGCAGCGACAGGCGCGATGCAAGGTTGTGCCACCGGTCACGGCGTGACGAGACGAAATTGCGCAGCGTGGATGGCCGCAGGTGCGCCGACATGTCCAGCAGCTTGACGCGCCGGTTCTGAACCCCCCGGATCAGGGCATTGGGCAGGCGTTCCGATACCTGATCCAGCCGTTGGCGGGGGGTGTCCAGCAACGTATCCGCACGCGGTAGTGCGCGCGACAGGTCCCGCAGCCTTTGAGCGCGGCGCTGTACCCCGTCCGTTGTCGCCCGCGACAGGCGGGCGCCCTGCTCGCCAGTCCAGGCCAAAAGCTCCATCCGCACGGGAACCGCCAATTCGGCGGCTGCGGTCGGGGTCGGCGCGCGGCGATCCGAAACATAGTCGATCAGGGTGGTGTCGGTTTCATGCCCAACCGCCGAGATCAGCGGGATGTCCGACGCAGCGGCGGCGCGGGCGACGATCTCCTCGTTGAAGCCCCAAAGGTCTTCGATCGATCCACCACCACGAGCCACAATGATAAGATCGGGCCGAGGCAACGCGCCGCCGGGCGCCAGTTGGTTGAACCCCTTGATGGCGCGGGCAACCTCGGGGGCGCAGTTGGCCCCTTGTACGGCGACCGGCCAAATCAGCACCTTGCGCGGAAACCGATCCCGCAGCCGGTGCAGAATGTCGCGGATCACCGCCCCCTGCGGCGAAGTGATCACCCCGATGATGTTCGGCAGATAGGGCAGCGGCTTCTTGCGCTCGGGTGCGAACAGCCCTTCGGATTCAAGGGTTTTCTTGCGCTTTTCCAAAAGTGCCATCAGCGCGCCCTGGCCCGCGACGGCGACCTCGTCGACGTTGAGGTTGTATTTCGACTGGGCGCCAAAGGCGGTCAGGCGGCCGGTCACGACAACCTCGAGACCCTCTTCGGGGACCACCGAAAGGCTGGCAACCTGCCCTTTCCATGTGGTGCAGGCCAGTACGTTGCGGTCGTCCTTGATGTCGTAATAAAGATGCCCCGAGCGGGCCTGAAATACGCGCCCGACCTCGCCCCGTACCCGGATGCGGCCAAAGCTGCTTTCCAGCGCGCGCTTCACCTCGCCCGAGATCTCGGAGACGGTGAATTCGGGCATGTTCTGGCCCGGTTGGGGGTCGTCGAGAAGGTCCATGTCAGTGTCCTGATTTGCCTGTCAGGTCAGATTAGACGGGTCGGCGGAGAAGGCCAAGCGGATCCCGAGACAGAGGCGCTTTGACCGTTTTGTACTGGGGTGCGGAGGGGGATTGACCGTTTTGTACGTCAGTTGCTGGCGGCGATGGTGGCGATATCGGAAGGATCGGAGGTGGGCAGACTGCCCACCCTACGGGGCCTGTCCTCTGGGGTTATTGGGTGTAGCGCATCAGGTCGCTGGCACGGTCGCGGCCAAGTTCGATCCGGCAGGAGTTGATCCCGATGCCGGTCCCCGAGCCACCGCCGAAGGTTGCGCCGACATATGCGCAATGGGCATCGCGATAGCTCGCCCAGGCGTCTTGCGAGGCGGTCAGTGCCGGGGTGGCGACCTTGCGGCCGGTCACATCGTCCAGCTCTTGCGCGGCGGCCATGGCGAAGCCGAGATAGAGCTCGACACTCGCATCGACCCGGTCCAGCGTGTCCGCCACGCAGGCGCCGGTCTCGACCTGGCTGCCGCCGCCGCATTCAGTGGCGGGATCGGCAGAGGCGAAAGATGAAAGAAAATATACCAGAACGATCGGTGCGGCGAGTTTCTGCATGGTGGGTCCTCTATGTGTGCCTGGGTCCAAGTTAGCGGGTTAAGGGCCTGCTGTCTTGGGGTCATGGGGCGACGATGGACACCGGGGAAACAGGAGAGGTGCGGTGGGCAGACTGCCCACCCTGCGGGTGCTCATCTCCGGGATCGTGTGACGTTGCCGCCGTCTTTGGCGCTGGCGCGTCCCGAGCGAGCGGGTGTGCGCTTCGGTCCGGGTTGTTTCGCACGAAGGTTCGCCCTAGAAGGCGCGGGACAGGGTCAGGCAGAGCGGAGCGCGTCTTATGAACATCCTCATTCTTGGCAGCGGCGGGCGCGAACATGCGCTGGCCTGGGCGGTGATGCAAAACCCCAAATGCGACAAGCTGATCGTGGCGCCCGGCAATGCGGGGATCGCGAAGATCGCCGATTGTGCCACGCTGGACATCTTGGATGGCGGTGCGGTGGTGAGCTTTGCCGAGGAGAACGCCATCGATTTCGTCATAGTGGGTCCCGAGGCACCGCTGGCCGTGGGTGTTGCCGACCGGCTGCGCGAGGCGGGCATTCTGGTCTTTGGCCCTTCCGAGGCGGCGGCGCGACTGGAGGCGTCGAAAAGCTTTACCAAGGAGATCTGCGACGCGGCGGGCGCGCCCACCGCAGGCTATGCCCGGTTCACGCAGGTTGAACCTGCCGTTGCCTATATCCACCAGCAGGGCGCGCCGATCGTGGTCAAGGCCGACGGGCTGGCCGCCGGCAAGGGCGTGATCGTGGCGATGGATGAGGATACGGCTGTCGCGGCGGTCGAGGACATGCTGGGCGGCGCCTTTGGCGGCGCCGGCGCCGAAGTGGTGATCGAAGAGTTCATGGAGGGCGAGGAAGCCTCGCTCTTTGTGCTGTGCGACGGCGCCGACATCCTGTCCATCGGCACCGCGCAGGATCACAAGCGCGTCGGCGACGGTGATACCGGCCCGAACACCGGCGGCATGGGTGCATATTCCCCTGCTCCGGTCCTGAGTGCCGAGGTCGAGGCCCGTGCGATGGAAGAGATCGTGCGCCCGACCATGGCCGAAATGGCCCGCCGGGGCATGCCGTTTCAGGGTATTCTCTATGCCGGTTTGATGATCAAGGACGGCCAGCCGAAACTGGTGGAATACAACGTCCGCTTTGGCGACCCGGAATGCCAGGTGCTGATGATGCGGCTGGGGGCGCAGGCGATGGACCTGATGCACGCGGCCGCCGAGGGACGATTGGCCCAGGCTCGGGTGAACTGGGGAGACGATCACGCGCTCACCATAGTGTTGGCGGCCGAAGGCTATCCGGGTTCTTACGAGAAAGGCACGGTGATCCGAGGGTTGGAGGATCTGCCCGAAGACAGCATGAACATGGTTTTTCACGCCGGAACGACCGAAAAGGATGGCGCCGTTACGGCAACCGGGGGTCGTGTGTTGAACGTGACCGCGCGCGGGTCGTCGCTGCAGGAAGCCCGAGACCGTGCTTATGCCATGGCAGGGGCGATTGACTGGCCCGAAGGGTTTTATCGACGCGATATCGGCTGGCGGGCGCTCTGAGCCGCCAGCGGCAGGCTCGCGCGCCCTGACGTCGTATCAAAGATGCGCCATAGGCCTTGGGCCTAGCGGTCAGGGTTGATTTCCAACCCGGTATTCTTCTGGAACAAAGAAGGTGAAATCGCGATCCGCCACCGATATGTGGCAATCGTGGCAGTAAGCCACAGCGGCACTGCGGTCACCCGTGGTGTCGCCAAACAGCGATCCATCCGGCATCACCATGACATATCTCCAGTCCCCTGTCGCAGGGCTTTCGCCTTTGGGCAGTTTTTCCATGACGAACAGCGCACCGGGGAAAATGCGGTCTTCGGTGGTGACGGTCATGCTGTCTTTAGCCAGAACCGACCCGGCAGGCAGCGCCTCACCGCTTTTCAGCGTCCCGTAGTCGCCCGCGATCTCGTTGGCGTAGCTGTTTACAAACCGTTGTCCATGTGTCGCGGACATGAAGGGTGCGTCATTGTATTTGGGCCACCTCTGATAGTTCTCGATAATGTCGAGTCGCGAAGCGCCGTATCCCATTTCCATGCGCTTCATGAGGCCCAGATAAACCTGTTCCGCCTCGTCCTTGGACAGCTCTGCCGGGTTTTCGATTGCGAGATGGGCATCCTGACTTTCAGACTGCGCAATGGCAGTAGAAATCGCCAACCCGGAAATCAGGCAGATCGAACTGAAACTTACATATGGATGTCTGGCGCTTTTTTTCATTCTGACGATCCAACCAAGCAAAAGGTAACATAAGCCACTGTAACGTGTCTTCACTATCGTGAGAGTTTCGCCGGCATCGGGTTTTCCTTCCTGTCGACAGAAATGCGCACGTGACCCATTTGCCGGGAGCAATTGGCATCTGACCTGCCCCACGGTTGCCGAAACGATAGTGCAACACAAGGTCGGAGACTGTGAATTGGGTTACTTGCAGCTTATTGCGCGGTCGATATTGGCCTTGCTGAAGGGAGCAAGATCATCGCGCACCCAATCACCATCGTGGCGGACCGAGATAATTCGCTGCCAGCCTGCATCGGCCAGGATCATCTCTGGGCCAGACCCGCAATCGCGCAACCCGCCTGAAATGAAATCCTCGCCGATGCGGTGATTGGTGAGGCCTGGCAGGCTGGCGACCTCTTCCAGCATACCGTCGCGATAACGCCAGATGCGCAGGGTTTTGGCCAGGTGAGGACGGTCGATATAGGCGATCTCGACATGGCCGTCGCCGTCCAGGTCGGCGGCGCCGATTGGGGCGAGCCAGCGAAAGCGGGTACCGATATTTGGCGTTGCCGCCAGATAGTCGGGTTTTCCGTTGCTCAGCCCTATGATCAGCAGGCGCGCGCCGTAGTTCTGATGGCTTTCGACGACGACCACTTCGGGTTCACCATCGCCGGTCACGTCCCAAAGGCGCGGTTCGATATCTTCGAAAACCGTTTCCGGCTGAGCATCGATTTCGTATGTCACGCTCAGATGGCCGGTCAGGAGCGATCCTTCGGATCCTCGCTGTCGCTTGACCGTGACTTGAATGGCGCCCCATTCCTGGTTGTCGCCCAGAACACCGTGCGGATAGGCCGTGGTAGGCAGGGTATACGTGGCGTCCGAGATGACCTGCGCCTGTGCAGGCAAAAACGGCCACAGCGCCAGAATCGCTGCTGCGGCCGAAATGCGCATCAGATCTGCTTTTCCGGCATCTGCACGACCAGACCGTCCAGCGCGTCGGTGACCTTGATCTGGCAGGTCAGGCGCGAACGGGCCGGATCGGGTTCATAGGCAAAATCCAGCATGTCCTCTTCCATGTCGTCCTTGGCCGGAATCTTCTCGATCCAGTCGGGATGAACATAGACGTGACAGGTCGAACAGGCGCAGGCGCCGCCGCAATCGGCTTCGATGCCCGGGATATTGTTGTCGCGGGCGCCTTCCATCACGGTCAGCCCGTTGGCGACCTCGACGGTGTGCTCGGTGCCGCCATGCTCGATATAGGTGATCTTTGCCATTGCTCGCGTCTTCCTTCTGCGATGTTCCGAACCTTCCTTAGTCAAGCCCTTTAGACGTTTCCACCCTCATTTGCGACCCCTCGCGGCGCGTCTGGACTTTCCTTGCGCATGTTCTATTTTTGTTCTCATGGTCGTTTCATCCGCTTCCAAGGCGTCCCCTGCCCATGACTGGCCACGCCCGCCTGCCTGTCTGCCCGCTGCCCGGCTGGACGACCCGCCCGAAGGCGCGCGGGTGACGGTGGCGGGGCTGGTGATCCTGCGGCAGCGACCGGGCACGGCCAAGGGCGTCATCTTTGTTACGCTCGAGGACGAGACCGGCGTGGTGAATATAGTGGTCTGGCGCAAGATCTATGAACAGTTCCGCCGCGCGGTCATCTCGGGGCGGCTGCTGCGGGTGACGGGCCGGATGCAACGGGCGCATTCGGTAACCCACGTGATCGCCGAGGAGGTCGAGGATATCTCGGGCATGCTGGATCTATTGGTGCGAGGGGATGGGTAGGTTCGTTTTGCCGGACGAAGTGAACTTTCGCTGCGGCAGTACGAGTGTCGGCTTCCTGACCCACGACAGACCCGTGTGAATGATGTCGTGGGTGATGCGATAGCGTCATTACCTATTGTGCTGCAATCTCCAGCGCAAGCGGGACGAACAGCATGGTAAGAAGGGCGTTCAGGATCATACCAAGACTTGCAAATGCCCCGGCCGTTTCGGACATCTGGAAAGCACGCGCTGTGCCGATTGCATGCGAAGCTACCCCAAGCGCGAAGCCTTTCGCACGGTCGTCGGTGATCCGGCAGGCATCCAGAATAGATGGTCCGAACGCAGCGCCGAAGATACCTGTCGAGATCACAATGACCGCAGTGAGACCGGGAATGCCGCCTTGTTTGACGACGATCTCGACAGCGACCGCCGTCGTCGCGGACTTGGGGGCCAAGGTCGCGAGTAATATACCTCCTGCATCGTCGAAGAACGGGTAGATCAGAGCGCTTCCAAGAGCGACGAGCGAACCCGTCAACAGCGCTATACCTATAGGCAAACCAGCCTGCCGGATCAGACCAAACTGGCGAAAGAGCGGAACCGCCAGAAGGACGATCAGGAGCGAGAGAGTCGCATCTATTGGCTCCGCTTTCTGGAGGTAGTTGCCGTAGGGTATTTCAAGCACGAGCAGGACTGCCGCGACGAGGCATGTGGCGACCAGAACCGGGTTCAGAAACGCCGAGCGCCCAGAAACTTGCCAAAGCGCGTCGGCGGCACCGTATGCAGCGATTGTAATGCCGATTGCAAACAGCGGTTGAGCAAGGGCCAGGTCCAGAAGCTCGGTCATACGCGTGCCTCCCCGACGACACGTCTGAGAAGACATTGGAAGACAATTCCAGTTGCAACAAGTGTCGCCGCCGTTCCGGCAACGATTGCGATGGCAATGTAGACCCATGACGCGAACAGCATATCGAGGCTTGCCACCACACCGACAGCCGCGGGCACAAAGAACAGGGGAAAGTACGGAGCGGCAAAGTCAAACAGCTCTTCGGATCCTGGGTCCGGCCCGCCCCGCACGGTGAATATCATCGTGAGCATGGCCAACCCGAGGGCCGCTCCGGGAAAAGGAAGAGAATATTGCTCGGAAATCACGTCACCAAGAACAAGAAGACAGATGATGATTGCGGCTGAACGGACCATTGAAAGAACCTTGCTTCAATAGGCGGTTCTAAGGACCATCCATGACTGAACCTGGGAGAGCCGCCTCGCGATAACTTGAGGATGCCAGAATTGTTGGTGTTTTAGGTTTACTCATCGGTATACTTTGGAGCATGCCCAGAGACTCCTTTGAAACCCGCGAACGTATCCTGAAGTACGCATTTGCCGCCTTCTATCGTGAAGGCTATGAACGATCGAGTGTCGACGCTATTGCGAAGGCGGCAGGGGTCACGAAGCGAACTCTTTACAATCACTTTCCGTCGAAAGACGATTTGATTGCCGAGGTGATGTTGGCACAAGTTGAGCTTGCGGAACGAAACATCCAGCGATGGTTCCGGTCCAAGCCCAAGACAACAAAGGACGTGATCCGCACCATATTCGGTGAACTGCGCAAATGGTCGAGCTCTCCGGATTGGAGAGGGTCGGGCTTCAGCCGCGCGGCGATGGAACTCGCGTGGGCGCCTGGACACCCCGTCAGGCAAGCCGCGATCGCGCAAAAAAACATTTTGCAGAACTCCCTGACCAAGGCATTGTCCAGGGTCGGCGATCCGAATCCCGAGAAGCTTGCCGCTACACTGGTCGTTCTCTTTGAGGGAGCAATGGTCATGCGCCTGATTCATGGAGAGCAGAACTGGATCGATATTGCCGAAGACTCGGCACACGCCATCTCTCTCGACCAAGGCACAGGTCGTTGCGCCCTGACAGGGAACTGAAAAGCACCGCGCATGAAGTGACCTGGATTGCGAAATCAGACACGGTCAATCACCTGATTGCCAAGTACCCGACGGACTGAAAGCGTTCATTGGAGCGGCGCGCAGCATCTGTCAAAATGGGCTCAAAACAGTCCAAGTCAGACTTCGTTGCACAAACATAAACCGTTGCACCAATTTACCGCTGATAACCCTTCACGACGCGGCACACTGCGCAAAATCGACACTGATCGACCCGAATAACTTCGCGTCACCCCCGCTCTTTCCGGTTGAACCGCGCACCGGGATTTGCCTCTCTGACCGGAACGACGAGGAACACATACATGCCGCACCTCCTGTTCTGGATCGCCGCCGCCTGCGCGTTGGTCTATCTGCCGATGACAACCAACCCCGCGAGCGGTGCCCGAACCGTCCTCAAGACCGCCTCGGTGGCGGGGCTGGCACTGTTGGCCCTGATCCTTGGCGCACCTCAGCTGCTGATCGCGGCGCTTGCGCTTTGTGCACTGGGTGATGCCTTGCTGTCGCGCGAAACGGATGCGACCTTCATGACCGGTATCGGCGCTTTTGCAGCCGGGCATCTGGCCTATATCGCGCTTTTCCTGACCCATCCTGCAACCGACGTGGCCCGGATCATGAACAGCCCCGGCATCGTCTGGACGCTGGTCCTGCTGGGTATCGTAATGGCCACCCTGCTTGCCCCCCGTGCAGGTGACCTGAAGGGTCCGGTTCTGGCCTATATCCCGATCATCCTCGGCATGGGCATCACCGTTCTGGCCCTGCCTGACACCGGTGCCCTGCGCCTGGCCCTGCCCGCCGCGCTGGCCTTCATCGCCTCGGACCTCATTCTGGCCACGGAAAAGTTCCTGCTGCCCAAGGATCACCCGGCGCTGAAGGCAACGCCCTATCTGGTCTGGCCGCTCTACTGGGGGGCACAGGCCGGATTTGTCACAGCCTTCGTCTGACCCTTTGCAACCGCCGCCAATCCGCATTAGGTGAAAGGAACACCTGCGGAGACCAAAGATGGCGTTTTTATCCAAGCTCAAGGACCGGCTGTTCAAATCCTCCTCGCGGCTCGAACAGGGGCTGGACGCGATTGTCGAGGACGGCGGCGAAGAAACGCCCGACCCGGTGATCCCCGAGCCTGAGCCTGAGCAGCAACCGGTTCCCGAAGTGCCGGAACCTGCCCCCATACCGCAACCGGTCGAAACGCCCGCGCCGATGCCCGCCGATCCTGTCCCCGCGCCGCCGCCGCCCGAGGACCCGGCGCCCGAGACGCAAAAAGGGCTGCTGGGCCGTCTTTTTTCGCGCGGATCAGACCGCACGGTGGTACGCCGCACACTTGACGACGACATGCTGGAACAGCTCGAAGAGCTGTTGATCGCTTCGGATATGGGCGTCGATACCGCCCTGCGCGTCACCGCCAATATGGCCGAAGGGCGGTTCGGGAAAAAGCTTTCGACCCATGAAATCAAGATGCTGCTTGCCCAAGAGGTTACCCGCATCATGGAGCCGGTGGCGCGACCCATGCCGATCTATCCGAAACGCCCGCAGGTGGTTCTGGTGGTGGGCGTCAACGGATCGGGCAAGACCACCACCATAGGCAAGCTCGCCAGCCAGTTCAAATCCGCCGGAAAGAAGGTGGTGATCGCCGCCGGCGACACTTTCCGCGCCGCCGCCGTGGAACAGCTCCAGGTTTGGGGCGAACGCGCCGGTGTGCCGGTCCTGACCGCGCCCGAAGGCTCCGACCCTGCCAGCCTCGCCTTCGACGCGATGACAAAGGCACAGGAGGACGGCGCCGACCTTCTGATGATCGACACCGCGGGCCGGTTGCAGAACCGCGCCGACCTGATGGAGGAACTGGCCAAGATCGTTCGAGTGATCCGCAAAAAGGACGACACCGCCCCTCACAATACGCTGCTGGTGCTTGACGCCACCACCGGCCAGAATGCGTTGAGCCAGGTCGAAACCTTCCAGAAACTCGCGGATGTCTCGGGGCTGGTGATGACCAAGCTCGACGGCACCGCCAAGGGCGGCGTTCTGGTGGCGCTGGCCGACAAGTTTGGCCTTCCAATCCACGCCATCGGGGTCGGAGAACAGATCGACGACCTCTCGCCGTTTGACCCCGAAGATTTCGCCGCCGCCCTAACCGGCCTCGCCCGGACCTGAACTTCATCTTTTTGAAAATACTCCCGAGGGTCCGGGGGCAGGCAGCCCCCGGCCATACCGCCCTGCGAAAGGTCAACGTTTGAGCGATTGGCTCATCTCACTCGAAGGCACCGAAGCCGGTCATCAACTGGCCCTTGGGCTGGCGCTGATGGCTGCCTTTTTGCATGCGGTGTTCGGCGCGCTTCAAAAAGGCCGCCACGACCCGTGGCTGTCACGTGGGGCGATCGACGCCTCCTATTGCCTCATGGCGGCACCATTTGCGTTTTTCGTCGTGCCCTGGCCCGAGCCGCACATGTGGCCGATCTTTGCCACGGCCTGGTTCATCCACATTCTCTACAAGATCTTTCAGGCGATGGCCTATACCAAGGGATCTTATACTGTGGTCTACCCGGTGGTGCGGGGCACCGGGCCGCTGTTTACGGTGATCGGTGCCTATTTGTTGTTCGGCGAAGTGTTTTCGCCGCTGCAATGGCTGGGAGTCGCGGTGCTGCTTTCGGGCATCTTCGGGCTTGCCGGCTATAACCTGCGCTATCTTGAGACCAACCGCGAGACGTTGGCCGTGGCACTGGCTCTGGCGGTTACTACAGGTCTTTTCGTGGCGCTTTACACCACCTACGACGCCTATGGCATCCGCGCGACCGCCGACCCGTTCACTTTCCTGGCCTGGTTCTTCATGATCGACGGATGCACCATGCCGATCTACTCCTTTCTCAGGTGGCGCGCGATGATCCACCGCCCCGCCCCCGGCCCCTTGATGCTGCGCGGCTTTGCAGGCGGTATCATCGCGTTTTTGTCATTCGGAGCGATCATGCTGGCCACCCGGCTCGATAAGGTGGGCGAGGCGGCGGTATTGCGGGAGACTTCCACTGTTTTTGCAGCGTTGATCGGCTGGCTGGTCCTGAAAGAGACGGTTGGGCCTCGTCGAATTGCCCTGATGGCATTGATTGCCGCGGGCGCTGTGATAGTTGAGATGGGTGGCTGAGCAACAGGACAGGCAATGGCAGAGAAAAAAGACATCAACCCGCTTTTGAAACAGGTGCTGGAACTAGGGCCGCCTCTGGCGTTCTTTTTCATCTATCTACGCCTGCGGGATGACAGTTTCCTGATCGGCGGGACCGAGTATTCCGGCTTTATCGTTGCCACCATACTGTTCGTGCCGCTGATGTTGGCCGCAATGGGTGTACTTTGGTATCTCACCGGCAAGCTCAGCCGGATGCAGATATTTACCGCTTTCATGGTGATTTTCTTTGGCGGGCTGACCGCTTGGTTCAATGACGAGCGATTCTTCAAAATGAAGACGACACTGGTCTACGGTTTTTTCTCGGCCACGCTGGGCATCGGTCTTTTGCAGGGAAAATCCTACCTTGCCTATATCCTCAACGAGATGATACCCATGCGCACCGAAGGCTGGATGATCCTGACCCGCCGTCTGTGTGCAGGTTTTGCCGGTCTGGCCATTGCCAACGAACTGGTCTGGCGCACCATGTCGACCGATCTTTGGGTAAAGATCGAAACCTTTGGCTTTCCGCTGGCCCTGATGGCGTTTCTGATGATGCAGTTCAACCTGTTGCAGAACTACATGGACGACCCGGACAGCAATTGAGGCGCCACCCGTACTGCGTCATCACGCGATGGTGAGGAACACCTCCCCGTCGGATAAAACACTTGGTTTACGGCCAAACCTGTGAAAAATAGCTGACCACACTCACTCACACAGGGGGCAAGTCCCTTTCATGACAGCATTTCCTGACACCGGGTTTCTGTCCGACGCGTCTGATCGGCTCAAGGCGATGCTTTCGGCCCAGGCATCGGAAATCGTTCTTGACCGGGGCGATATTCTGTTCGAGCAGGGCGACGACGGCGATGCACTTTACGCCATTCTCTCTGGTACACTCGAAGTTTCCTATCTGTCGATGAACGGGCGCAAGCTGACCCTGGATCTTATGCGGCCAGGCGAGGTGTTCGGCGAGATAGCCCTGTTCGATCCCGGCCCTCGCACAGCGACCGTGTCGGCGGCTGAACCGTCGCGTGTTCTGCGCGTGCGCAGCAGCGATGTGCTGGATCAAATCAAGACACATCCCGAACTTGCGGTGGACATGATCCGTCTTGCGGGTCTTCGCATGCGTTGGATGAATTCTCAGCTGAACGAACAGGTGTTCTTGCCGATGCCTATCCGACTGGCCCGCAAACTGCAGCATCTCGCCCATCTGCAGAACGACCCCAACAAAATGCTCGCCCTGTCGCAAAGCGAGTTGGCCGAATTCGTGGGCGCCACGCGCGAGGCGGTCTCAAAAACTCTGTCCAGCTGGAAGAAAGAAGGCATTGTCGAGGCAACCCGCGGCGGATTGCGCATCCGGGATTTCGAGGCGCTTGGCGATCTGGCGGAATCCGATCTGATTTGATTTTTCGCCGTACGGTGTGATCCGGTTCACATACGGAAAATCATGCCCAGCATATACAGATTATGGTTACCGTACCGAGACCGGAAGATCATCCCCAATGTCTGTCCGTACCGGTCTCTCCCTGTAACAGAGCCATATGCTTCGGCATATGGCTCTTTCCTTTTGCGCTTTTCCCAGATCGGGAGACGACACAAAAAGGGCCGGGCAAAACCCGGCCGTTTTCTAAACTATAAAGCGATCAGTCGGCGAGGCTCAGCGCCACGAATCTGGGCTCACCACCACGACGCACCAGAAGCAGCAGGGACTTGCGCCCCGCCTCTTTTGCTTCGTCGATCCGCGCGTCGAGATCGCCAAGCGACGTGACTTTCTGCTGTCCGGCCTCGGTGATCAGGTCACCCGCTCGCAATCCTTTTTCAAAGGCTTCCGACGCTTCGTCGACATTGGTCACGACAAGCCCTGATGCGTCCGCATCAAGTCCCAGATCCTCACGCATCTTGTCCGTCAAGGGCATCACGGTTAGCCCGAGAATATCTTTCTCCTCGACAGACGACGGCGCTTCGGAGGATGAAGACTCTCCGTTTTCCTGACGTTCGGCATCCTCGCGGCGGCCGAGCGTCACCAGAACAGTCTGGGTCGCACCATCGCGATACACCACAACGCGAACGGATTTTCCAACAGTCGTTTCGCCTACCTGCCGAACCAGCGCCCGAGTATCCTCGACCTCGACGCCATCGAAATTGACGATCACGTCCCCTGCCAGCAACCCGGCTTCTTTCGCGGGACCGTCCGGCACATCGCTGATCAGCGCGCCGCCGGGCTTGTCCAGCCCCATCGCTTCCGCCATGTCCTCGGTCACGTCCTGAATGCGCACGCCCAGCCAGCCGCGCCGGGTTTCACCGAATTCGCGCAACTGGTCGACCACCTTGACCACCACGTTGGACGCCATGGAAAACCCAATCCCGATTGAACCACCATTGGGCGACAGGATCGCAGTGTTCACGCCGATCACCTCGCCGTCCATGTTGAAGAGCGGCCCACCCGAATTGCCACGGTTGATCGCCGCATCGGTCTGGATGTAGTCGTCATAGGAACCGCTGAGCGCCCGGTTTCGGGCCGAGACAATCCCCGCGGACACGGAAAAGCCCTGCCCCAGCGGATTACCCATCGCCACCACCCAATCACCTACGCGGGCGGTGTCGCTGTCACCGAACTTGACAAACTTCAAGGGGCCTTTCGCCTCGACCTTCAACAAGGCGATATCGGTTTTCTCGTCTGTTCCAATCACCTTTGCAGGAAGGTCCTGCGGCGGCTGACCATCGCCGGGAAAGAACTCGATCAGAATCTCGTCGGCCTCGGCAATTACGTGGTTGTTGGTGACAATATAGCCATCCTCGGAGATCACGAACCCAGATCCCAGCGCATTGCTGCGGCGGGGGCGGTTGCCGTTGTCGCCATTGCGGTCCTGGAACTCACGAAAGAAATCCTCGAAAGGAGAGCCTTCGGGCACGATGCCCTGCGGGCCGGTCTGACTTTCGATCAGGGTGGTGGTGGTGATGTTGACCACCGCCGGGCTCACCAGATCGGCCAGTGGTGCCAGGCTTTCCTGTTTTGCCAGCGCCGATACCGCCTGCGCCAGCACAAGGAGCGTCGCCAGGAACGCCAGCCACATGAGTCTGACCTTGATCAGGGTATCGTCTTTCCTAAGGGAAATACTGCGTGCTTTCGCCTGCACTGGAGGTCTCCTTGTCACCGCTTTATCCGGCCGCCCCATGGGCAGCCCGTTCTTACTGTCCAATGTAGTCAGTTTGTTTCCGCCCGCAACTCGGGAAAGCAAGGAAATCACCGCCAGTTGAGCCATTATCAGCCAACCGTTCACCTTTACCCAGGTTGGGCGGGTCTCAGTACCCGATCTGTTGCGCGGCCCACAGCAGAATGAACCCCGTAACGACACATAGCAGACCGACATTTCGGCGTGCGCTTTCCGGCAACGTGCGCAGCATCTCTAGCATTCGCTCGATAAGCGAAGGGGCCAGCGCATAGGCCAGCCCCTCGACAATCAACACCAGCCCAAGGGCCAGAAGGACCATGCCCATTACTGAACGGCCTTACCGGTGGGCGATTTCAGATAGTTGAAGAACTCTGAATCCGGACTCAGAACCATCGAGCTGTTGCCACCTTGCAGGGCGCGTTCATAGGCCGACAGGGAGCGGTAAAACTCGAAGAATTCCGGGTCCTTTCCATAAGCTTCGGCAAAAATGCCGTTGCGCTCGGCGTCGGCCTCACCACGGATGATTTCAGATTCGCGGCGCGCATCCGAGACCAGTTCCACCACAGTCCGATCTGCCTGCGCGCGAATACGCTGCGCTGCTTCTTCACCGCGCGCCACTTCATCGGCAGCTTCGCGTTCACGCTCGGCGCGCATCCGGGCAAAGGTGGCTTCCAGGTTGGCCTGTGGCAAGTCGGTGCGTTTCAAACGCACGTCGATCACTTCGAGACCCAGATCCTGCGCCTCAAAAATGGCACCGTTTCGAATGCGTAGCATCAGTGCGGCACGGTCTGAACTCAGGATATCGTTCGAACTGACCGAACCCAGAACCTCGCGCGTCTTGGCCCGCAGGATCGAATCGAGACGCGATTCCGCAGTGGCAATGCCGCCGGCACCAACCGCCTGACGGAATTGGCGCACATCAGCAATGCGATACCTGGCAAAGGCATCGACCACCAGGCGACGGTCGTCGAGCGGCGTGACTTCAAGCGGTCCGACCTCGCGGCTCAGGATCCGGTCGTCATAGCGAACAACTTCCTGAATGAGCGGGATCTTGAAGGCCAGCCCCGGTTCTTCCTTGACATCGATCACTCGACCGAATTGCAGCACCAGCGCCTTTTGGCGCTCGTCCACGATGAAGATCGAAGACAGAACCAGAACGACAGCGATCACCAGAACGGGAAGTATGAAGGTTGATTTTCGCATCACTTAATTCCCCTCGCCGGTGCTGCGACGCAGCTCGTTGAGCGGCAGGTAAGGCACAACTCCCTGCCCCTGTCCGCTTATATTCTCGTCGAGGATGATCTTGTCCACATCACCCAGAACCTGCTCCATCCGCTCCAGATAGAGGCGCTTTCGGGTCACATCGGGTGCCTTGGCGTATTCCTCCAAAACCGCGCTGAAGCGGCTGGCCTCACCCTGCGCCTCGTTGACGACGCGGGCGCGATACCCTTCGGCTTCTTCCAGCACCTGGGCGGCTTCACCGCGCGCACCGGCCAGAACCCGGTTGGCATAGGCATCGGCCTGTTTCTCAAGCCGGTCACGCTCCTGCCCCGCCGATTGCACTTCGCGGAAGGCGTCCTTCACCGGCTCTGGCGGATCGGCGCCGTCAAAGTTCACGCGGACGATATTGATGCCAGAATTGTAACTGTCGAGGGTCAACTGAATCAGTTCCTCCAACCGTTCGGCGATGATCGCACGGTCACGGTTGAGAATCGGCGCCAGATCGGATTGTGCGATGATCTCGCGCATGGCCGATTCAGACACCGCCTGAATGGTCTGGCGGGGATCGCGCAGATTGAACAGATAAGCGGCCGGGTCGTTGATGTTCCAGACCACCTGAAAATCGATATCGACGATGTTTTCATCCCCGGTAAGCATCAGACCCGCTTCGATGCCGCGACCGCCCGAGCCGATGGTTTCGGTCTGTTCCACCTTGACAGGGATCACCTCGGCCGTGACCACCGGCCATGGCGCAAAGTTCAGACCTTCGGTGCCGATGCCCGAAAACTTGCCAAACAGCAACTCGACCGACTGTTCTTCGGGCTTGACCGTATAGGCGCTTGCAAATCCCCATAGGCCAAGCGCCACAAGAGCGCCCAGCAGAACCGTTCCCTTGGTCAGGGCGGGACCACCGCCACCGCCACCGCCCTTGCCGCTGCCGCCACGGCCACCGCCGCCGCGCCCGCCCATCAACACGCGCAGCTGCTCCTGGCCTTTTTTCATCAGCTCGTCGATCTCGGGGATCTGCGGGCCATCGCCTTCGGGCGGGCGTCGCCCGCCACCGTTGTTGCCTCGATTTCCTCCGCCACCCGAGGAGCCTCCGCCCCCCCAGGGGCCACCGCTGTTGCCCGCCATATGTTATCTTTCCCTTGTTTTGGCCCGTGTGATCACGGCGTCCCTTGTAACGTGTATGCGCGCGCGTGCAAATCAAGCACTGCGCACAGGATGCCGCATCGTGACCAGTTCCTCGGCCATGACCGGGTGAACGGCCACGGTCCGGTCGAAATCTTCTTTTGTCGCGCCCATCTTTACGGCGATCCCCGCAAGCTGGATCATCTCGCCCGCGCCCGGAGCCACGATATGACAGCCCAGAACTTTTCGCGTTGCCTTGGACACGATGAGTTTCATCAGAACCCGCTGCGATCGCCCGGCAAAGGATTGCTGCATCGGCTTGAACGATGTTGCATAGACCTCAATCGGCTCCTGCGCCGCCGCCTCTTCCTCGCTCAGGCCCACGGTGCCCATCTCGGGCTGGGTGAAGATCGCGGTCGGAATCAGTTCATGATCGACCGGCGTGGGATTACCCTTGAACACGGTTTCGACAAAGGCCATGCCCTCGCGGATCGCCACCGGAGTCAGGTTGACCCGGTCAGTCACGTCCCCGATGGCATAGATCGAAGGAACCGCCGTCTGACTATATTCGTCGACCACGATCTCGCCCTTGCGGCCGCGTTCGACACCCAACGCTTCGAGGCCCAGATCATCGGCATTGGGCGCGCGGCCCGTAGCGTACATCACCACATCGAAGGTCTGTTCGGTGCCATTGGTGGCTTTGACCCGGATCCCATCGCCATCCTTCGCCATCTCGATCACATTGGTGCCCAAGTGAACGTCAACACCGTTCTGACACATTTCTTCGCAGATCAGCCCGCGCGCTTCGTCGTCGAACCCGCGCAAAATCTGTGCACCGCGATAGAATTGCGTTGTCTTGACCCCCATCCCGTTCATGATCCCGGCAAACTCGCAGGCGATATAACCACCACCAACGATCAGGATGCTTTCCGGCAGTTTTTCCAGATGGAAAATCTCGTTTGATGTGATTGCCAGATCCGAGCCCGGAAATTCGGGCACCACCGGGCGACCGCCCGTGGCGATCAGGATATGCTTGGCAGTCTTGCGGGTGCCGTCGGCCAGTTCGACCGTGTGCGGGTCGATCAGGCGGGCACGCTGATCGAAGCTTTCGACGCCGTTGTTCTTCAGAATGTTGCGATAGACGCCTTCCAGCCGATCCAGTTCGGCCACCAGCTTGTTGTGAAAGGCGTTCCAGTCAAAGGCACCGGCCTGAATGTTCCAGCCATAGGATTGCGCATCTTCAACCATGGAGGAGTATTCGCTGGCAAAGACCATCAGTTTCTTGGGTACACAGCCCCGGATCACGCAGGTGCCGCCGTAACGGTCTTCCTCGGCCAGTGCCACTCTGGCCCCGGTCTCGCCCGCCGCCACGCGTGCCGCACGCACCCCGCCCGAGCCGCCGCCGATGACGAACAGGTCATAGTCAAAACTCATTTTGATTTCCTTAGCTTGAACTTATCGGCAATACTCGCAAGATCGGGTCCCGCCAAAAGACCAAGTATTCCCAGAAGGGCTGGGAAGAAAAAAATTCCACCGATACCGCCGAAAATTGCTGTGAAAACCCCACCAACCAAACCGGTTCCTGCTCCAATTGCAAATCCAATCAAGGAACCAATCGCCGCACCCACAATCCGAAACTTTCCCATTTTTCTTCCTACGCTCAATCCGCAAGATCGGAAAACAGGTTTTCAGTCTCTGCAAAGTCCATCCGATCCCGCTCAATCGTGCCTTCATTGATGTCACGCACATCGACCCGGCCATCGCCATAGCCGATCACGACCCTGTCACAGATATCAATGAAAAGCCCGTTTTCAACCACGCCCGGGATTTGGTTCAGAACCAGCGCCAATTGCCGTGCATTTCCGATACGCTGCAGATGCAGGTCCAGAATGTGGTTGCCTTCGTCCGTGATGAACGGCGCCTCGCCGGTCATTCGCAGCGAGGTCGAACGACCCAGAACATCCATTGCCACCAAGGTTTCCTCGATCAGCGAGCGGGTTGTCTGCCATCCAAACGGGATGACCTCGACCGGCAGGGGAAACGCGCCCAGCGCCTCGACCTCTTTGCCAGCATCGGCGATCACCACCATCTGGTCGCTGGCCGTGGCCACGATCTTTTCCTGCAGCAGCGCGCCGCCGCCGCCCTTGATCAGATTCAGGTCGCCATCGAATTCATCTGCCCCGTCGATGGTCAGATCCAGCCAACCGGCCTGATCCAGCGAAACCACCTCGATCCCCACCTCGCGGGCCAGCTGCGCCGTCCGGGTCGAGGTCGGCACGCCCTTGATCCGCAAACCTTCCTCGCGCACCATTTCGCCCAGGCAACGCACCAGCCAGGCGGCGGTTGATCCGGTTCCCAACCCAACGCGCATTCCATCCTCGACCATCTCGGCGGCGCGCCTTGCAGCGACGAGTTTGGCCTTGTCGATGGGCGGCAATTCACTGGTCATGGCAGCAACTCCAAAAGCGTAATTTGCGCCCTTATAGGCAAAGAGTTGCGGCGGTGCGAGGGGGCTTGTCCTGCTTTGCTCGCTCGGAGCCCTAATTTTTGCTAGGTTACCCTTGGGGAAACGCGCATGTTGCAATTTGACGAGGCCACGGCCCGAATTCTGGATGACGCCTATCTTGGGGCTGATGTTTCTCGCAGGCGGCGTGAGAGCTTTGACGCCGTGTCACCGAAACCCGATGACCGCATCCTCGATCTCGGTTGCGGTAACGGTTTGATGACGATGGAACTTTCCCGGGCGGTTGGGCCAAACGGAAACGTTACCGGCCTGGATCAGAGCCAGGATATGTTGAGTTCCGCGCGCGACCGTTGCGCCGGACTGGACAATGTGGACCTCATCGAAGGCGCCGCCGAAGCGCTGCCGTTTGGCGATGGGCAGTTCGACAAGGCGGTCTCGGTTCAGGTCTTCGAATACCTCACCGATATGCGTCCTGCCCTGCGAGAGCTTCACCGCGTGTTGCGACCGGGTGGGCGTTTGGTGATCGGAGACATGCATTGGGACACGCTTGCCTGGCATAGCGACGATCCTGAACGGATGGGCCGTATGACCCGCATCTGGGACGGGCATCTGGCACGGCTGGATGTGCCCGCTCATCTGCCGCCACAATTGAGGGAATGCGGTTTTGCCGTCGATGTCATACGGCCCCACACGATCTGCGACACCGACCTGAGACCTGATGGGTTGGCGAACATGATGATTCGACTGATGACGGCCTATGCGACCCAGACCGGAGCGATGCCGGAAAACCGTGCCCTTGCCTGGGCCCGGGAACAGGAAAACCTTGCCGAACAGGGGCGGTTTTTCTTTGCGATCACGCATTTTGTCTGTGTCGCACACAAGTCGGCCCGGTCCGATTGACAAAAGATGTCGCCGAAATGCGCGTTTCCGATGGGAAACGTCGGAATCAGCTGTTTCTCCGGCCTCGTGCGCCTGTAAGTTGCCGTCGATGAAGATGCCTTATCGCCTGCACTATGCCCCCGACAATGCCTCGCTGATCATTCGCCTGGTATTGGAAGAGATGGGCCAGCCCTACGAGACCGTTCTTGTAGATCGCGCACAGCGCGAACAGGACAGCGCCGCCTATCGCGCGATGAATCCCAATGGGTTGATTCCGGTGCTGGAAACGCCGCAAGGGCCGATGTTCGAAACCGCCGCCATTCTACTATGGCTTGCGGAAACGCACGACCAGCTTGCCCCGGCGATGGGCGCCGATGACCGCGCATCGTTCCTGAAATGGCTGTTCTTTACGTCGAATACGCTGCATGCCGACCTGCGCATGCTGTTCTACCCCGACGCCTATATCGATACTGCGGCATCTGAGACCCTGCGCGCGGGCATCCGCCCGCGCCTGCGCCGCCACCTTGCCATTCTGGACGCAGAAGCCCGATCCAAACCTGGCTGGCTGAATCCCGACACACCTTCTGTTCTGACTTATTATCTTGCCTGTCTGCTACGCTGGATGGACCTGTATCCGCAGGGCAGCGACAAGAGCTGGTTCAACCTTGCTGATACTCCGCATCTGCAACGTATCCTGCAGGGGCTTGAAATCCGCCCCGCCACCCGCGCCGCCGTCGCGGCCGAGGGATTGGGCGCCACGCCTTTTACCTCTCCTGTTCACGCCACCCCTCCAGAAGGCTCTGCAACCTGATGTTTCTTTCTGTCTTCGACATGTTCAAAGTGGGCATTGGCCCGTCCTCCTCTCACACGATGGGTCCGATGGTCGCCGCCGCGCGCTTTCTGGACCTGATGCGCGCCTCACCGTTCGAGTTCGCGGGCCTCAAGGCCTCTTTGCACGGCTCGTTGGCCTTTACCGGCGTCGGCCACGCCACTGACCGCGCCACCATTCTGGGGCTGGCCGGGTTCGTGCCCGATACTTATGACAACGACAAGGCCGAAGCCGCGCTGTCCACCATCAACGAAACCCATTCGGTGACGCCCGAAGGCCTGCCGACCCTCAAATTCGACCCCAAGCACGATCTGGTCTTTGACTATGACCACAACCTGCCGGGCCACGCCAACGCCATGATCTTGATGGCGACCGATGCTCAGGGGGACGTGATCCTGAAGCAGATCTACTATTCGGTCGGCGGCGGCTTTGTCCTGACTGAGGAAGAGCTGGCTCAAGGCAAAGACACCAATGACGGCCCACCGGTGCCATTTCCGTTCAAATCCGCAGCTGAAATGTTGGAAATGGCTGCCTCGTCGGGCAAAACCATTGCCCAGATGAAGCGCGACAACGAAATTGCGCGCGGTTGTGCGATTTCCTTCGCCAAGGGTACTGCCCGACTTTGGGAAGTGATGAACAACTGTATAGAGCGCGGGTTGGCCACCGATGGCATCCTGCCGGGCGGCCTGAACGTGCGGCGGCGCGCCAAGGGTATCCATGACGCCCTGATTGCCGAACGCGGTATGAACCTGAACGCGCCGCACACGATCAACGACTGGATGAGCGTCTATGCCATGGCGGTGAACGAGGAAAACGCCGCTGGAGGTCAGGTCGTCACCGCCCCCACCAATGGGGCGGCCGGCACCATGCCCGCCGTTCTGCGCTATTACCTCGATCACGTTCCCGGCGCCTCTGAATCCCATATCGAGGATTTCCTGCTGACGGCCGCCGCCATCGGCGGGCTGATCAAGTACAACGCCTCGATCTCAGGTGCCGAGGCCGGGTGTCAGGCAGAGGTTGGCAGCGCCTCTGCCATGGCCGCTGCAGGCCTGTGCGCCGTGATGGGCGGTACGCCTGAGCAGGTTGAAAATGCTGCCGAGATCGCCCTCGAACATCACCTTGGCATGACCTGCGATCCGGTCAAGGGATTGGTGCAGGTGCCTTGCATCGAGCGCAACGGGTTAGCGGCGATCAAGGCAGTTTCCGCCGCCTCGCTGGCGCTGCGCGGGGATGGCAAGCACTTTGTGCCGCTTGATTCAGCGATCGAAACCATGCGCCAGACCGGCCACGACATGCACGAGAAATACAAGGAGACCTCGCTGGGTGGTCTGGCAGTCAACGTGCCGAACTGCTGAGCTGCCGCCGGGCCAAAACCGATTGGGCGGCTTTTGGCCCTTTTGAAATCCCGAAACCTGACCTAGCGTGCACGGCATGACTCAGGATCGCCCCGTTCTTGGCATTCTCCTGATGCTTGGTTTCTGCGTTCTTGCGCCGATGGGCGACGCAATTGCCAAACTGCTGGGAGAGACGATGCCCATAGGCCAACTTTTGCTGGTCCGCTTTGCGATTCAGGCGGCGGTTTTAATACCACTAATCGTAGCCACCCGGCGCCCGTGGCGCATGCGAGCGCGCGTCTTTCGCCTGATCGTGATGCGCACGGGCCTGCACATCATCGGAATTGCCGCCATGTTCACGGCACTGCAATTCATGCCTCTGGCAGAGACTGTGGCGATTGCCTTTGTAATGCCGTTCATCATGTTGATCTTGGGAAAATTGGTTCTGAACGAGGAGGTTGGCCTGCGCCGGATCGCGGCCTGCTTCGTCGGCTTTGTCGGCACACTTCTCGTCATTCAACCCAGCTTTGCCGCAGTTGGCCTGCCCGCCCTTCTGCCGCTTGTCGTTGCTGTGGTATTTGCGCTCTTCATGCTTGTTACCCGGCAAATCGCAAAGGAAACCGACCCGGTTTCACTACAAGCAGTATCCGGCGTGCTGGCGACAGTTGCGGTCGCTCCGGTATTGATCGCGGGCACGATTGCTGAACTGCCACAATTGTCCTTTACCCTTCCTCCGACAGTTGCAACCGCATGGCTTCTTATCGCCATCGGGCTTTTGGGAACTTTGGCGCATCTGCTGATGACGTGGTCATTGCGCTATGCCCCGTCCGCAACTCTTGCTCCGATGCAGTATCTGGAAATTCCTGTTGCGACGGTGATCGGATGGCTCATCTTCCACGATCTGCCAAACGGGCTGGCAGCGGTCGGAATCTGCATCACCATCGGCGCAGGTCTTTATGTCATTCTGCGCGAGCGGGCCAGCGCCCGGTCAGCTCCGACTGAAACGCCTGCATGACCTGATCCAGCGAATCACGCGGCACCATGATCAGCATGCCCGGGCCGTCGAACTCCAACACCAAATCGGACAACGCTCTGTTGGAGGTTCCGATCTTACCATCCGGTTCGAAAACCAGCCCTCCGATAGGCCATTCCAAACCCCGGCTGCGCCCCATTACCTGTCGTAAAGGAAACAATGACACGATACTGCCCGGTTCGATTTTTAGTCGGATCGATGGTGGCGCGTGAAAGATGACCTCATGTTTGCCGATCAGAATACAACGCTTTTCTGCATTTCGAATCAACGTATTGAAAACCGCAAGCTGGTGATCGACCCTACCGCCGAGGAAGCCGATTCCCAAAACCAGAGGTGCATCGATGTTGCGTAGCGCCTTGTCAAAATCCGTGCTCTCCTGCTCCCGAACCGGAAACAATCTATCGGCAGGAAAGCGGCCAAGTTCGGACTGTGTCAGCGAATCAAAATCGCCTATGACCGCGTCAGGCATCCGGTCATTCGCAATTACCGCTTGTGCGCCACCGTCCGCAGCCGCCACCAGCACCACGTTTTGAGCCATCAGAGCAAAATCCTTTGCCCCGATTTCGCCCCCTCCTACAAGACCAACCGGCGCGCAACTTTGGATAAATGCGGCATTTTTGTGACCACTGGATTTATTTTTGATTTTTCGACACATTCCGGCCACAAAATGATACCTTGAGTTACACAGTTTTGCGCCGAAAATGGCTCTGGGCGCAACATAAGCTAGACAACTGGTATGTAGAGGACGAGCGTCGCATGGTACAGAGCAACAAAGTGTTAACCGTATCTTACGGGACATTCTCATGCACCCTTGAAGGATTTGAAGATTCCTTTGAGACCATGAAAGCAATCGCAGAGTACTTTCGGGATCTTGCGGCGGATGACCGCTATTTCGGGTCCGAACCTCCGCAACCCGACCCAGAGATGCTGACACAAATCGCGCGACGCGATAAGGCCCGTCATATTGAGGCCCATCAGGATTCCGGCGGCATCCTGCTCCGCGCGTCGGGCGTGGCCGCACCTGCGCCGTCTGCAGAGACATCCTCGCGCGAAGACGAGGCACCCTTCGGCAACGACCGGATCGTCGACCGGCAGGATGTAGCGTCAGACGAAAACACAATTGACGAGGTGCAAAGCGAAGAATTGGCACCTGTCGGAGAAGCAACCGACAATACCGATTTCGAAGACGCGCATAGCGCCGCGCCGCTGGAAGATGTTCCCGAGCATGTTGATGTCGAGGGACCCGACGAGCAACCGCAGGACATGCCGGTTTGGGGTCAATTCCAAGGGACCCCGCTGGAGGCGTCTCCGGAAGAGGTGACCGAAGAGAAAACTGCCCTTTCCGACGAAGTTGAGGAGACGGCGGATGCGCAAGACGCCATCGAACCCTGGTCGGATGAAGTCGATGAGAGTGTATCCTTCGAGGACGAGGTCGATGAGCATATGACCGACCTTCAGGATGCAACTGTTGCTTTTGAAGAGGAAACCGAAACCGCTTCAAGTGACGTTTCCGTGTCGCAGGTTGACCAAGTTAGTGAAGTCATCCCGTCAGAAGAGGCAGACGCTTTGAACGAGTTGACGGTTGAACCGGAAGAAGTCGATGACGAGACCGCCAAAACAGAGGCACCGGTATCGTTCGATCATACCGAAGAAGTGGCGGATGACGCAGATTTGCCCGCACCCGAACTGCGGGCGACGCATTCCGGGCCTGATGCCGTATCCACGGCCGATGAGCCAGAGAGCATCCCCGTTGCCGACAGCATCGTAGCCAAGCTCCAGCGCATCCGCGCTGTGGTCTCACGCCACGATGCCGAAACTGGGCATCTCGCCGAGGACGAAAACACCGAATTCAAGCCACTCGAGGCTTTGAATACGGTCGATGCGATATCCGCAGCCTTCGCCAGGGCAAAGATCGAAGAAGACGCCCACAAAGAGGCACAGGAAAACAGTGCCGGGTACAAAATTCTGGGTGTGAAAGAGACGAACGATCCGATCGACGGCTTTCTGTTCTCCAAACCACAGGTCGGACTCGATTTGGGTTTTGACGATGTGGCGCCGACGATCGATGAAGAAACCACAAATACGCCCAGTGAAGCTCCGGTCGCGCAATCGGTGGAGGACGATTTCGATGGAATCATCGAGTTATCCGAAGAAAGCGCCGAACTCGCGGTAGAATACGTCGACGACAAGGATGAAGAGCTGTCACGGCTGCTGGCTACCGCCGAGCAAAAAATGAGCCTCTCCGGCGGGCAGGAGTCCGCCAATATGGAGTCCGCTGAGTCAGGCGTGCTGCGACTGGTCGCGGAACAGCGGATTGACCTTGCCCCAGAAGACGTCGCATCGAGCATAGCCTCCCAAGCTTTCGAGAGGGAAGAAAGTGAAGGATTCAAGGCCTTTGCAGAAGCGCAAGGCGCCCAATCCATGCCCGAACTGCTTGAAGCGGCTGCGGCCTATCTGTCATTTGTTGAGGGGCAAGAGCAGTTCTCGCGCCCGCAATTGATGAACAAGGTCCGCGCCCTTGACCTGCCGACCTTTGATCGCGAAGACAGCCTGCGTTCGTTTGGTCAGCTGTTACGAGACGGCAAGATCGAAAAGGCGGGCGGAGGACGGTTCTCTGCCTCCAGCCAGATTGGTTTCCGCCCCGGCGATGAGCGTGCTGCAGGCTGACTATTGAAACAACAGGAATGCAAAAAGGCCGATCATCTGATCGGCCTTTTTTTGTTTGTTCGGCAAAGGCCGATTGTCAGCGCTTGTCCTTGTCCGGGTCGGCTTGGCCAACGCCACGAAAGACATATTTGAAGGGCAGCGCCCACAAAACGCCCAGACCGACATAAACCAACAGTTCCAGCCAGATTGGCGGACGATCCAACAAATTCAGCACTGTCACCACAGCCACAATATAAAGCGGCAAGCCCAACAGCAGGATGATCAAAGACCAGCGGCGACGGGCCTTGTAGCTGAGGCCCGGCTTCTTGGCCCCACCCATCAGTCGGCAAACGGGTCGGTGACCAGAATGGTATCCTCCCGCTCCGGGCTGGTTGAAAGCAGCGCCACAGGGCATTCGATCAGCTCTTCCACCCGTTTGACGTATTTGATGGCATTGGCAGGCAGGTCGTTCCAGCTGCGTGCGCCCTCGGTGGATTCGCTCCAGCCCGGCATTTCCTCGTAGATCGGCTTACAGCGCGCCTGTTGATCCGCCGCCGTCGGCAGATAATCCAGCCGCGCACCATCCAGTTCGTAACCCACGCAGATCTTCAGCGTCTCAAACCCGTCCAGCACGTCCAGCTTCGTTAGCGAAATACCGTTGACGCCGCTGGTGGCGCAGGTCTGGCGCACCAGCACCGCGTCGAACCAGCCACAGCGACGCTTTCGCCCGGTGACGGTGCCAAACTCATGCCCCCGGGTGCCCAGACGGTTGCCGTCCTCGTCATCCAGCTCGGTCGGGAATGGCCCCTCGCCCACGCGGGTGGTATAGGCCTTTACAATACCCAGAACAAAATCGATCGATCCCGGCCCGATGCCCACACCCGTGGCGGCCTGCCCGGCGATCACGTTCGACGAAGTCACGAACGGATAGGTGCCGAAATCGATGTCAAGCAGCGCACCTTGCGCACCTTCGAACAGGATGCGCTTTCCAGCCTTGCGTTGTTCGTTCATGATCTTCCACACCGGACCGGCGTATTGCAGTATTTGTGGCGCGATCTCTTTGAGCTGCGCGACCAGCGCGTCTCTGTCCACCGGTTCTATTCCCAACCCCTTGCGCAGTGGGTCGTGATGTTGCAATGCCCGGTCGATCCGCGCTTCAAGCGTGGCATCATCAGCCAGATCAGCGACCCGAACGGAACGGCGCCCCACCTTGTCTTCATAGGCAGGCCCGATGCCTCGCCCGGTGGTGCCAATCTTGGTCCCTTTGGAGGCCGCTTCTTCCCGCGCCCGGTCCAGTTCGCCATGAATTGGCAGGATAAGCGGCGTGTTTTCGGCGATCATCAGAGTCTCGGGGCTGATGTCGACGCCCTGCGCCCGGATCGACTCGATTTCCTTGACCAGATGCCAAGGGTCCAGCACCACGCCATTGCCGATCACGCTCAGCTTGCCACCGCGCACGACGCCCGAGGGCAAAGCGTTCAGTTTATAGACTTTGCCGTCAATGACCAGGGTATGACCAGCATTGTGCCCGCCCTGAAAACGCGCAATCAAGTCCGCCCGCTCGCTGAGCCAGTCAACGATTTTGCCTTTACCCTCGTCACCCCATTGGGCGCCGACAACCACCACGTTGGCCATATCCGGTCCTTTTGCGCTGAACTACCAAACCCGGCTCATATACCGGGGCGCGTGGATCAGGGAAACCGCAAATTCGACGCACCGGACAGGCCACCTCTTCACCTTTTCAAAAATACTCCGGAGGAGTCGCGGCTTGCTGCGACGGGGGGCAACGCCCCTCTTGTCACTCTACAGGCAAATGCACAGGTTCGCCGTGGGGCGTCGTCAGGTACGCCTGCTCCCAGGCGGTGTGCATCCGGGCGACCTCGCTGAACTGCGCGACGCCGCTGTCGGCCAGAAACATCTCAAGCGTTTCAAGCCAGGCGCGAAAATAGTCTTCACCGCCGTCAAGCTCCTGCGTCAACCCTCGCCTTTTCAGGGTAGCCGCAAAGCGCTCTACCCACTCGGTCCAGGCGAATCGTCCGGCCTCGTTCATGACGACAGTCAACGCAAAGACCTGCGCGTGCCAGGGTGCCTCAAAAACCGGCTCGGGCGCGGTATGCGAGGGGCAGTCGTTCATCCTGGCACCAGATAGCTTTGCCACAGGTCCAGAACCACTTCATCGTCGGGGTGTTCCGGATGCGCCCACAACTCGCGGGAAAAAAAGCGCACGGCATAAAGCGGCTCGGGCGCCTCGCCCAACCCGTGCGCGTTGCTGTCGGGTAGAACGTGATTGCCGTGAACGTTTCGGATATAACCATGCGCCCCGGCCACGTATTTGGGCAACCGGGTGTGCCCGCTGGCAACCAGCGCATTATCGGTCGGCATGCGCACCCGTACCGCCTGACCTGCCGAGAACCTTGGCAAAGGCCCGGTCGGGCGGTCGGCGGGGCCGCCCTTGGCCAGAACACCAGCCACAGCTTGCGCTTTCAATGCCTTGGCTGCCAGCGGGTGGGGCGCGTCTCTTTCTTCGCCGCGCAGATCGCCCTCGGTCAGCACCCCGGATTCGACCAGCAGATCGGCCAGCGCAGAGATCCATTTCTCATAGTAGGAAAATCGCGTGTAATCCTTGGGCGACAACCTCTCGCGCGCGTGGCGTGAAACGTCTATGTTCCACTGACCCAGCGCCCCGGCAGCCAAGGTCACAGCCAAGGCGCGAGCGTGCCAATCCTCGGCGAAAACAGGGGCGTCCTCGGCCTCCGGTCTTACTGGGCCGTCGCCGAACCTCCCGCCCATGTCATGTACGCGGGTCATGACGGCACCTTGGCCAGGCCGGTGCCGATCATACTGTCACGAGTGACCAACGCAGCGAGTTCCTCTTCGCCCATCCCCTCAGTCCCCTTGGGCCGCATCGGCAGCACGAGATAGCGTACCTCCGCCGTCGAATCCCAAACCCTGACGGTGGTTTCCGGCGGCAGGGTTACACCGAAATCTGCCAGCACCTTGCGCGGCTCACGCACCGCGCGAGCCCGATAGGCATCGGATTTGTACCATCCCGGTGGGATGCCAAGCAGCGGCCAAGGATAGCAACTGCACAGGGTGCAAACGACCATGTTGTGCCGGGTGGGCGTATTTTCGACCACCACCATGTGCTCGCCCTGTCGACCGAAATAGCCCAGGTCGGCAACGACCGGTGTTGCATCCTTAAGCAGCGCAGCCTTGAATACGGGATCGCTCCAGGCCTTTGCCACCACATGCGCGCCGTTCTTCGGCCCGATGCGATTCTGATAGGTATCTATGATCTCATCGAGTGCTGCCGGGTCGATCAGCCCCTTGCGGGTCAGAATCGTTTCCAATGCCTTGACTCGCAGTGCGGGCTCAGGCGGCAAAAGAGCATGTGGGTGGTCGTGGTCGTCATGCGGCATAATCCGAGCCTGCGCGAGGCAAGGGCCTCTGTCCAGTCCTTTTGGTGTGATATCCGACATCACCGGACGTGATGGAAACTCCTCCCTTGCCCCTCCGGGCAAACTTGCATAGATACCACGCGATACACGCCACGCCGCACAGGAAGACCATGGAAAACGTTGTCCTCATCATTCACCTTCTTTTGGCTTTGGGCCTGATCGCCGTCGTTTTGATGCAGCGGTCCGAAGGTGGCGGGCTTGGCATGGGCGGCGGCGGTGGCGGCGTCATGTCGGGCCGCGCGGCGGCAACTGCCTTGGGCAAGCTGACATGGATTCTGGCGATCTGCTTTATCGTCACGTCGATCACGCTGACGATCATCGCGGCCAAGAAATCTTCGGGCAGTTCTGTCATCGACCGGCTGGGTGTTCCTACGCAGGAAGAATCGCAGCCCAGCACACCGGAGCTTCCGGCAGGCGAAGACCTGTTGCCGCCGGCACAGGGCGACAACGCGCCGCTGATCCCGCAAGCCGACTGATCCACAAAACCTAGAAATCCGATAGAGAACGGCACAGCATCTTGCGGTTCTCTTGCGCTTTGCGCGCGAATCTCTTATATGTGAAGTCCCGTGGTGCTGCGGTTTTTTTTGACCGCCGGGCAGTTGATAATACGTCACACGGGAGCAGCCGAAAAACATGGCACGATTTATTTTCATTACTGGCGGTGTTGTGTCTTCGCTCGGCAAGGGCCTGGCGTCGGCGGCACTTGGCGCTTTGCTTCAGGCACGGGGATACTCGGTGCGTTTGCGCAAGCTGGATCCTTACCTGAACGTCGATCCCGGAACCATGTCGCCATTTGAACATGGCGAGGTTTTCGTCACCGATGACGGGGCCGAGACCGATCTGGATCTTGGCCACTATGAACGTTTCACTGGTGTGGCGGCACGCAAGACGGATTCAGTGAGCTCTGGCCGCATCTATTCCAACGTGCTGGAGAAGGAACGCCGCGGAGACTATCTGGGCAAGACCATTCAAGTGATCCCGCACGTCACCAACGAGATCAAGGATTTCATCGCCATCGGCGAAGATGAGGTCGATTTCATGCTCTGCGAGATCGGCGGCACCGTAGGCGACATCGAAGGGTTGCCATTTTTCGAAGCTATCCGCCAGTTCAGCCAGGACAAACCGCGCGGTCAATGCATCTTTATGCACCTCACACTGCTACCCTATATTAAAGCGTCGGGTGAGTTGAAAACCAAGCCGACCCAGCACTCGGTCAAGGAACTGCGGTCAATCGGTCTGGCTCCCGACATTCTGGTCTGCCGCTCGGAAGGGCCGATTCCACAGAAAGAACGTGAGAAACTGGCCCTGTTCTGCAACGTCCGCCCGGACAGCGTTATTGCGGCGCAGGACCTGTCCACCATCTATGACGCACCGCTGGCCTATCACAAGGAAGGTCTGGATCAGGCGGTTCTGGATGCTTTCCAGATCAGCCCGGCCCCGAAACCCGATCTGGCCAAATGGGAAGACGTCAGCGACCGCATCCACAACGCCGAAGGCGAAGTGAAGGTCGCCATCGTCGGCAAATACACTCAGCTCGAAGACGCCTATAAGTCGATTGCCGAGGCGCTGACCCATGGCGGCATGGCCAACCGGGTGAAGGTGAAGATCGAATGGGTCGATGCCGAGATTTTCGACACCGAAGACCCAGCACCCCATCTCGAAGGTTTCCACGCGATCCTCGTCCCTGGTGGCTTTGGCGAACGCGGGACCGAGGGCAAGATCAAAGCCGCACAATATGCACGCGAGCACAAAGTACCTTATCTGGGTATCTGCCTGGGCATGCAAATGGCGGTGATCGAAGCCGCTCGAAACGTCGCCGGCATTGCCGAGGCCGGGTCCGAGGAGTTCGACCACGAAGCCGGGAAAAAGCGTTTCGAACCCGTCGTCTATCACCTCAAGGAGTGGGTTCAGGGCAATCACCGGGTCGAGCGCAAGGTCGGCGACGACAAGGGCGGTACAATGCGACTGGGCGCTTATGACGCGGTTCTGGCAGAAGGCTCCAAGGTGGCCGAAGTCTATGGTGCGCGCAATATCGAGGAACGCCATCGCCACCGCTATGAGGTGGACATCAAGTATCGGGAAAAGTTGGAAAAATCGGGCCTGAATTTCTCGGGAATGAGCCCCGACGGGCGCCTGCCGGAGATCGTCGAATGGTCGGATCATCCGTGGTTCATCGGTGTTCAGTATCATCCCGAACTGAAATCCAAACCTTTCGACCCGCATCCCCTGTTCAAGGATTTTGTCCGCGCCGCCAAGGAAACATCACGGCTGGTATAAATCACCGCAAAGTGTGGGGCGGGTCGGACTTTCCTGTTCGACATACCCCGTCTCAAGGTTCACTGTCTGTGGACACGAGACAGGAGATCGGTCATGAACTCTCAGATTACCCGCGCAGAACAGTTTGCGGCCTTGCATCGCAAGGGCGACCCGGTGATTCTCTACAACATCTGGGACGCGGGCAGCGCTGCTGCAGTACGCGACGCCGGGGCCAAGGCAATTGCAACGGGCAGTGCTCCGGTTGCCATGGCGCAAGGTTTTTCCGACGGTCAGAACGTGCCGATGGATGACGCGCTGGATAATGCCCGCCGCATTGTCAACGCCGTCGATCTGCCGGTCACGCTGGATTTCGAAGGCGGATATGCGGAAGATCCGGCAACGATCACGACCAATGTTCGTGCAGCGTTGCAATCCGGCGTGATCGGCTTCAATTTCGAAGATCAGATCATCGGAACAAAAAACCTGTACGACATTGAAACGCAAGTGGGTCGGGTTGCCGCAATGCGCCAAGGCTGTGAGGCGTCCGGCATTCCTGCCTTCATTAATGCGCGCACGGATATCTTTCTGAAGGCTCATCCGGACAACCATGATAATGCAATGCTGGATGATGCCGTTGCACGCGCCAAAGCCTATGCTGATGCCGGGGCCAGCGGGTTCTTTGCCCCCGGCCTGAAGGATGAAGCACTGATTGCCCGACTTTGTGATACCATCGACCTGCCCGTCAACATCATCGCCCTGCCCGGCACGCCAGATACGCCGACACTGGCGAAACTAGGTGTTGCACGTGTCAGCTATGGTCCGGTGCCCTATCGACAGATGATTGCCTGGCTGCAAGAGAATGCGAGCGCGGCACTGCGGCCATAGGGTTGATCCGCGTTAGGGTATTGCAAATCTGCGGTTTCCTTCGCACTTTGCCTCGTGAACCGCAGGAGGAAATCCCATGACCAAGGGATATTGGGTCGCCCATGTGGATGTGGACGACATGGAGACATACAAGACCTATATCGCCGCAAACGCCGCACCGTTTGCCGAATATGGCGCCCGTTTTCTGGTGCGCGGCGGTGAGCGGCAAGTGCGCGAAGGTCAGGCGCGCGCCAGGACCGTGGTTATCGAATTTCCGACCTACGAAGATGCTTTGGCCTGCTATGACAGCGTCGGCTACCAGGATGCCAAGGCTTTGCGTGACCCGGTGTCGACCGGCGATCTGGTGATCATCAAGGGATATGATGTCTAGTTCCTGCTTGGCGACCTTCTCAAACCGGAATAGTCTGCCCCCATGCTGAAGAAGTTGTTTCAGGCGTTTCGCCCCCCCCAACACTCGGCGCTGCCCGATCCCGACGCCGAACTGGCGCTGGGGGCTTTGCTGGTGCGCGTGGCACAAGCGGACCGCGACTATCAGGTCGAAGAAATCCGGTTGATTGATAAAATTCTTGCGCGCCTGTACCAGCACAACGCGATCGAGGCCGCAAAGGTGCGCGCGACCTGCGAGAAGCTGCATGCCGCCGCGCCGGATACAGACACATTCGGCAAGCTGATCCGTGAAACCACCGATCTGCAAGAGCGTATGGCCGCCCTGGACGCGCTTTGGGAAGTCGTGCTCGCAGATGGCGAGACCCAGGAAGGTGAGATCAAGATCGTCGAAGAAGCCCGCGCAGCAATGGGGCTCAGCTTCAATGACAGCAAGGCGGCCCGCGCGCGCGTTCAAAGCCGCTTGGACCCGCAGTAAACCCACCCTATAACCGACTCATGTTTGGCAATTTTCTTTCCCGACTGACACAACCACAACCCGACCCGCTGGGTGCCGAAGACGCCCGTCTGGCGCTGACGGCCCTGCTGGTGCGCATCGCACGGTCCGACCACGACTATGCAGATACCGAAATGGCCCGGATCGACCGCATCACCGCGCGTCGCTATGGCCTGTCCCCGTTCGAGGCCGCTGCCCTGCGCGCCCAGGGAGAGGATCTGGAGGCACAAGCCCCCGACACCGTGCGCTTTACCCGCGCCATCAAGGAAGCCGTGCCCTATGACGACCGCAAGGCGGTGGTCGAAGCGATGTGGTCGGTGGTTCTGGCAGACGGAACGCGCACCGGCGAAGAAGACTCGCTGTTACGGCTGGTCACCAGCCTGCTTGGCGTTAGTGATGTTGATTCGGCATTGGCGCGGCAAAAGGCACAACGTTCATGACCGCAATGCTGGGCATGTACGACTTGCCCGCGCTGCAACCCGCAAATGACAGGTTTTGGTCGCTCATTCGCCAACACCTTGGCCGAGGCCCCGATACGCTGACACGCGACCGGGTTTTCTGGGATATCTGGCTCGACCCCGAGATGGTATTTTCGCAGACTTGCGGCATGCCCTATCGAACCCGGTTGCATGGAAGGGTGCAGATCGTTGGCACACCCGATTATGGTCTGCCCGGTTGCCCCCCTGGTCACTACTGTTCGGTGTTCGTCGCCCGCAAGGATGACCCACGTAGCCTGGAACAGCTGACCACCGGAACCTTTGCCTATAACGAAGCACTGTCGCAATCCGGCTGGGCTGCAGCGGTCACCCACTTGGCGGAACTCGGTCTGGCCCCCAGAATGCTCTTGGAAAGCGGAGGTCACGCCCGCTCGGCTCAAGCTGTCGCCGAAGGAAAAGCAGATTTCGCATCACTCGATGCCTTGACCTGGGAACTGCTGAAACAGCACACCGACCTCAGGTACAGGCTCCGCGAGGTCGATCGCACGGAGCCAACCCCAACGCTGCCCTACATTACATCCGATCAAGAAGACGCTTCAGCCATTGCTCGCGCCGTGCGCTCAGCGATCTCCGATCTGTCCGACACGGACCGCCAACTGCTGCATTTGCGGCAGATGGTGAACATCCCGGCCCAGGCATATCTGGCGATTCCAACACCTCCGGGTCCAGAAGTTTTCGCTAGGTCACCCTGACCGTTTCGAGCATTATCTATGATCAAAACGGGCAATCACCCCCCCATTTGCTACATTTGCGCATTGCAATGCTCAGGAATTTCGGCCCTAGTACCGGACCAACACCACTCACAAAAACCGGACAGACAGTGACCAGTACAGCCCCCGTCATCGAAATCAGGAACCTTCACAAAAGCTTTGGACAACTCGAAGTGCTGAAAGGGGTCGACATCACCGCGCATCGCGGCGACGTCGTTTCACTGATCGGATCGTCGGGATCGGGAAAATCCACGCTTCTGCGTTGTTGCAACCTGCTCGAAGACAGCCAAGAGGGCGAGATCATCTTCAACGGCGAACCGGTGCGCTGGACCGGCAATGGCAACACTCGCCGCCCTGCCGACCCCAAACAGGTGCTGCGTATTCGCACCAATCTTTCCATGGTGTTCCAGCAATTCAATCTTTGGGCACATATGACCATACTGCAAAACGTGATGGAGGCCCCGCTGACCGTGCTGGGGCGCGACCGGCACGAGGTCGAGGACAGTGCCCGGAAATATCTTGACAAAGTGGGCATCGGCGACAAGTGCGACAATTATCCGGCACAGCTGTCAGGTGGCCAGCAGCAGCGCGCCGCCATAGCACGTGGGTTGTGCATGGAGCCGCAGGCGCTTTTGTTCGATGAACCCACTTCGGCACTGGACCCCGAGCTGGAACAGGAAGTCATTAAGGTCATCAAGGATCTGGCCGCCGAGGGCCGCACCATGATCATCGTAACCCACGACATGAAGATGGCCGCAGACATCTCCAGCCATGTCGTCTTTCTTCATCAGGGCCTTATCGAGGAAGAGGGCTCACCCGAAGATATCTTTACAGCCCCTGAATCGGAGCGACTTCAGGGCTTCCTTTCCGCCACTCAGGCGGCATAAATTCAAATCAGTAACAAACTGGGGAGTAACCAATGAAGAACCTGATTCTGACCACCGCAGCCCTAGCTCTGGGTGCAGGCATGGCAATGGCCGACACAGTGCGAATGGGCACCGAGGGTGCCTATCCTCCGTACAACTTCATCAATGACGCCGGTGAGGTTGACGGATTTGAGCGCGAGTTGGGCGACGAGCTCTGCAAACGCGCCGAGTTGGACTGTGAATGGGTCAAGAACGACTGGGATTCGATCATCCCGAACCTTGTTTCGGGCAACTACGATACCATTATCGCCGGCATGTCGATCACCGACGAACGTGACGAAGTTATCGACTTTACCCAAAACTACATCCCACCGGCGGCATCGGCCTTTGCCGCTGCCTCCGAAGGTGCTGATCTGACGGGCGTGATCGCGGCGCAGACCGCGACGATCCAAGCCGGTTATGTCGCTGAAAGCGGCGCCACCCTGGTCGAGTTCGCAACCCCCGAAGAAACCATCGCCGCCGTCCGCAACGGCGAGGCCGATGCCGTCTTTGCCGACAAGGACTATCTGGTGCCACTGGTCGAGGAATCAGGCGGTGAGCTGATGTTCGTCGGCGACGATGTTCCGCTGGGCGGAGGCGTCGGCATGGGCCTTCGTGAATCCGACGGCGAGTTGCGCGGCAAATTTGACGCGGCGATTACTTCGATGAAGGAAGACGGCACGCTGAACACCATGATCAAGAAGTGGTTCGGCGAAGACGCCGCTGTCTACGGCACTGACGGCACGACCGTCACCAACTAATACGTCCGGCAAACGGTTCGGCGCGCCTGGCGCGCCGAACCGGCACCGGTTTCTGGCCGGGCTTGACGATCGAAAGACGCCTCATGTTTTCCTATTGCGCTGATCCCGAAACGCTCAGCACGTTCCGCTGGTTTTCCTGCTACCTCACAAACGGCGTGCACCTGTCGTTCTATATGTCGTTCGTGAAGGTTCTGGCTCTCTTGGCCGTCACCGCGCCCGTGGCGCTGAGTTTCGGCTTTGTCGGCGCTATGTCCGCGCGGTCGCATCTACTGCCGCTTAGCTGGCTGGGTAAAGGATACATAGCTGTCGTACGTGGCGTACCCGACATCGCCTTCTTCCTGTTTTTCGTAATCGCGCTGGATCAAGCGTTCGAATGGACACGCCATCAGATACTTTGCCCCGAATGGACCGATGCGATCCGACAGGGCAACGATTTTCTGGTCTGCCCCGCCGCCAAATTGCCGCTTGGAACCGCTCCGGAATGGGTTCATCAAACCTACGGATTTTTTCTGGCCGTTATCACCTTCGCCATTGTGTTCGGAGCCTTCGCGGCCAATGTCCTGTTCGGCGGTATGCGCGCCGTGCCCCACGCCCAGTTGGAAACCGCTGCGGCCTATGGGATGAGCCGCAGCCAGACCTTCTGGCGCATTCTGGTGCCACAGATGTGGGTCTATGCCCTTCCTGGCCTCAGCAACCTGTGGATGGTGTTGATCAAAGCCACGCCGCTGTTATTTCTGCTGGGGATTGAAGATATCGTCTATTGGGCGCGAGAGATCGGCGGCACAAAGACCTCAAAATTCACCCAGTACCCCCACGGCGACTGGCGAATGTGGTACTTCCTGTTCCTGCTGGTCTTCTATCTCGGTATGACCCGGGTCTCTGAGATCGGCCTCGAAAAGCTGATGCGCAAACTGTCCCACGGGCAGGCGACATCCGGCGGTGAGCTGCTGCGCAAGGAGACCACCGCATGAGTTGCCTGCAAACCATCCACGACTATGGCCTGCGGTCGATCGGTATCGGTGAACGGCTTTTGCCCAAAAGTGATTTTACGCTGTGTGAGCATTTCACTTTGATCGGCTCGGGCATGATCTGGAACATCTATTTCGGCCTTATGGCGCTGACCACCGGCTTTTTCCTCGCGACCGCTCTGGCAGTCGGAAAAAGCTCGGTCAACCGCTGGGTGCGCAAACCGTCGGAATGGTTCATATTCGCGTTCCGCGGCTCGCCGCTCTTTATCCAATTCTTCTTTGCCTATTTCTTCTTCCTGTCGCTGAAGAAAAGCTATCCGATGTTTGACGACTTCACTTCGGCTTGGTTGGGGGCGCTGATCGTTCTGTTTCTGAACACCGCAGCTTATTCGGGTGAAATCTTCTACGGCGCTTTGCGCTCGATACCAAAAGGCGATCTGGAAGCCGCCGATGCCTATGGCATGTCCGGTTGGCCGCGCTTCCGCCGCATCGTGTGGCCGACTATGCTGCGGCTGGCTTGGCCCGCCTACACCAACGAGGCGATCTTTTTGTTCCACGCCACCACACTTGTTTTTTTCTCGGCCTTCCCAGCCTGGCAGCAGCGCGGCGACGCGCTTTACTACGCCAGCTATTTTGCCGACAAAACTTTCAACCCCTTCGTGGCCTACCCGATCCTGGCTTTCTATTTCATCTTGCTGACGCTGTTGATATCGTGGGCATTCAGTCTGGTGAACAAGCGCCTGAACCGGCACCTCCCGAACGGGCAACGCGCCAAGATGCGGTTCCGTCTGAACCTCGCGCGATAGGAGTGCTCTAAGGCCGTCAAATAGGGTAACGGTCTTCTGGGCGAACGGCTTCAGACATGCAGTGACGTCAAGAGGCGATCTTTTTCTCCTACGTCCTCAGGTGTCGAAATTGCGGTTGCGAGGTCTTCCAGCGACGCTATGGAATGCCCGGCCCGGAAACTGTCCACATGCGGCAGCATCGCTGCGACGCCGCGAGCTTTGGGCGCGAAACCGTCCCAGCGCAAAAGCGGGTTGAGCCAGATAAAGCGGCGCGAAGAGAGGTGGAGGCGCTCCATCTCGTGCGCCAGACGCTCCGGATCACCGCGGTCAAGGCCGTCGGTTATCAATAGAACAACCGCGCCCTGCCCCATGACCCGGCGCGACCAGTCGCGATTGAATATGTGCAGGCATTCTCCGATCCGAGTTCCCCCTTCCCAATCCTGCGCCTCTGCGCCCGCTGCCATCAAAGCCGCGTCTACGTCGCGTTGATGCAGGTGACGAGTGATATTGGTCAGCCGCGTTCCGAATGTGAAGGCGTGCACGCGCGCCCAACCCGCGCCACGCGTGTTCGAAACAGCATGCAGAAAGTGCAGGATCATGCGGCTGTATTGGCTCATCGATCCGGAAATGTCGCAGAGGGCGACGAGGTTGGGCCAACGCGGACGTGGTTTGAGGCGTGCAATATCACGCAACTCACCGCCCTGACGCATGGCTGTGCGCAAAGTGCGGGCACGGTCGATGCGATTGCCCGAATGGCTGGCCCGCCCCCGTCGTGACAAGATGGGTTTGACCGGAAGTGAAAGCCGCGCCAGCATGCGCTTGGCCAGAGCGATTTCCTCGGTGCTCATCTGTTCGAAATCCAATGTGCGAAGACGTTCCTCTCTGGAAGCCGTGCGCGAGGCGTCAACTTCTATCTCGGTCGCCTCTTCCTCTTGTTGAGATTCGGGCAGGTCGCGCTGCACACCTTCCAGCAAGGCCTCGGCAGCGCGTTTCGCGCCCGCATCCGCCTTGCGTTCCTCCTGCACGCCGCGTAGCGCTGGCAGCATCATCGCCATCATGTGTTCAAGGTATCGCGGATCGCGCCAATAAAGCCGGAACACCTGCGCAAACACGGCCCGGTGTTCCGGTCGGTTTACGAAGCAGGCGTGCAGCGTCCAGAAGAAATCTTCCTTTTCCGAAAATCCCGCCGCTTCGACCGCACGAATGGCATCAACCACTCGGCCAGGTCCTATGGGCAGCCCGGCCTTGCGCAGAGCACGGGCGAAATGCGTGATGTTCTGCGCCAGCTTCGGCTTGTCGGGAATATCCAGCGGAAGTTGTTCGGCCATCAGCGTTCAGCAATGCCTTGCGGGATATGTTTTGACCGGTCGGGCATCAGACCGGTTCCAGCGATGCCTTGGCCTGATCGAGAATGCGCTTGGCTTCGGATCCCTGCAGTTTCTGGATATCGTCCTGATATTTCAATATTGCCCCAACGGTGTCACCGATCACTTCGGGACTCAGATCAAGGACATCCAGCGCCAAAAGGCATTTGGCCCAGTCAATCGTTTCCGCAACGCCGGGTTTCTTGAACAGGTCTTCGGTGCGCAACTGCTGGACGTAGGCGACGATCTGACGACTCAGGTTTTCCGCAGCCTCCGGCGCGCGGGCATGCAAAATCTCGACTTCGCGTTCAAAACTCGGGTAGTCCACCCAGTGATATAGGCATCGGCGCTTCAGCGCGTCATGAACTTCGCGGGTGCGGTTCGATGTCAGGATAACGATAGGCGATTCAGGAGCCTTGACGGTTCCAAGTTCCGGAATCGTCACCTGGAAATCGCTCAGTGCTTCCAGCAGGAAAGCCTCGAACGGTTCGTCTGTGCGGTCCAATTCGTCGATTAGCAACACCGGAGAACCGAGTTCATCCGGACGCATGGCTTGCAGAAGGGGACGTTCGATCAGAAACTCGTCCGAAAACAACTCGGTTTGCAAGGCCGTTCGGTCGGCCCCTCCCGAAGCCTCGGCAGTTCGGATTGCGACCATTTGGGCGGGGAAGTTCCACTCATAGACTGCTGACGAAGCGTCCAACCCTTCGTAACATTGCAGCCGGATCAGGCGGCGGTTCAGCCCTGCGGCGAGCGCCTTGGCAATCTCGGTCTTGCCGACGCCAGCCTCGCCCTCCAAAAACAAGGGGCGGCCCAGCTTGAGCGCCAGGAAAACGACCGTAGCCAACGGCCGCCCACAGACATATCCTTGAGCAGCCAGCAATTCCTGCACCGCACCGATTGTTTCTGGCTTGTTCATCCACTCTCCCCCGATTGTGCCCAACAGGTCACGACAGGTCCGGCGCGTCAAGTCGCGCGTTTTTCAGGACATATGTCAACTTCGCTGATCGGCAATCGGGGCGCACTCATTTCGAACTCCTTACAAGCCGCATGCGAATGTGGTGCCTCCAGTGATGTGTCAAACACAACCAGAGCGTCACAATGGGGGCTGCCCATCCGCTTTCCACCTCGATAATGTCCACAAGCTCCGCGCCTTGGGCGCAGGGATGCACTTCGAGCCGGTGCACAAGATGCGTTCCCATCCCGGTTTCGTCCGATGTCATCTGATGCCCGGCATCCGTGCACTTGGTGACCACCATCCTATAGGGCCGAGCAGGCAGAAGGCCAAACAGCGACAGGTCGACATCGATCACCTGCCCTTCGTGCACTGGCCCCGATGGCAAATGATCGAAGCGCATCCACGGCCGGGTCACTGCCTCGAGCGTGTCGAGGTCGGTGACCAGTTCGAACAACCGATCCGGGTCGGTCGGATAGACATGTCTGAACGTCAACGTCTTTTTCATGATGACTCCCGATGCCTTAGCCTGCATGGGCTACAGCGGTCTGAGAAGCGCGCAAATTGCCTCGCCCCTCACCGCTGGGGCTTTCCCGACCGCCCCGCCTGTGCTAGCGGGTGCGCCATGACACAAAGCCTCACGATCCGCCGCCCCGACGATTGGCATCTCCACCTGCGCGATGGCGCGATGTTGCGGGCCGTACTGCCGGAAACCGCCCGCCATTTCGCCCGTGCGATCATCATGCCCAACCTTGTGCCACCGGTGGTAACTGGTAATCAGGCAGCCGCTTATCGCGACCGAATCCTGGCGGCCCTACCCGAGGGGATCTCGTTCGAGCCTCTGATGACGCTCTATCTGACCGAGGATACCAACCCAGAGGACGTGACCAGCGCTTATGCCAACGGATTGATCAAGGCCGTCAAACTGTATCCTGCCGGGGCGACAACGAACTCGGCTTCGGGCGTGCGCGACTTTGACAAGGTCCGCAATGTGCTGGAGAGGATGGCCGAGATCGGCTTGCCATTATGCGTCCATGGCGAAGTCACGGACACACAGATCGATATTTTCGACCGAGAGGCGGTGTTCATCGAAAACGTTCTTGACCCGATTCGTAGGGCGACGCCCGGACTACGCGTGGTGATGGAGCATATCACAACGTCGAATGGCGTGGACTACGTCAAGGCAAACGCAAAGGATCTGGGCGCAACAATCACGGCCCACCACTTGATCATCAACCGCAACCATATTCTCGTGGGTGGCATCAAGCCGCACTACTATTGCCTGCCGGTCGCAAAGCGCGAGGAGCACCGCATTGCCCTGCTCGCCGCCGCCACATCTGGCGATGAGAGGTTTTTTCTGGGTACCGACAGCGCGCCGCATACCGATGCAAACAAAGAAATGGCCTGCGGTTGCGCGGGATGCTTCACCGCCACCAACACGATGTCACTGGTGGCCGAGATGTTCGATCGCGAAGGCGCATTGGACAAGCTGGAGGCGTTCACCTCGTTGAATGGGCCTGCCTTCTATCGGTTGCCGGTGAACACAGGAACGATCACCCTGATCAAGGGGAAGCCGGTGGCCTATCCCACAAAGATCGAAACCGGTGAAGGGCCAGTGACGGTGTTTGATCCCGGGTTTCCTTTGCATTGGCACGTTCACTGACTGCATCTTTTCCCAAATGCTCCCGCCGGAGGCGGACAGCCTCTCTGACCAGATCCAAGGATTGAACAGTATGATCCCGTCTAGCTTTCCCGACGCCACCGAAATCGCCCGTCTGACCGCACGGATGCTTTTGGAGATCAAGGCCGTGCATTTCAATGCGCGCGAACCGTTCACGCTGGCCAGTGGCCTGCCAAGTCCGACCTACATCGATTGCCGCAAGCTGATCTCGTACCCGCGCATTCGCTCTACGCTGATGGATTTTCTGACCGTTACCGTGATGCGCAACGCGGGATTCGAGGCCTTTGACAACATCGCGGGCGGTGAAACCGCAGGCATTCCCTTTTCAGCCATGGTGGCTGAGCGTATGGCGCTGCCGATGACCTATGTTCGCAAAAAACCCAAAGGATACGGTCGCAATGCCCGGATAGAAGGTGTGATGAGCGAGGGCCAGCGAGTGTTGCTGGTCGAAGATCTGACCACCGATGGCGGATCAAAACTCAGCTTTGTCGACGCGATCCGCGCAACCGGAGCCACCTGCGGCCACACGGCGGTTATTTTCTATTACGGCATCTTCCCCGAAACGGAGAAGACACTGGGCGAACATGGCGTTAAGTTGCATCACCTTTGCACTTGGTGGGATGTGCTGGCTGAAGCCAAGGTGCAAGGCGCGTTTGATTCCGAAACTCTGGACGGAGTTGAAGCGTTTCTGAATGACCCGCGCGGCTGGCAGGAGGCCAACAAACCGACGTAACTCGGTGGAACCGTATGTGGATAATTAAAGCCGAATCGTACTACCTCGGACAAAATATTGTGGTACTTTCTTTAATGCGCCACATGATGTACCATCCCAATAACAACCAAGCCCTGCTGTACGAAGTTATCCCACGGTCTCCCGGTGAGTTAACCACAGGGATTTCCAGATGGCGCAGTCCTCGCGCATACGTGTAGACAGGGCGGTAAGGCGACGGGGACAAGAATGAACGAGATCAGCAGTATCGGGCAGGCAACGGCACAGATTCAGAATGCCGAAACCATGCCGCATTCGATCGAAGCCGAGCAGCAGTTGCTGGGCGCGATCCTGACAAACAACGACCTATATGACCGCATCGCCTCGATCATCGGGGCCGAGCATTTCTTTGATCCGGTGCACACACGCATCTATGAAGTGGCCGCAGCACGTATAGCCAAGAACGCGCTTGCCTCTCCGGTGACACTGAAATCCTTTATGGCCGAGGATGAGGGCCTCAAGGAACTGGGCGGACCAGCCTATCTGGTCAAGCTGGCCGGTGCCTCGATCAGCGCCTTTGCTGTGCGCGACTATGCGCAGATGATCTATGATCTGGCTATCCGGCGTGAGTTGATCCGGCTGGGGCGGGACATCTCGGATAAGGCGGCGCGGGTCGACGTGGCGAGCGAGCCGAAAGAACAGATCGTCGAAGCCGAGCAGGCGCTTTACCAGCTTTCGGAACAGGGGCAGACGGAACAGGGGTTCCAGTCCTTTCTCAAGGCCGTGACCGAAGCAGTCAACGTCACCAACGAGGCCTATCAGCGCGGTGGCGGAATGGCAGGAATTTCGACCGGCCTGGTCGATCTGGACAAGCAGTTGGGCGGGTTGCATCCGTCGGACCTGATCATTCTTGCCGGACGCCCCTCGATGGGCAAGACCTCGTTGGCAACCAATATCGCGTTCAATGTGGCAAAGGCCTATCGGCGCGGAACCAGGTCGGACGGCTCCCAAGGCGCGGTCGATGGCGGCGTCGTCGGGTTCTTTTCACTGGAAATGAGCGCCGAGCAATTGGCGGGCCGGGTTCTGGCCGAGGCCTCCGAGATCTCGTCGCACAAGATACGTCAGGGCGATATGACCGAGGCCGAATTCCGCCGGTTCGTGGATGCCGCCAAAGAGCTGGAAGCCTGCCCACTTTTCATCGATGACACACCTGCATTGCCAATTTCCCAGTTGGCGGCGCGCGCGCGTCGCCTCAAGCGGACACACGGACTGGACCTGCTGGTCATCGACTATCTGCAATTATGCCGGGGCATGTCGGACAACCGCGTGAACGAGATTGCAGAAATCTCAATGGGCATGAAAGCGATTGCCAAAGAGTTGAACATTCCCGTCATCGCGCTGTCCCAGCTTTCGCGTCAGGTGGAAAACCGGGACGACAAACGCCCGCAACTGTCCGACCTGCGGGAATCGGGCTCGATCGAGCAGGATGCCGATGTCGTGATGTTCGTTTTCCGCGAGGAGTACTACAAAGAACGCGAAAAGCCCGGCGATCACGAGTTGGACAAGATGGAAGAGTGGAAAAACGCGATGGAGCGGCTGCACGGAAAGGCCGAGTTGATTGTTGGCAAGCAGCGCCATGGCCCAATTGGCACAGTCGAGCTGTCATTCGAAGCACAATTCACCCGCTTCGGCAATCTGGTCAAACCCTGGCAGCAGGGCGGAGAGATCGAAGGGTACTGAGTCAACCCACAATGTGGTAGTCGGTTCCAATGCAGTTTTCCGACGACGGAGCGCCTGTTCCAAGCTCAGGTGACGTCTCGATAATCTTGGGCGCAATATGGAACCAGAAGTTCTTTGAGCGGTGCGAATAAACCGGTTTTCCTCAACGGATCATGCCCCAGGTCGTTCAAGAGTTCATCATGGTAGTGGGCCATATACAAAAGCAAGGTTGCCGAGCGTGCGGGCCCGTCGGGCATCCATGATTGCTTCCAGCGCCGCAGGCCGTCGATCGCGCCCTGCATCGCTTGGGACGAAGGAAGTTCGACATTGCCGGCGGCGACCTCGGCCAGCCAACGGGCCTGCAGCGCAAATGTGGTTACACTCATGAACGACGAGGCGCGACCGACGAAGGCCAAGTTTGGAACATCGGGGTGCAGGATATGCCGGTACAGATAAATGCCATCCGTCCCTTCCCCAAGTCTCGTACGAAGATCATCCGGCAATTGATCCAGCCCTGTTCGCCACCCTGTACCGAACACCACGCAATCGACGTCAAGCGCCTCGCCGTCTGCAAGAACGAGTTTATTGCTGTCAAACCGAGCTATCGCGCTGCGGTGAGCCGAAATCCCGCCACTGCGAATTTTTTTCAGAAGGCCGGGTCGCGGGACCATCGTGACTTCGCTGAACGCATCCAGTTCCACCGGGTGATCCGGCACCAGGTTTTTGCCGTTTGAAATCCGCATACCCAAACCCTGCTGTGTCCGCAGCAGAACCTCGACCACGCGCCAGAACAGCCAGGGCAGCGGGTAGCCCACATTATGCAAGGCCCGTACCATTGGCGTCGGTCGAACATAGGGTGGGATCAGGGCCGCAACCAGCCGCGTCAGCATTCCCCATTTGAATGGCAGCAACCCCAGCAGATTTCTGGGCACCGGCCAATGTGCTGTGCGAAAAACCAGATGCACCTTGTCAGCAACGTCGGTGGCCGATCCTGCGATATCGGTTGCGCTTTTGCCATATCCAACCACGGCCACGCGTTTGCCTTTGAGCACGTCGAGTGTCTTGACCTGGCTACTATGAAGAATTTCCCCACTGAACCCGTCCTGCCCTTCGATCACCGGCATGTGCGGTTGTTCGGAATAGAGGCCGGTGGCGATGACCAAAAGATCTGCCGTCCTGGTCTTTGACAGACCGTTCTGGTCGGTGTCGACCTCCCACACCTCACCAGACTGGCGAACAGACGTAACTCGCGTGCCCAGCCGCAGGCGGTCCGTGATGTCGTAATGCGCGCAATAGTCTCTCAGGTATTTCTGAAATTCCGGACCGGGCGTGAACGGAGAGGCGGACTCGGACAAGGGAAAATCCGGAAACTCATAGAGGTCCTTTTGGACCTGTACTCCGAAATCGTAGTACCCATCAGCCCACACACCGCCCAACTCCGGGTTTCGATCAAGGATCGTACATTTAATACCCTTTTCCTGTAGGCATTTGGCCGTTGCCAGACCCGAAACTCCGGCCCCGATGATCAGCGCTTCTTTGATGTTGCCCGGGTTCATCGCTCGGCCCGCCCTATACCGAATATGCGTGATCCAAGAAGAAGGAGCGCGCCCAACACCCAAAGCGCAAGAATATACGCGCCAAATATCGTCCACAGCGCCCAGACCCAAAGCCCCTGCCAGACAGATTTCAGCGGCTGAGGATCGGCCAACCTTGACCGGGCTGAGACGATGATGAACAGGTGAAAAAAACCGATGACGGCCCCCAAAAAGGTTCCCGCCCAAAAAAACGCGGACATGGTGCCCCCCATGATGTCCCTACGAGCAATATAACATAAAACCTATTTCTGATGTACAGACGAGTTACGGACGACACGACGCTTGACCTCAGGGCCGAGAATGGTTCACAGATTGGCGTATGACCAAGGTATACCCCAACTTGCCGCGCCGTGAGATCTTGGCGCGCCACTTCGGACACCGCCGTAAACGCTTTGCCGGATAGATCGGGGGCACCGCCGCCCCTGTTTCCATCCAAACTCAAAGCGAGAACACCATGACAGAATTTACTGAAATCCCCGTCATCCGGCTGGGCGACCGACCCGATTCAGAGATCGCTGCCGATTTTCGTGCCGCCTATGGCGTCACCGGCTTCGGTTATGTCGAAGAGCACGGAGTCGACCCGGCTCTGGTTGAAGCAGTCTTTGAAGCATCGCGCCAATTTCACGCGCTGCCGATCGAAGCCAAGATGGCCATTGCGGTCGACCAGAGCCACCGCGGTTATATCCCGATCAATACGTCGACGGACGTCAATTCGACGCTGGCCGTCGTGACCAAGCCGAATCAATCCGCGAGCTTCATGATGATGCGCGAGGATATGGCTGCCGACCCCGATGTTTATTTATCCGGCCCAAACCGTTGGCCGGATTTGCCAGGATTCCGCGAAACCTTGAATTCTTATGCCAACACCATGTCCACCCTTGGGGGGCGACTGATGAAGATCGCACTACAAGCATCTGGTGTGACAGACACCTCAATACTTGACGCGTTTTCAACCCCGACCATCTGGTTGCGCCTGTTGCACTATCCACCGCAACCTGACGCCAGCCCTGATGACCTTTTCGGCTCGGCTCCACATACGGATTTTGGCTGTCTAACCCTTCTGGCGCAGGACAACGTGGGCGGCCTGCAAGTCATGACTCCCGCAGGAAACTGGGTGGATGTGCCAACACGGCCCGGCACGTTTGTGGTCAACGTCGGTGACATGCTGCACCGGATGAGTAATGGGCGACTGCTCTCGACACCGCACCGGGTGATCAACCGCTCGGGTCGCGAACGGTACAGCTGCCCGTTTTTCTTCGACCCGCATGTCAATACCGTGATCGAACCCCTGCCGGGGACCGGTACCCCCCGGTACAAACCGCTTCTTTTTGCGGATTTTCTGCGCGGGGAACTGGAAGCGGCCTATGACGCCCACAAACCAGCGCAAAGTTAGTTCTTTTCCCTCTTGACCTGCGGGCGCCCGATGTCATGAACGGAGCCCATGAGTACTGCACGTCTGACCATTGACCTGTCCGCGCTCGCCGATAATTGGCGGGCGCTTGACGCAAGAAACACCGTTGAGACCGCGGCTGTGGTCAAGGCGGATGCCTACGGCCTGGGTGTTCGGCGTGTTGCACCCGCGCTGGCCAAGGCCGGTGCTCGAAAGTTCTTTGTCGCCGTCGCAGGTGAAGGCGTGGCGGTGCGTGAGGCACTTGGACCGGGACCGCTGATTGCCGTGTTTTCGGGACATATGCTGGGCGATACTGATATCCTGCGCGACTATGATCTTGTGCCGATGCTCAACTCTGCCGAACAATTCCAGCGTCACATGGAAACGTTGTCGGGTCACCCCTTTGGCATCCAACTGGACAGCGGCATGAACCGGCTGGGTCTTGAGCCTGCCGATTGGGCTGAGTTGCGCGAAACGGCACTGTCCAGAAACCCCGTTCTGATCATGTCGCATCTGGCCTGTGCAGATGAGCCAGATCATCCGATGAACACGCAGCAATTACACGTTTTCAGAGAGATGACGGAAGGAATTAATGTTCCCAAGTCGCTTGCGGCGACGGGCGGATTGCTATTGGGGTCAGACTATCATTTCGATTTCTGCCGACCCGGCGTCGGTCTATATGGTGGCCAGCCCTTTGCCGAGGCAAAACCAGTCGTCACCGTCGATCTTCCAGTCGTGCAGGTTCGGCACTTACAGCCCGGTGAGACCGTGGGCTATGCCAACGCCTGGACCGCCACGCGTCCGTCGCGGATCGCAACTGTCGCTGCCGGGTATGCTGACGGCCTGCATCGGGCCACAGGCGGGGGGATCAAGGCCTATGCCTGCGGAACGCCTTGTCCGGTCGTCGGGCGCATCTCGATGGACCTGATTACAATCGACGTCACCGACGCAGGCCACGTCCCCGAGGCGCTGCAGATATTGAATGCGCAGCAGACCGTGGATGATCTGGCAAAAATCGCCGGAACAATCGGTTACGAAATCCTCACCTCGCTTGGCGCGCGATATGCACGGAAATACGTGGAATGAACCCTCTCGCTCTTCTGGCCGGACTTGGTCGAACAGTTTTGACCGTCCTTGCTGCATTCGGGCGGGTCGGCCTGTTCGCGTTTGATGCGATATCGCATATTTTCCGCCCGCCCTATTATCCGCGCGAATTTGGTGTGGCTCTGCTGAATATCGGCTGGCTGTCGCTGCCAGTCGTCGGCCTGACCGCGATTTTCACCGGTGGCGCGCTGGCGTTGCAGATCTATGCAGGCGGTGCACGTTTCAACGCCGAGGCCGTGGTACCCCAGATCGTCGCAATCGGCATGGTGCGAGAGCTTGGACCGGTTCTGGTCGGCCTGATGATCGCGGCTCGCGTGACGTCGTCGATTGCCGCCGAAATCGCCACGATGAAAGTGACCGAGCAGATCGATGCGCTGGTCACCCTGTCGACGCATCCGATGAAGTACCTGACCGCCCCACGCGTGTTGGCCGCGCTGATTACAGTGCCAGTTCTGGTCGGCGTCGGAGACATCATTGGAATCGCTGGTGGTTATGTTGTGGCGACGCAAAATCTGGGCTTCAATGCCGCCGCCTATTTGCAGAATACCGTGGATTTTCTTGAAACCCGCGACATTGTTTCGTCATTGGTCAAGGGGGCGGCCTTTGGCGTCATCGCGGCGCTGATGGGATGCTACTACGGCATGAACTCGGGCCGTGGGGCGCAGGGCGTGGGCCGCGCCACCAAGGGGTCGGTCGAGGCCGCTGCCGTGCTGATCCTTGCCGCCAACTTCGTTCTGACAGGGGTGTTTTTCTCGATATGATCCGGATGGAGAACGTTCATAAGGCCTTTGGCGACAATCGGGTTCTACAAGGAATGAACCTTGAGATTCCAAAGGGCACCTCGATGGTGATCATCGGCGGATCGGGCACCGGAAAATCCGTGGCGCTGAAATGCATTCTAGGGCTGATTGCGCCCGACAGCGGCAAGATCTTCGTCGATGGGCGCGATGCGACCGAAGGCGACCGTGATGCGTTTCTGGCGAGGTTTGGCATGCTGTTTCAGGGCGGCGCTTTGTTCGATTCTCTGCCCGTCTGGCAGAACGTGGCCTTTCGCCTGCTGCGCGGGTCGCTGAAACGCCCGGCGGACGAGGCGCGCGAAATCGCTATCGAAAAGCTGCGCCGAGTGGGCCTGAAATCCGACGTCGCCGACCGGCTTCCGGCGGAACTGTCAGGCGGCATGCAGAAACGCGTGGGGCTGGCGCGCGCGATTGCGGCAGAGCCCGAGATCATCTTTTTCGACGAACCCACCACCGGCCTTGACCCTATCATGTCCGGCGTCATCAACGACCTGATCCGTGAGATCGTGACCGAGATGGGCGCCACCGCGATGACCATCACCCACGACATGAGTTCCGTCCGCGCGATTGCCGACAACGTGGCGATGCTGCATGACGGGCTGATCCAGTGGACCGGGCCTGTGAGCGAGATGGACACGAGCGGCGATCCCTATCTGGATCAGTTCATTTACGGGCGGGCGGAAGGGCCGATTGAGGCGGTGCGTTGATAGGACCGTTGGAAGGTTCTATCGCGCTGTTTCTATTGGCTTCACCCTTTGTGGCTGCAGCCGTAACAGTGTGGCTGGGCATGAAATTGCAACTCGAGCCGGACAGTCGAAAAGCAGGAGTATTGTTGGCTACACTGCCATCCATGACATTCCTTTGGCTTGCTCTGCTGATCTTCGTAAATGCCAGCGGTTCCGATCTGCGACGGCACATGTCGTGGCATCTTCACTTGGTGACACTAGGCGCATTTATTGCTGTCGAGGTTCTAATTTTCCAAGCATTTATCCAAAGCTCGTTTCGCCTACACGCAGCTATTTCAGCGCTGCTTTGTGCTGTTGCGGGGTATGTCATGTTTGCAGTCATCTTTCTTTGATCAATCCGTATTGGGCGAGTCCAAAAGGGCCGCTAGCCCATTTCTTTTTGCCAATACTCCTACCGGGTGCAAAACACGATTCACCCTGCGACCGACTGATGCGCTCAAGTTACCTTTCCCTCTTTCAAATTTGATAGGAAACGCGCAAGTCTAGGCGAACCAACAAAAACAAGCCGCCATGCTCATCCGCCTCGCCACCCTTTCGCTCCTGCTCCTCTACCCCATCGCGTGGTTCGCTCCACTGATGCGCGCAGGGCTACTGCCGATCTTCGGCCTCAGCGAGATCAGCGTGATCACCGGGCTGCAATCGCTGTGGACATCCGACATTTTTCTGGCCCTCGTCGTTACCGTCTTCGCTCTCTTAGCCCCCTACATCAAAACCATCGGCACCGCGCTGATCCAGTGGAACCTGCTGGACCCTCGCCTACAGCCCGCGCTGAACATCCTCGGCAAGCTGGCGATGGCCGATATCTTCCTCATCGCGCTTTACATAACGCTGGCCAAGGGAATCTCCTACGCCACCATAGAAACGGCCTGGGGGCTTTACCTGTTCACTGGCTGCATCCTGGCGTCGATGGTGCTAGGCTTTCTGACCGAGCGCCGCGCAACCTGAGGGCTTGATGCGGCGCGCGTCCTCGGGCACCAAGGGCGGCATGGCAAAGACGAAAACCTTCACCTGTACAAGTTGCGGCGCGGCCCATTCGCGGTGGTCGGGCCGTTGTGACGCCTGCGGCGAGTGGAACACCATCGCGCAGGAGGTACCGCTGTCCGCCGGTCCCGCGTCGAAATCGTTGGGCGGCAAACGTGGGCGGGCCATCACGCTGAGCGATCTGGCGGCAGAGGAAACGCCGCCGCCCCGCACCATCTGTGGCGTCGATGAGCTGGACCGCGTTCTGGGTGGTGGATTGGTCCCCGCCTCGGCCATATTGGTGGGGGGTGATCCAGGAATAGGCAAATCCACCCTGCTTTTGCAGGCGGCGGCACGATTCGCCCGAACGGGTTTGAAAACCATCTATGTCTCGGGGGAGGAAGCCAGCGCACAGGTGCGCATGCGTGCACGCCGGCTTGGCCTTGCCGATGCGCCGGTGCAACTGGCCGCTGAGACCAATCTGCGCGACATCCTGACAACGCTCGAGGCGGAAAAACCCGGCCTTGCCATCATCGATTCGATCCAGACCATGTGGGCCGACAACGTCGACAGCGCCCCCGGTTCGGTCAGCCAGGTCCGCGCGGCAGCGCATGAGTTGACCTCTTTCGCCAAGCGGCACGGCGTATCGATCATCATGGTGGGTCACGTCACCAAGGAAGGCCAGATCGCCGGCCCCCGCGTGGTCGAACACATGGTCGATACGGTTTTGTATTTTGAAGGCGAGCGCGGGCATCAGTTCCGTATCCTGCGTGCGGTCAAGAACCGGTTTGGTCCAGCGGACGAGATTGGGGTTTTCGAGATGACAGGCAGGGGGCTGGCCGAGGTCAGAAACCCATCGGCCCTGTTTTTGTCCGAACGCGGCAAACCCAGCCCCGGCTCGGCAGTATTTGCCGGGATCGAAGGCACACGCCCCGTATTGGTCGAGTTGCAGGCGCTGGTCGCCCCTTCGCCCCATTCTCAGCCTCGTCGCACGGTTGTTGGATGGGACAGCGGGCGTTTGGCGATGATTCTGGCCGTGCTTGAGGCGCGTTGCGGCATCCCCTTTGCAGGGCTCGATGTCTATCTTAACGTCGCGGGCGGGCTGAAGATTTCCGAACCCGCCGCCGATCTGGCGGTTGCCGCAGCGCTGATGAGTGCGCGCGAAGACGCTGCCCTGCCAGCCGACACCGTCGTTTTTGGCGAAATTTCTTTGTCAGGTGCACTAAGACCGGCCCCGCAAACCGAAAACAGGTTGAAAGAAGCGCAAAAACTTGGTTTCACGTCAGCAATTGCTCCGGCAGGTGGCAAAACGGCCACTGTGGCAGGACTGACACTCACCCGACCATCTGATCTGGTGGGGTTTGTTGGCGAAACCTTCGGAGCAGGCTAGTATCGCGCCCGAGGCAGAAAAGAGCAGGCTAACACCATGGAAGGTTTCACCATCATCGACGGGGTCGTTGCCCTGATCATCGTGCTGTCAGCGCTGCTGGCCTATTCCCGGGGATTGGTGCGCGAAACGCTCGCCATCGTCGGCTGGGTCGCAGCTGCTGTTCTGGCTTTCCTGTTTGCGCCAAAGGCGATGCCGCTGATCAAAGAAGTGCCCGTTTTGGGCGAATTCCTGCGGGACAGTTGCGAGTTGTCCGTCATTACCGCTTTCGCAGCGGTTTTTGCCGTAGCCCTGATCGTGGTCAGCGTATTCACACCACTCTTTTCCTCGCTGGTTCAACGTTCGGCTCTGGGCGGGCTGGATCAGGCGTTGGGGTTCTTCTTTGGCGTGGCGCGGGGCATCGTCCTGGTGGCCATCGCGTTCTTTGTCTACGACACTGTAATGACCGGTCAGAACTTCACCATTGTCGATGAAAGCCGCTCGGCCGAGGTTTTTGCGCAGTTCAGCGCCAAGATCGAAGAACAAAACCCCGAACAGGCGCTCGGATGGGTCACCCAGCAATATGAAGACCTGGTCGGGGCCTGCAGCAACCCGCAGCAGTAATTCATCCGCCATTCCTGAAAATGCCCGGGCAAGTCCCGGGTTTTTTTGTTTTGGCCGCTCATTTCTTCACCTGCGGCAAATCGCGGACGTGATCCTTTGGTGACACAGGGCGTCTGAGGCATTATGTGAAGGCCAACTCGGAACAGGAATCGGAGCTGCCCGCCTTGCAAAGCCCGCAGATGCCCCCCGCCCACCCATTTGACGATGACAAGCTCCGCGAGGAATGCGGGATATTCGGCGTCGTCGGTGTTCAGGATGCTGCCAACTTCATAGCTCTCGGTCTGCACGCCCTGCAGCATCGCGGTCAGGAGGCGGGCGGCATTGTCACCCACGATCCTGAACAGGGCTTCAACTCGGTCCGCCGATTCGGGTATGTCCGCGACAACTTCACATCCGCCGACATCATGGAAGCCCTGCCCGGACCACTGGGGATCGGCCACGTGCGCTATTCGACGGCCGGGTCCAAGGGGCAGACCGCGATCCGCGACGTGCAGCCGTTTTTTGGTGAGTTTTCCATGGGCGGTGCTGCGATTGCCCATAATGGTAACATCACCAACGCCAACGCATTGCGCCGCGAACTGATTGAACGCGGTTCTATCTTTCAATCTTCGTCCGACAGTGAATGCATCATTCACCTGATGGCGCGTTCCCTGCAGCGCAACATTCCCGAGCGGATGGAAGACGCCCTGCGCCGGGTCGAAGGTGCATTTTCAGTGGTGGCAATGACACGGACCAAGCTGATCGGCGTGCGCGATCCGATGGGCGTTCGGCCGTTGGTGCTGGGCAAGATCGGTGACGGCTGGTGCCTGGCATCGGAAACCTGTGCACTGGACATCATCGGCGCGGAATTCATTCGTGAGATCGAACCGGGCGAGATGGTTGTGATCACCGCCGAAAAGGGTGTCCAAAGCAACTTTCCATTCCGGCGACAACCGCCAAAGTTCTGCATTTTCGAGCACGTCTATTTCTCGCGCCCTGATTCCATTCTTGGTGGCCGGTCGGTCTATGAAACCCGCGAAGCCATCGGTCGGGAATTGGCAAAGGAAAGTCCGGTCGAAGCCGATCTGGTTTGCCCGGTGCCCGACAGTGGCACGCCTGCCGCAATCGGCTTTTCGCTGGAATCGGGCATCCCCTATGCAATGGGAATCATTCGCAACCAATATATGGGTCGCACCTTTATTGAGCCGACCGAGCAGATCCGAAATATGGGCGTGCGGCTCAAGCTGAACGTCAATCGCGCGCTGATCGAGGGCAAACGGGTGATTCTGGTGGACGACTCGGTGGTTCGTGGCACGACCAGCCGCAAGATCAAGGAAATGATCCTGGATGCGGGCGCCAAGGAAGTGCATTTCCGGATCGCCAGCCCGCCAACAGCCTGGCCTTGTTTTTACGGTGTCGACACACCACAGCGTGAAAAGCTGCTGGCAGCGACCATGACCGAAGAGGAAATGACCAAGCATCTGGCGGTCGACAGCCTCAAGTTCATTTCACTGGACGGTCTTTACCGAGCCGTTGGGCAGTCGGGTGGACGCGACAAGGCATGCCCGCAGTATTGCGACGCCTGTTTCTCTGGCGAGTACCCTGTGAGCCCCGCGGACATGATCGAACAGGGGTTCAAGATGCAACCCGCAGCGGAATGATCTTGTCTGGGATAGAAACGTAAAGGAGCGCTTGCGCTCCTTTCTTTTCATGCTCACGCGAGTAGCATTTTTTTGCTAGTCCGAACGCTTGGCTCTTTCGCTTTGGTGGCCAAATCACTACCCAGCCCCGGTCACTCACTGACCGGGCCGACTCCATGAGCAACAAGGTAGACAGCGCCGCAACGCAGAAAGGTGCGTTAACACGGAATGATATTTCCGTGCTGGGAGTATTCGGCCCCGCCAATAACCTGCACGCCCTGGTTCGCCTTTCGACAGGCCGCACCAAGGAAGTCAAACCCGGCAGCCGGATTGGAACCGGCACGGTCATCGCCATTGACAACTCTGGGCTGGTACTGCGGCAAAGCGGCCAGACCCGCAGGATCGACATCCCCGGAAGCTAATCCTGACTTGACGATACCCGCATGGAGGTTCAAACCACCCACATGACCGATAAGACCAAAATCGCCCTTGTCACCGGGGCTTCGCGCGGACTGGGAGCCGCACTTGCCGAAGCGCTCAGCGAGGACTATCACATAGTCGCCGTAGCCCGCACCACAGGCGGGTTGGAAGAGCTGGACGATCGAATTCAAGCCAAAGGCGGTGCGGCGACACTTGCGCCGATGGATATCGCTGATCCGAATGCGATGGCGACCTTGTGCCGGGGGATATACGACCGTTGGGGCAAGCTGGATTTGTGGCTGCACACAGCGATCCATGCAGCGCCGCTGACGCCTGCCCCCTTCGTCGATCCCAAGGACTGGACCAAATCCGTTTCAATCAACGCCACGGCCACTTCGGTTCTGATCCCTTATATTGCGCCGCTATTGGGCGAGACAGGACAGGCAGTATTCTTTGACGATCGCCGTGCAGGCGAGAAGTTTTTTGGCAGCTATGGGGCAACCAAGGCGGCGCAAATTGCCCTGGCGCGCAGCTGGGCCGCAGAAACCGTCAATACCGGACCACAAGTGACGATCTTGGAACCGGCACCGATGGCCACTGCTTTACGGGCGCGTTTTTTTCCCGGAGAAGATCGTTCGGTCTTGGCATCGCCCTCCGACGAAGCCACTCGGTTGTTGGCTCTGCTCTAAGTGTGGCTCGTTCCGGGTCACATTCCCGGCTGTTGCCGGAGTAGACTTGTGAGGACCAAGACGACCTGTCATGCGATGTGGACGCCCTGACGTCCCGCCAGATCGACGAAGAACTGCCACGCAACTCGGCCCGAACGGGCACCGCGTGTGGCTTGCCACTCAATAGCTTCGGCCCGAAGTGTTTCCGCCCCGACACTGACACCATAGGCGCTGCAATAGCGGTCGATCATGGCAAGGTATTCGTCCTGACTGCATGGATGGAAGCCCAGCCAAAGGCCGAAACGATCCGAGAGCGACACCTTTTCCTCGACTGCCTCTGACGGGTTGATGGCGCTGGAGCGTTCGTTTTCGATCATGTCGCGCGGCATTAGGTGGCGGCGGTTCGATGTAGCATAGAACACGACATTCTCCGGGCGCCCCTCGATACCACCATCCAGCACGGCCTTGAGGGATTTATAGTGCTGGTCGTCATGACTGAATGACAAGTCATCGCAAAACAGAATGAACCGGTGCGGCGCGGCGCGCAGGTGGTTGAGCAGGCGTGCGACCGAACCCATGTCTTCCCTTTGGAGTTCGACCAGTTTCAAATCTGGATGATCGTCTTGCAAAGTGCCGTGTACGGCCTTGACCAGGCTCGATTTGCCCATACCGCGCGCGCCCCATAAAAGCGCGTTGTTCGCCTTGAAACCTTTTGCGAACCGCCGCGTGTTGTCGAGCAGCGTATCGCGTGAGCGGTTTATGCCAACAAGCAGGTCGAGATCCACTCTGTTGACATGCGGTACAGGTTCCAGCCGATCGGGATCAACATGCCAGACAAATGCCGATGCCGCATTGAAGTCCGGTGCGGCGAGCGGTGCGGGTGCCATCCGTTCCAGGGCTTCGGCAATGCGGTTCAGGGCTTGGCTGTCCATATGGTCCTCCGGTCTGATCAGGCGCTTCAAACATGTTCCGGCAAGTGCGACAAGCCATCTGAACCGAAAAAGGCGCGCGGGTTGCCCCGCACGCCATTCCAGTCGAGTGAGCGAGGCTTACTTGCCGTCCTCTTCAAACTCGGCCATCAGGGGATCGTCCTCTTCCTCGTCGTCGTAATAGCCGTCCGCACGCAGCTGCGCCTCGCGCTTCTTTTCGACACGCGCGACAAGGAAAATCGAGACTTCGTACAGGCCGTAAACCACCGTGAACAGGATCAGTTGGGTAATCACATCTGGAGGCGTGACCAAGGCCGCAAGGATCAGAATACCAATCATCGCGTATTTCCGGACGGCACCCAGCCCCTCGGCGCTGACAAGACCTGCTTTACCCATTAACGTCAAAAGGACCGGCAGTTGAAAGCAAAGCCCGAAGGCGAGGATAAACTTCAGCGTGATGTCGAGGGATTCATTGACCTTGCCAAAGAACGTGATTTTCACGCCGTCTGATGTCTCGGGTACCACGGCGACTTCGGTCGGCACTTCACCCGTCGCCGAAGACAGCAAGTTGGCAAAGATCGAACTGACATCGGCAAAGCCGAGGAAGAACTGCATCGCCAGTGGTGTCACCACGAATTGGGCAAAGGCTGCCCCGAGCAGGAACATGAAAGGTGACGCGACAAGGAAGGGAAGGAATGCGCCTTTTTCCGATCGGTACAACCCTGGCGCCACGAACCGCCACATCTGGTAGGAGATCACCGGGAATGCCAGGGCGAACCCGAATACCATGGATATTCTAAACAGGGTGAACAGGTATTCCTGTGGCGACGTGTACTGCAACGTCGGGGAAGGATCGCCAAGTTCGCGAAGGGTCGCCTCGATCGGCTGCAACAGAAACTGCAGGATCGGCTCGGCCACCGCAAAGGCGACGATAATGCCGACCACAAAGGCCAGAACGGAACGTATCAGCCGCGTGCGCAGTTCGGTCAGGTGTTCGATCAGCGGCGCGGAGGTGTCGTCGATCTCGTCGGATTTGCTCATGTCTTGTCTGTCTCGGTGTTGAGCGCCGCCTCGGCTTCTTCGGCCTTGGCCAGTGCATCGGCGGCCTCGCGCGCCTTGCGATCGGCTGCGGCACGGGCGGTCGCGGCCTGAATCTTCTTGGCCTGCTCGGCCCGCTCGGCGGCCAGCTTTCCGGTCTCGCTGTCAGGATCGAACTTGGTCGGATCAATGCCCGAGGTAATATCCGAGGCCATGTCCTGCGCCGCCTTCTTGACCCCGTCCATCGCCGTGTTCACGGGGTTGGTCGCAGCCTTGATCCCCTTGGATATCTCACTCACGCCAGCCTCGTCGGCCGCCTCGTTCATTGCACGGCTGAACTCACGCGCCATGCCTCGAGCCTTACCAACCCACTGCCCCACATTGCGGAACAGGACAGGCAGGTCTTTGGGCCCTACTACGATCAGCGCCACGATGCCGATAACCAGAAGCTCGGTCCAGCCCAGATCAAACATGGTTGCTTATGCCTTGTCTTTGTCGGTCTCGGGCGTGACATCCTTGGCAGCGGTGGCGGCGTCCTGTTCGATCTCTTCGGTACCGTCCTTGACCCCTTTCTTGAAGGCGGTGATCCCTTTACCGACTTCGCCCATCAGCGAGCTGATCTTGCCACGGCCAAACAGCACCAGCACCACAACCGCGATCAGCAGAAGGCCGGGAAGGCCGATATTGTTAAGCATAGTCTTACTCCTCTTTCACCGGTTTCCAGAGCACCGGTCGTCATGATTTCGATTGGTGTTTTACGCCTGTGTCCGACGCACAGAAAGCACAGACAGCCTTGGTGACACGCCTTTTCACGAAAAAAATGACTGTTTCGTTCAGGTCTGGAAATCTACTGACAGGTTTATGTCAGTTGCCTGATGCTAGGCCCACCTTACCGACAGTAACAAATAGGAGATTAACATGACCCATGTCGCTGAAATTGTCACCTTCACGCTGGCCAATGGGGTTAGCGAAGAGGCGTTCATAAACCTTAGCAAATCTTCAGAAGCCTTTGTCCGGGCGTCAGCCGGATTCAAGCATCGTCAATTGAGCCAGGGCGAGGATGGGCGCTGGACCGACTATGTGGTCTGGCAGGACATTCAATCGGCCCAAACTGCGGCCAGGAGATTCCCCCAGCAGGATTTCGCCGTCGCACTAATGGCCGCCATTCGTCCAGATACCATCGAGATGCGGCACGAAACGGTGCTTTGGGACATGAGCGCTTGACGATCTAGGTCATGGCGCGCCAAGGGTAAGTTCATGCGCCGCACTGATCGTCTTTTCGATATCATCCAAATCTTGCGCGACGGAAAACTGTACCGCGCCCAGGATATCGCGGACCGACTGGAAGTGTCGGTCCGCACGATCTATCGCGACATGGACACGCTGGCCGCCTCGGGTATCCCGGTCGAAGGCGAGCGCGGAGTCGGTTACATAGTGCGCGAACAGATTACCCTGCCACCGCTCAACCTGACCCCTGCAGAATTGGAAGCATTGAATCTGGGGATGGCAATCGTCGCCGAGGCCGCCGATGCCGACTTGAAAGCTGCGGCAGAATCACTGGCCGAGAAAATCGACGCGGTTTTGCCAACCCAGACCATTGCCGAGGCAGATGCCTGGAAATTTGCAGTCTATCCTTTTGCCGATGCGGCAAGGGGGCTGGCGCAAATGACTCCGATCCGGGCTGCCATCAAGGCGCGGCAAAAACTGCGTCTGTCTTATCGCCGTATCGACGACACCCTGACAGACCGGGTCATCCGGCCCCTGCACATGGAGTACTGGGGACGCGTCTGGACGCTGACCGCATGGTGCGAGATGCGCTCGGCTTTCCGTGTCTTTCGCGTCGACCTGATCGAAAGCGTCACCCCGTTGCCGGAGCTCTTCTCGGACGAACCGGGGAAACGGTTGAGCGATTTTCAACCGTAAGCAGCTCGGTTACTTAAAGTATGGGTCCGGATCGACCGAGTCGAAACCTTTGCGCACCTCGAAATGCACATAGGCATCGTCTCCGCCGCGCAGAGCGGCGATTTTCTGGCCACGTTTTACCTGATCCCCCTTCTTGACGCTGATCCCTTCGACATTGGCGTAAACAGTCAGCAAATCCCCTTGGTGTCGGATCACGATAATTGGAACCTGATCAGCATCTGCGGTGATCGCAGCCACGGTGCCGGCCTCTGCGGCAGTCACTGCCGTGCCCGGCGTCGCAGCGATGTCGATGCCTTCGTTCTTGCCCTTGCTATAGGGGCGTATGATCTTCCCGGTCACCGGCAAAGCCAGCGCTGAGTTGCTTGCGGCACTTGGTGCCGGTGTCTGAACCGCAGGTTCGGCAGGTGTCTTTGGCGCCACGACTTCGTCCGGCAATGGCTTAGTCGCACTGGGCGGTGTCGGCGTTGGCGAGCCCTGCCCCGGTTGCGTCACTGCAGTCGTCGAGGTTTCTGCTGCCCGTTTCGGCGCGGGTTGATCCTTGACCGGGATCAGAAGGAACTGCCCTTCACGCACCACAAAATCGGGGCCAAGCCCGTTCCATTCGGCCAAGGCCTCGACCGGCACCTGATAGAGCCGTGAGATGGTATAGGCTGTCTCGCCTCGCTTCACCTTGTGGCGCACGGGCTCAGGGCCTGATGCAACCGGTTCAGCGGGTGCGGGTTTGGCCGGGGCAAGCGTGGTGGTTTCGACCGTGTCACTGCCTGGCGCGGAGTCGATGGCACTGCCGGCGATGCTTTCGATATCAACACCGGCGCCCGGTGCAGCACCAACCGCTCGGGGCAGCGCGATCACTTCGCCCTCTCTCAGCGTATCACCAGGTTGAAGCCCGTTGAACCGGGCCAGTTCCTCAGCAGGCAAGCCTACCCGCGACGCGATTTCGCTGACACTGTCACCACGCTGAGCAACTGCAACCTGATAAGTCGGATAGGTGATGACCCCGCGCGCATCAGGCGCCGGCCGGTTGGCAGTGCCGACGGATTGGGCGGCCGGTGTGGTACTAAACCCGCCGACCTGGCCTCTCAGGTCATAGTCCAGCGGGCCTTCACAACCCGCCAGTACTGCCATGGCCGCTGCTGCCGCCAAATGACGCCCGGTGACCGATCGAAATACTGCACTCATCTTGCCATCCTCAATGCCGCCCCCTGTTGGCCGGGGGTCTGGCGTTTTGTCAAATCTCTTTTTCACACCCCATCCCTGCCAAGCCCCTCAAGCAGAGGTACAAATCGGACGGGCCGCAATTCGTCATATTCCATACCGGTTTCGGTGCGGGTCACCTTGATCAGCGTTTGAACCGTATCCGACTGTCCCACCGGCACCACCATGATACCGCCGATCTTGAGCTGCGCCAAGAGCGGGCCGGGCGGGTCTTCCGCCGCAGCGGTTACTATAATGCGATCGAACGGTCCCTGTTCGGGCAAACCGAATGATCCATCCGACAGGATGGCGGTAATATTGGACAGGCCCATGTCCCGAAAAAGATCAACCGCCTCTGCCACAAGGCGTTTGTGACGCTCCACCGTGTACACCCGGCGCGCCAACCTGGCGAGAATAGCCGCCTGGTAGCCAGAGCCAGTGCCGACTTCGAGAACCGTGTCGCGTGGGCGCACCTGCAGGGCCTGCGTCATCAGGCCTACGACCGAGGGCTGGCTGATAGTCTGCCCACAGGTAATCGGCAGCGGTGTGTCGTCGTAAGCGCGTTCCGCGAACAGCCCTTTGACAAACAACCCTCGATCCACCGATTCCATGGCATTCAGAACGCGTGCATCCGTCACGCCCTTGGAACGCAGGGCGAAAAGAAACTGCATCTTTGTTTCTGGATCAGGGCCGCTCATTCGATTGCCTTCAGCGCCTCCAAAGCGTCGTGCGCAGTCAGATCCGCTCGCATGGGTGTGATCGAAACATAACCTTCCAGATTGACCGCCGCATCGGTATCGGGGGTTGTCGGGTTGTGCTGATACCCGCCCTTGATCCACAAAAACCGCCTGCCTGACGGGGAACTGTGGGGTTCAACGCTGAAGTTCGTTCCCTTGCGAAATCCTTGCCGAACTACGCGATACCCCAAAACCTCGCTCGCCGGCACCGGCGGGAAGTTTACGTTGTAGAAAAGTCGGTAGTCGTCATCCTCGTCCGGCGAGGCATCCAGAATACGGCGAACAATATCGGCACCAAAACGTTCGGCGACTTCAAAGGTGTTTTCCAACCCCAGATTGCGGGGGCCGAAGTATTGCGACAGGGCAATTGCGGGAAGTCCCTGCAAAGCCGCCTCCATCGCACCGCCCAAAGTCCCGGAATACAGCACGTTTTCAGCCGAATTATTTCCTCTGTTCACACCCGACAGAACCAGATCTGGCGGGCTATCCTTCATCACGTCATGCAGGCCTGCCAGCACGCAATCTGCCGGAGACCCCTCTGCCGCAAAGCGTCGTTCACCCATTTTGGCAATCATCATCGGATGGGTATAGCTGATGCAATGGGCTACACCGGATTGTTCGAACGCCGGTGCGACGACCCAAACCTCGCCCGAAGCCCCGGCCAAGTCCGCAGCGATCGCTTCGAGCACCCTCAGCCCCGGCGCGTTGATGCCGTCGTCGTTTGTAAGAAGAATACGCATCCTGCCATCTCTTAACCGATTTCGCCCTTGATAGACGCGGTGCCAGATTGCGGCAAGCAATCCCAGGTCGCAATCTGCGGCATTAGCGCACCACTTGGACGGAAACTACTGGTTTCAAAACAGGCTATTGGGTTGGCCCGGCGTCAGGCGGGGAAAACAAAACAACGGTCACGCCGGATCGTTAGCCACATCACACGTCCGATTTGCGGTACAAACACGTTCGGAACCGTCGCCTTGAGGATAGACCCGCTATAATCCATCCGAAACTCGACAAGGCTTTCGTTGCCCAGAAACCGCGCACGTTCTACTACACCTCGCGCGGCCACACCGTCGCTGGGGGTCGGAACCGGCCCTTTACCCCCACGATCAAAGTCAAGCTTGACGTGCTGGGGCCTGAAGACGATCTCGACATTGGTGCCGTCCGGGATGCCGGGGGCAAGGAACTGACCGAAAGGCGTTTGCGCTAAAGCACCGTTAACTTGCGCCCTCAGAACATTGATATCGCTGAAAAAAGATACGGCAGCTTTGTCAATCGGGCGAGTATAGACGTTGTACGGGGCGCCTTGCTGAACAATCTTTCCACCGCGCATAAGCGCAATTTCATCGGCCATGCGCATCGCCTCTTCCGGTTCGTGCGTGACCAGCAGCACTGCTGCGTCCTCGTCCTTCAGAATGGCGAGTGTTTCGTCTCGAATGCCATCGCGCAACCGGTTGTCGAGGCCGGAAAACGGCTCGTCCATCAACATAATCCGAGGCCGCGGCGCCAAAGCCCGTGCAAGCGCGACGCGTTGCTGTTCTCCTCCTGACAGTTGATGGGGAAAGCCATCGATAAACCGCAGCAGATCAACCTTCGCCAGCAATTCCTCAACCCGGGCGCGTTTTCTCTCTTTTGTCCCTTTAAGGCCAAAGGCAACATTTTCAGCGACACTTAAATGCGGGAACAGCGCAAAATCCTGAAACATCAGGCCAATCTCGCGCCGCTCGGGTGGAACACGGAACACGGTGTCACAGATCAGCTTGCCATCGACGTAGATCTCGCCCGAATCCTGCATCTCGACCCCGGCGATCATGCGCAATGTCGTGGACTTGCCGCATCCCGAAGGCCCGAGGAGACAGGTCACCTGCCCCGCATTGATACGTAACGAGACGTCATCCACCACCATACGCCCGCCGAAGGCACGCTTGATATTGCGGATTTCCAGACGTGGAGGAACTGCCTTGACCGTCACCGATGGACCCCATTGCCTTTCCCGATCAATTTCATCGGGCTCGGGCGGGGATAACAACCCCGCCCTTCAGGTGCAAGAGATCAGCAGCACCCGGTTGAGGCCGGTTGCCCTTCGGTCACGAACGGGCTGTCGCCGCCGCATCCTGCAAAGATGCCGTAGTGGGTCGAGAAATCTCCGATAAAGGTGAAGTGGCGGGCAAAACGGGTGTCTTGCAACATCTTCCAAGTGTTGCCGCACACGGGAAAGACCTTACCCGTTTCAATCAGATGATGATCGTCGAGTGCAAACTCATGCGGCGCATCCGGGATCGTTCCCTTATAGATGACGGCCTGCCCATAATCTTCGCAGGCCGGTTCCAGATCCGGCAGTTTGAACAGGCGATAAGTGGCAGAGATGAATTTCAATGGAGCCACCCGAGCCTCGAGCGCTGAATTTTCAATCGCGAGCGGGCGATGAGTGACACGGCGCGGATCGTCAAAGCCCGCATCCTTTGCCATCGACAGAAAATCGTTCAAATAAAGCGCGCCTGACAGGCACTCGCCATAAAGGACTTCGTCTTCTACCATCGACCTTGGAACACGGCGGTCTGCATAGACATCCGAGAAATACATCTCGCCCCCGTTTTTCAACAACCGGTGCGCTCCGCGCAGAACCGCTGCCTTGTCGGTCGCAAGATTGATCACGCAATTTGAAACGATGATGTCAAAAGAGCCGGGAGCCAGATCGAGATCGTCCAGTTTTTCGATATATCCGTGATGAAATTCGACATTGCTGGCTGAATAACCAAAGGCCTCGGCATGATAATCCTGATGTGCCCGGGCCACCTCCAACTGAGCGGGCGTCATATCCACACCAACCACGCGCCCGGTTTCGCCAACCATTGCGGACAACGCATAGACATCGCGCCCCGCCCCGCATCCCAGATCCAGGATGCGCATGCCGTCAAGGTCCAGCGGCGCAATCAGGCCGCAGCCATAGTACCGCGCCAAAACTTCGTCATGGATCTTCGACAGTATTGGCTTGAGATGTGCAGGCACAATGTCAGGCGTACAACAGGCGTTTGTCTGAAGGTCAGCGCTTCCTTTCAGGACATCGCCGTAATAGTTCTGAACCGCCTCGTGCTTCATCGTTGCCTCCCAATGGTGATTTCAGCACTCAGCTAGTTCAGTGACGGTAAAGGTTCAATCCGACCAACGGCCCGCTGACGCAACCGTGAGAATGACTCTGGTGCATCATGCCATCAGGGCGAACTCGACCTCGTCGCATATCCTGCCATTGACCTGCACTTGCAGCACGTGCAGTCCTGGCATCAGCTTGAAGGTCGTCGCATCCCGCTTGAGTTTATGCGACTTGCTCAAATGCAGAGTTCCGGAGCCAATTTCTGCCTGTTTCAACTTGAAAACCTTGGAGGAGCGTTTCCCTGAAGGCCTGAGAAAATGAATGACATAGTCGACCAGAACCGGCTGGTTTTCGGGGCCATCAATCAGCACCGAAAAATCAAGGCTTCCCCCGATCTTCGCTGCGGTCGGAGCCTTGATCGTGACATCGAGAGGTATTTCCGGATCAAAACCCAGTTGCATCATCGCGCCGCGATGCCCCGCTTTGATCAGACCGCGCAGGGCATGGGAGGTCATCCAACGCAGTTCTTCGGGTGTTTGCCGCTCTTCGGAGCTCCATTGTTCCAATCTCGCGATCGCCAGATCCGGGTGGGTGCGGGCGATGTCGTTGAGATGGTTGGCCACCGACCGAGTGACATAGCGCGTGCTGTCGAAGTGCAAGCGGTCAAGCAAGGGTAAGGTATCCCGTGGGTTCAGCGGTATACCCGCTCCCCACGGCAGTCGCGGACGCGTACCTTCGCTGGCCAGTCGGCGCACGTGATAGCTGTAATGATCACACCAATCTGACGCCCGATCCAGAACAAGGTCCGGCCAGCGATTCAGGAATGGTCGGATTGCCCACTCCATCGAAAACCGTTGTGTCACCTCTTCCAGAACATCGAGCGCCTGTTCCGGGTATTCCATCCCGATCATGGCCACCCACTCGCCCAAGGGCGCGAAAATGAAATCGCCGAAATCGTCGTCTACCAAGGCCGGATCAAGCGGCGCCGGCAAGGCGCGCAGAATTGTCGGTGCGACCGCCGGCAGTTTCCCGGGAATCGAATGCCGCAAGCAGTCTGCAATCCAGTGCATACGGTCCTTGAGTTCGAGTTCGCGCAATCGCTCCATGACCCGCGCCTCGAACGCGTAGGCGTCAAAATCCAGATCCGCTTGGGCGAAAAGGCCCGCCAGATAGCGGGTCTTTTCCAGATTGAAAAGCTGATCCTTGAGCGAAAATCCCTGCGCCATCTTCACATTGTCAGATTGGTGGCGCCACCATCCAGCAGGATATTCTGCCCCACGATAAACCCGGCATGCTGCGAACACAAAAACGCGCAGGCCGCGCCGAACTCTGACCGCGTACCATAACGGCGGGCAGGGATGGTCGCAGCGCGTTCGGCTCGGGCTTCTTCGACGCTGATCCCTTTCTGGCTCGCGACGCCGCCATCTAAAGAGTCCGCACGATCTGTCGCGTGAATGCCGGGCAACAGATTGTTGATGGTTACTCCGTGTGGCGCAACTTGCCGGGATGTACCGGCCACGTAACCAGTCAGGCCGGTCCGGGCCGCGTTCGACAGTCCGAGAACCGCGATGGGTGCGCGCACAGATTGCGATGTGATGTTGACCACTCTACCCCATCCGTTTTCGATCATCCCCGGCAAAAGCGCCTTCATGAAGGCAATCGGAGCCAGCATGTTGGCATCCAACGCCTTGATAAAATCGTCGCGATCCCAATCCGACCAAAGGCCAGGCGGCGGGCCACCCGCATTGGTGACAAGAATATCAACACCGCGCGCCAATTCGATGACCTGTTTCTGACCTTCTGGTCTGGTCACGTCGCAGGCAATGGTCCGCACTTGCACTCCAAACTCGGCACGGACGCGCGCAGCAGAAGCCTCTAGCGCCTCGGCGCCGCGCGCGTTCATGACCAGTTCGACGCCTGCTGCGGCAAGCGCCTCGGCGCAACCCAGACCCAAGCCTTTGCTACTGGCGCAGACCAGCGCCCGTTTACCGCGAATTCCCAGATCCATGAGGTTCTCCCTATCAGCCATTTCCGCATGTCTAGCACCGGCCAGCAAGAGAAGACCAGAAACGGTTCAATGATCAGTAAAAGAACTCTTCGCGAACGATCTTCCCGTTGGCGACGTGATAGATACCAATCTCTTTCATATCAAAGCTCTCGCCAGTTTCTTTCACTTTGCCTTGCACCTCGAAGATCACGGCAAAGCGGTCTTCGCCGTGCACAAACGGGTCGCTGACCGAAGCGCCCGAAACTTCATGCGCGCCTTCCCACCATTCATGCTTGCCTCGGATCGCGTCACGCCCCTTTATTTCGCGCCCCATGCCTGAGTAATCGACCGCTTCAACAGAAACTGCGTCCGGCGTATACAATTTCTCAAGATTTTCCTTGGCGCGGTTCTCACGGCAGCCGGCCACCAATTCATTGGCAATCTCTTTCAAATCCATCGAAATACTCCGTCATTTGTTCACTATATGTTCTTATAGCCACAAGCCAGTGATTCGAACCAGCCCCTTTGTCTTGCTTCGGCAGGATTCCCCGCCTATACGCGCGGTCATGCTTGATACCTCGAACCAACCTGCCCTGCCGCCCGAGATTGCCCGTCGCCGGACATTCGCCATCATCTCGCACCCGGATGCGGGCAAGACGACGCTGACTGAAAAGTTCCTGCTTTACGGGGGTGCCATTCAGATGGCCGGTCAGGTGCGCGCCAAGGGCGAGGCACGGCGGACACGCTCGGACTTCATGCAGATGGAAAAGGACCGGGGTATTTCCGTCTCGGCCTCTGCCATGTCCTTTGACTATGGCAAGTTCAGGTTCAACCTGGTCGACACGCCCGGCCACAGCGATTTTTCAGAAGATACATATCGCACCCTGACTGCGGTGGACGCGGCGGTCATGGTGATCGACGGGGCAAAGGGCGTCGAAAGCCAGACGCAAAAGCTGTTCGAGGTTTGTCGCCTGCGCGATCTGCCCATCCTGACCTTCTGCAACAAGATGGACCGGGAAAGCCGAGACACGTTCGAAATCATCGACGAAATTCAGGAAATGCTGGCAATCGACGTCACTCCGGCCAGTTGGCCCATTGGCATGGGGCGTGACTTCATCGGCTGTTACGACATGCTGCGCGACCGGTTGGAGTTGATGGACCGCGCCGACCGCAACAAGGTGGCCGAGAGCATTGAAATTAACGGGCTTGATGACCCGAAACTGTCGGAACATGTTCCTGCACATCTGCTTGAAAAGTTGCTGGAAGAGGTTGAGATGGCGCGCGAATTGCTACCCGCGCTTGATCCTCAGGCGGTGCTTGAAGGGCATATGACCCCGATCTGGTTCGGTTCGGCCATAAACTCGTTCGGTGTCAAAGAGTTGATGGAAGGGATTGGTTCCTACGGCCCCGAGCCACAGCCACAATCCGCGGAACCCCGGCAAGTGTCCCCGGACGAAAAGAAGGTCGCTGGTTTTGTCTTCAAGGTTCAGGCGAATATGGACCCCAAGCACCGCGACCGGGTCGCATTTGTGCGCATGGCTTCGGGCCATTTCAAGCGCGGCATGAAGCTGACCCATGTGCGCACAAAGAAGCCGATGGCGGTGTCAAATCCCGTTCTGTTCCTGGCCTCAGACCGGGAGCTCGCCGAGGAGGCCTGGGCAGGCGACATTATCGGAATCCCGAACCACGGCCAGCTGCGTATTGGAGACACACTGACCGAGGGCGAGGCGATCCGGGTGACAGGCATCCCCTCTTTCGCGCCGGAACTGCTGCAAGGCGTGCGGGCGGGTGACCCTATGAAGGCCAAGCATTTGGAAAAGGCGCTGATGCAATTTGCCGAAGAAGGTGCCGCCAAGGTGTTCAAGCCCTCCATCGGGTCCGGGTTCATCGTTGGCGTCGTCGGTGCGCTGCAGTTCGAGGTCCTGGCCAGCCGGATTGAGTTGGAATACGGCCTGCCGGTCCGTTTCGAAGTATCGCAGTTCACCTCGGCGCGCTGGGTGTCGGGTGAAAAGGCTGCCGTCGAAAAGCTGGTCGCCGCGAACAAGCAGCACATCGCGCATGACCATGACGGCGACATTGTTTATCTTACGCGTCTGCAATGGGACATCGACCGGGTTGTGCGCGACTATCCAGGGGTCAAACTGACGGCCACCAAAGAAATGATGACCTGAGTCCGCCCCTGTCCTAACCTGCCATTGATGAGCAGCATCATCAGATTCTTTAGGAGCCGGTATGCCTCGGGATGAAATCACTTGGGGCATTGTTTCCACGATCAAAGCCGATGAGGAAGACATCCTGCGCTTTGCTGCGCACCATCTGGAGTTGGGCGCTCATCGGCTGTTCATCTATCTGGATTCACCCGAATCCGCAGTCTTTTCTCGCCTCAAAGCACATCCAAAGGTGCGCGTTACCTCTTGCGGCGACAAGCACTGGTCCAAGTTCAAACACCGCCGACCGAAGAAGCATCAGGTGCGCCAGACGGTGAACGCTACTCACGCTTATCGTCGCGCTGATGTGGATTGGCTGGCACATATCGACGTGGATGAGTTTCTTTGGGCCGAAAACAGGATCAACGATCTGTTGGACGCGCTGCCTTCGGGAACACAATGCGCGCGCGTGCGTCCGGTTGAGGCACTGGCAGGTGGCGGAGATTTGTACAAGGCCTTCATTCCGCCGGGACCGGATCGTGAGAGGCTCGTCGACGAGATCTATCCCGAATTCGGTGCCTTTGTGAAAGGCGGGTTCATGAGCCATGTTGCAGGAAAGATTTTTGCCCGCACCGGTCTGGAGGACATCGAATTCAGAATTCACAACCTTCTGCAAAACGGCGAGCGTGTGGTATGCCCGGCAGAACTGGGCGGTATAGACCTCTGCCACCAACACGCCTGGTCTTGGGAAAAATGGATTGCTCGGTATCCGTACCGGCTCGCTAGCGGTGCTTACAGGCCGGAACTGTCCCCAAATGTTCCCAGATCACAAGGTGGTATGAGCATGCATGATCTTCTGTCTTCCGTCGAAAACACAAGTGGAGAGCCAGGCTTGCGCGCGTTTTTCGATGAATTGAGCGGTGCTGATCCAACCGTCCGTGAGCGGCTGAAAGCCCGCGGACTTTTGAAGTACCGCCCATTGGATTTGGAAAAAAAGGTCACGAAACACTTTTCTTCCAACTGCTAAATTGTTGAATGAAAAACGCGTTCCATACGACAAAACCCAATTAACTTCGTCTTCATTTGACCCTGCCCCACGTTTTTGTTATGTCCCCGCGCATGCCGAAACGCGCATGGGGCGCATGGCCATCCGGGCCCGGCTGTATTCAGACGCGCGGGCCAGGTCAGTGTCCGCATGAACCGGACATATATGACAAAATTCAACGAACTAAACCTGAACCCGAAGGTCCTCAAAGCTGTTGAGGAAGCCGGATACGAAACTCCCACCCCGATTCAAGCCGGTGCAATTCCGGCGGCCCTCGAAGGGCGCGACGTGTTGGGGATTGCGCAGACGGGAACCGGCAAGACCGCCGGGTTCGTGTTGCCAATGATAACGCTTTTGGCGCGGGGGCGCGCACGGGCGCGAATGCCGCGCTCGCTGGTACTTTGCCCGACGCGTGAATTGGCGGCACAGGTGGCCGAAAACTTCGACACCTACGCCAAGCACCTGAAGTTGACCAAGGCGCTGCTGATCGGCGGCGTCAGCTTCAAGGAACAGGATGCGCTCATCGACCGTGGTGTCGATGTGCTGATCGCCACGCCAGGCCGACTGCTCGATCATTTCGAGCGCGGCAAACTGCTTTTGACCGGCGTCCAGATCATGGTGGTGGACGAGGCCGACCGGATGCTCGACATGGGCTTCATCCCGGACATCGAGCGTATCTTTTCGCTAACCCCTTTTACCCGCCAGACATTGTTCTTCTCTGCCACCATGGCGCCCGAGATTGAGCGGATCACCGATACCTTCCTGTCGGCCCCGACCCGAGTTGAGGTTGCCCGGCAGGCTACGGCGTCGGAGACTATCGAACAGAGCGTGGTGATGTTCAAAGGCAGTCGCCGTGACCGCGAAGCGAGTGAAAAACGCAAGGTTCTGCGCAAATTGATCGATGCCGAGGGCGACAAGTGCACCAACGCCATCATCTTCTGCAACCGCAAGACTGATGTCGACATCTGCGCGAAATCGCTCAAGAAATACGGTTATGACGCCGCTGCAATCCACGGCGACCTGGATCAATCCCAGCGTACCAAAACACTGGATGGGTTCAGGGATGGTTCGCTACGATTGCTCGTCGCATCGGATGTGGCAGCACGCGGGCTTGATATTCCGTCTGTCAGTCATGTGTTCAATTTCGACGTGCCGGGACATGCCGAAGATTACGTCCATCGTATCGGCCGCACCGGCCGCGCGGGCCGCGCGGGCAAGGCGGTAACGATTTGTGGGCCACGGGACGCGAAAGCTTTGGATGCGGTCGAAAGGTTAATCCAGAAGGAAATTCCGCGCCTGGAGAACCCGCTGAAGGACGAACCCAAGCCGGAACCCGCCAAATCCGAACCGAAAAAGGCGAAAGCTGACAAACCCACCGAGCCCAAGAAGGGAAAAGAACCCAAGGGACGTGGCCGGGATCGCGGCGAAGGCGGCGATCGGGCGGTCGTCGGGATGGGCGATCACCTGCCCAGCTTTATCGCACTGAGCTTTGAGGAACGCCGCGCAGGGTGAGATCATTTGTAACAAGGCGTTTTGTGAACGCCTTGCAATTGATTGAACCACTTGCAAGCTGCTGTTCCCTGGCAATCAGATAACCAGCACAAGCACCAGGATCGACAGGCAAAGCAATACGATGCCTGCGATCTCTCTGAACGTGATTGATTCCCGAAAGAAAAGACTTGAGGCCAAGAGGCTGAATATCAACTCCACCTGCCCCAGCGCCTTAACATAGGCGGCATTCTGCAAGGTGAAGGCCAGAAACCAGCAAAACGACCCGCCCAGACTCGTCAAGCCTACAAAAACCGCGGTCCGGCGGGTTTGCCAGACGGCCAACAAGTCCCCCCGATTGCGCCAAAACAACCAAGCCCCCATCGACACCATCTGAAACGACGTCACGGCTGCCAAGGTCACCAGTGCGCGAAACCACGGATCAATATCGCCCAACTGCAAAGAAGCCCCACGATAGCTGACTGCGGAGAAGGCAAACAGCACCCCGGAGCCTAACCCAAGTTGCGAGGCCCGATTGGTCAGATGACGCCACCACGCACCATCGCCGCCAGGCGTCTTGGACAGCAGCAGAACAGCTGCCAATCCAAGCGCAATCGCACCAAGCGCACCGACCGAGACACCTTCTCCTAGAATGATGAAGCCGACAATTGCCGTCTGGATCACCTCGGTCTTTTTGAAGGTGATTCCGACCGCGAAATTGCGCTGCTTGAACAGGGCCACGACACAGATCGTAGCCAGAATTTGCGCCGTCCCTCCAATCGCAACGAACATCCAGAACCGCACCGCGAGGGGTGGCAGTTCCGCCGGAGTGTTGAGAAGAACCAATATCAAAGCCAGCACCGCCAAAGGCGCCGAATAGGCGAACCGGGCAAAGGTTGCGCCTGCCACCGAGAGCCGGACTGTACTTAACGATTTTTGCAGCATGAACCGCACTGTTTGGAACAGCGCGGCTGCGATCGTGACGGGAACCCACAAACTCATGGCTTCCCTTGTGGAACGAAATCAGTGCTTTGGCCAGAGAGGATGTGGCACCGGGTCTTTTGCGTGCCAGAAATAACGCCGAAATACCTCGCCGTACGACCGATAGACATAGCTGTCGTTGCACGCGAGATAACGTTCTTTTCCCTCGTGATACAGGGCAGGTAACCGATACCAGGCCGCGTTCGGGTTCATGTGATGTACGACGTGCAGGTTGTTGTTCAGGAACAGAAATGACAGCGGCCCACGATCTTCGATGACGACTGTACGGCCACGAACCTTTTCATAGGCCCTGTGTTCCAGAAATGTCCGTATCTTCAGCAAGCCAAGCCCGATATAGGCCGATATCAGATAGGCCCACACCGGCATGGGCGACAGGAGCGCGATCCAAAGCACTGCAACGGCTCCGGGAAGATGTAGCCCCCAGGCAATCCAGATCGCCCGGTTGCCTCCTATGGCCCCACGCCATTCCTCCGCAAGAAACGCGGCCTGGCCGATGGCCGGCCCCAGAACCATTCTGCCCAAAAGAGTGTTGTTTGCCGAATAAAGAGTCCGCTTCCAAGTCGGCAGCGTGTTCCAGACTTTTGGGTCAAGATAGTTGGATTCCGGATCGTCGTAGGGATCGGTCAGGTTTGAATCACGGTGATGCGCCAAGTGCAAGTCACGAAACCGGTTGTAGGGAATACAAAGAGTCAGTGGCAAAGCCATCAATGCCTCGTTCAACCACTTAGAACGGAAAGGATGTCCGTGAAGGACTTCATGGGTCAGCGACGAATGCAGCGCCGCGACCAACCCCATAACCGGAATCGCAATCCCAAGACTGATATTCGCCAGCCAAAAGACTGCAGCCAACCATGCCGCATAGCAGGCAACGATCAACAAGAACGTTCCCCATTCTGGTGCGTCGTTCGAGGGTCGCAAATCAGACATTGCGCCCCCACCCGATGCCTGCCCAGACACGCTCGTACAGGATATACATAGTCAGGCCGATTGCGGTATTCACCACTGCCAAAGTGCCGCCGACCGCTGCGGATCCCGTTGCGGCCAATCCGACCAATGTCATGGTCGCCAAGCCCATCACATTCCAGATCACGGCCTTTACGACCGATCTCTTTCGCGTCTCCATTTCGTACCCCAATTTTTTCTTCACAGAATTGTTACTTACGGATGGGCATGATGAGAATTCGGGATATGATTAACAAAATTCAGCAATTATGATATTTCTCAACACATGTATGACAAAATGGACAAACGGGACCGCGCCTCGCAATTTCGGCTGAGGCTGGCCAAGGCCATGGAAGAAAGACAGGTCACGCAAAGCGGATTGGCCCGACGCATCGGCGTAGATCGATCAACAGTCTCTCAGCTTTTGACGGATGACGGCGCACGCCTGCCGAATGCGCATGTCATCGGCAGTTGCGCAGAAACACTGGGCGTTTCAGCAGACTGGCTGCTCAGCTTGTCGGACCGTCCTGAAAGCGCTGCCGAGTTGCTGGCCAGCTCACTATCAATGACCGAAGCGCCACGCGCGCTGGTCGACGAACGGATATTCGAATGGCATCAACAGGCGGCGGGTTACAAAATTCGGTATGTCCCCGCCACATTGCCCGACATGCTGAAAACGCGTGCCGTGCTGGAATGGGAATATGCCCCGCATTTGGGGCGAACGGCCGATCAGGCAATCGGAGCTTCTGCTGACCGTCTTACCTGGATGCGCAGCGCGCAGTCGGACTATGAAATCGCGATGCCGCTGTTTGAAATTGACAGTTTTGCCCGCGCCACCGGGTACTATCGCGGATTGCCGGCGGATGTCAGACTGGAACAGATTGACCACCTTTTGGATTTGTGCGAGCAGCTTTACCCGCGACTGCGCATCTATCTCTTTGACGCCAAACGCCTATATTCGGCACCAGTCACGATTTTCGGGCCGTTATTATGCGTTTTTTATGCAGGAAGTCACTATATGGCCTTTCGTGACCGAGATCGGATCGAGCTTTTTACCCGGCATTTCGACACATTAGTGCGTGAGGCAGATCTCACCGCCCGTGACCTTCCGGCACATTTACTGCGGTTGCGACAGGCCGCCTCGGCCTCCCAATAACGCCTCAGATCTCCTGCTGGGTGCAAAATGCTCTGGTCTCGCTTATACTTGCTTGGCGCGAACCTGATGGAAATCCCACCGGTCGATAAAAAAGCGGAGGATTCGACGAATGGACGCAATACAAACTGCCGAATACGCACGGGCGCTGTACGCGGCGCATGGCGACAAGGCCGAAGCCGAAGCGGCACAAAAGATGCGCGCCTGTGAGCAAGCAGGAAAAACGGGCGAGGCCAAGGATTGGGAGGCCGTCCGACAGGCCATCCGGCAGATCCGGGGACCAAATCAGAGCTGACCACCCAAGTTGTCAAGCAAGGACCGTCCCGCTCCGCGGGCCGGTCGAGCATGTCGCCCTACAATTTGGGATCGGGGTTAACGGTGTGCCCGTCAACCGCGATCACCTGCCCAGACACCAGACGAGCCGCGTCCGAAGCCAGGAATACAGCCATATTGGCGACATCAAGCCCTTCGACGAAACGGCCCATTGAGGTACCCGAGGCGTAGCCACGATAAACCTGATCACGTGTCATTCCCTTGGCCATCGCCTCGCGCTCCAGAACGCCTTCCATGCGCGGCCCCTCAACAGCGCCCGGGCAGATCACGTTACATCTTGCCCCATATGGCCCCAGTTCCATTGCAAGTGTCTTGCCAAGCCCTATGACGCCCCATTTTGCCGCCGCATACGGCGCGCGATTGGGGTAACCGTATTGTCCGGCTGTCGAAGAGGTGATCAGAATGACACCGTTGCCTTGCCGCTTCAGGATGGGAGCCGCATATTTGGCGCAAAGGAACGCGCCCTCTAGATTGACGGCCATGCAGTCCCGCCACTCCTCCAGCCGCACATCTTCAATCAAGGCCGTTGGTCCGGCGATGCCCGCATTGGCGCAGAGCACGTCCAGCCCACCCCATTTTGTGTCGATTGCTCGAAACAAGGCGGCTACTTCCGCCTCGTCCGAAACATCGACCCGTGTACGCCGCCAGGTTTCGGGACATTTCGCAAGCGCCGATTCATCCACGTCCGCCACCCAAACTTCTGCGCCCGAGCCAGCAAAGGCGTCCGCCATCGCGCGCCCAACTCCCGATGCGCCGGCAGTGATCAGGACACGTTGGTTCATACAGGTTCTCGGATTGCGGCCCCCGCCCCTTCCGGAAAGGGCAGCCCGGCTTGCGCCTGCGCGATGCGCGCCATTGCCGCCTCGATCTCGGCCGAAGGCGCACAGGGCCTCCGGGTTTCGAGACTGACATGCAGCAGGAAGGTTTCACCCGTGGCCAGCAACATGTCGCCCTCATACATGCTGTGGAACAGGTGCAGCTTCTTGCCCGCTCCCAGCAGCATTTGCGTGCGCACCTTGATTTTTGAACCGGCATGGGCCTCGCCCAGATAACGGACGTGGCTCTCAGCTGTGAAATAGCTACCACCTGAAGAGATGTAGTCGGCATCGCACCCGATGATCTCCATGAACCGGTCCGAGGCCGCGCTGAACGCATCCAGGTATCGTGCTTCGTTCATGTGCCCGTTGTAGTCGGTCCAGTCCAGCGGCACCGCGCGCGCCAATGTCAGGATCGGCTGGCTGATATCTGCCTGATCCAGTGTCGGCAATGCGCCCGGCTTTAGTGCCGCGTCATGTTGGTTCAGCACCGCGCCCGCGCCCCAGTTCTGCGCCTTGAGCGCACGCATCATGCCGACAAGGTTGTTGTCGCGGATACGCTCAAGTTCGCGAATGGAGTGCATGCCCGATTGTGCGTCGGATTGACCCGCGATTAGATCGACCAGTTCGTCGGTGAATTCGGGTACATCCATCAGCTTGGTCCAAGGCCAGCTGAGGCAAGGGCCGAACTGGGCCATGAAATGCTTCATCCCCGCCTCGCCGCCCGCCACACGATAGGTCTCGAACAGCCCCATCTGCGCCCAGCGGATACCGAACCCCATGCGGATCGCCTCGTCGATCTCCTCGGTGGTGGCGATGCCATCCTTGACCAGCCACAACGCCTCGCGCCAGACAGCTTCAAGGAAACGGTCAGCGATATGCGCGTCTATTTCCTTTTTGACATGAAGCGGAAAGAACCCGACGGAACGCAAAGTGTCCTGCGCCTTCGCAATCAGCCCCGGTGCGTTTTTCGGACTGGGAACCAACTCGATCAGTGGCAGCAGGTAGACCGGGTTGAACGGATGCGTCACCACGATCTGCTCGGGGCGCATTGCATCTTCCTGCAACTCCGAAGGCTTGAACCCGCTGGTCGAGGACCCGATGATCGCATCCGGGTCGCAGGATTCCTGCAAGCCCTTGTAAACCTTCAGCTTCAGATCCAATCGCTCCGGCACGCTTTCCTGAATCCAGCTGGCTCCCTGCACGGCCTCGACCATGTCCGAGTGGAAGCTCAGCTTGCCCTCAGGCGGAAGCGGTACATCACTCAGCCCCGGCAGCGAGCGGCGGGCATTATCCAGGACCTCACCAATCTTGCGTTCCGCCTCGGGATCCGGATCGAACACCCGCACATTCCAGCCATTGAGCAGAAACCGCGCGGCCCATCCGCCGCCAATTACACCGCCACCGATGATTGCTGCTGTTTTCATGATTTCCTGCCTGCCAAACACGCATACTTCATCTTTTTCAAAATACTCCGGGGCTTGGGAGCTGGCCCCCAAGCCGACGTAGCGCCTACTTTGCCACTGGTGCCCGCTTGGTCAGCCCCAGTTTCTCGCGCACTTCCTGCGGCCCGATCACCCGCGCGCCCATATTTTCGATGATCGAACCAGCGCGCTCGACCAACTGCCAGTTCTCGGCCAATACGCCCTTATCCAGCCACAGGTTGTCCTCAAGCCCCACCCGCACATTGCCGCCTGCCAGAACGGCTGCTGCAACATATGCCATCTCGTTGCGCCCCAGCGAGAATGCCGAGAATGTCCAGTCATCCGGCACATTGTTGACCATCGCCATGAACGTGTTCAGATCATCCGGCGCCCCCCACGGTACGCCCATGCATAGTTGGACCAGAGCGTTGGGTTCCAGAACCCCCTCTTTGACCAGTTGCTTGGCAAACCAAAGATGGCCGGTGTCAAAGGCCTCGATCTCGGGCTTCACGCCCAGGTCGGTCATCATCTTGCCCATCGCACGCAACGCGCCGGGCGTGTTGGTCATGACATAATCTGCCTCGGCAAAGTTCATGGTACCGCAATCCAGCGTACAAATCTCGGGCAGGCATTCGGCAACATGGGCGACGCGGGCGCTGGCACCGATCAGATCGGTTCCGGAATCGTTCACGGGAAACGGGTTTTCGACATCGCCAAAGACGATATCGCCCCCCATGCCGGCGGTCAGGTTCAGCACCACATCAACCTCGGCGTCGCGGACGCGGTCGGTGACCTCACGGTAAAACTCAAGCTTGCGGCTCGGCGCGCCGGTTTCCGGGTCGCGCACGTGGCAATGAACCACTGCTGCCCCGGCCTTGGCAGCGGCAATCGCGCTGTCGGCAATCTGCTTGGGTGAACGTGGCACATGCGGGCTGCGATCCTGTGTTCCGCCCGAGCCCGTGATGGCACACGTGATGAAGACTTCGCGGTTCATTTCCAGCGGCATTGCGTTTTCCCCAAGTTTTACCGGCTTGTGCCACGGGTTGTCCCCAGGCTTGTCCCCGGATTCCGATTTGCTTTCGAAGGCGACTCTGGCGCAGCCTTGTGCAAACAACTTGCCAAGATGCGAATCGAACTTGATGAAATCCGCAAAAAACATACTGCAGCCCGAACATCGCGCTTTGAAGACGGCGGTGCTTGTGCTGGATGACTGCAACACGCTCAGCTTTGCCGCCGCCGTCGATCCGATGCGGGCGGCCAATCGCCTTGCCGACCGCCCAGCGTTTGACTGGGACTATGTCACCGCCACACCAGCCCCGGCACAATTGACCAGCGCGCTATCGGTGCCTGGCATCCCATTGGCGCGCCTTGAGGGGTGTGACCTGTTGGTCGTCGTGGCCGGATTCCAGCTTGCCCGCCACGCCACGCCCAGCCTTTTGGCGGGTCTACGCAGGATCGCCTCGACCGGTGCGGCGATGGCAGGGATCGATGGCGGGCCGTGGCTGTTGGCCGAGGCCGGCCTGCTGAACGGCCACACCGCTACGACCCACTGGGAAGACCTCGAGAACTTCGCATCGCGGTTTCCCGAAATCGATGTCCTGCCGGATCGTTTTGCGATTTCCGGCAACCGGATGACCTCGGGCGGGGCCATTCCGGCGATCGAGATGATGCTGCACATCATTGCCGCACGCCATGGCGCGCGATTTGCCTCCCGCGTCGCTGGCCTGTTCCTTTATGACGGCACCTCGGGCCCCTCGCGCCCGCAAAGTCGAATCGGAACACCGCACCGTCACAACGCACTGACGGCCAAGGCTAATGCGTTGATGGAGGCGGCGTTGGACGAACCTATGGCGCTGGCCGAGATTGCCACGACGCTTGGTACAAGTCCGCGCACGTTGCAACAGCAGTTCCGCCTGCGTCTCGATACCACGCCGCAGGATCACTATCTGCATTTGCGGCTGGCCGAGGCGCGCCGCCTTGTAACGGATACCGATATGTCTCTGCTGGACGTGGCCCTGGCGACCGGGTTCACTTCGCAATCCAGCTTTGCCCGCGCCTTTCGCACTGCGCACGGGCTGTCGGCGCGGGACCTTCGGCAGGAACGCGCGCAGCCGACACATCACTGAATGCAGGTTGGCCGAGGCTAATAAGGCATCGGATTCGCCCGGTGAGCCATTGAAATCTCGGCCAAAATGTCGTCAGGCAATATCAGATCAGCGCCGCTCAGAATGTGTTCGAGTTGCGCCAGCGTCGTGGCGCCGAAAATCGCCGACATCATGAAAGGCCTTGTCCGGCACCACGCCAGCGCCATGTGAACCGGATCGAGGCCGTGCCGGTTCGCGATGTTCAGATAGGCCGCCACGGCTTCGAGTACGCGTGGAGATTTTCTGCCGCCCATCTCAGGAACGAGCGACATGCGCGATCCGGATGGTACAACTCCGTCCTGGTACTTGCCGGTCAGGAAGCCGGCGCCGAGCGGAGAGAACGCCATCAGGCCCACGTCTTCGTTCACGCTCAGCTCCGACATGTCCGTATCGTACAACCTGCAGAGCAGTGAGTATTCATTTTGTACAGATGCGACGCGGGGCAATCCGCGCTCTGCAGCGATCCTGAGCCACTGCGCGGTGCCCCACGCGCTTTCGTTCGACAGGCCAAAGGCGCGGATGTTGCCCTTGTCCACCTGCCGCTGCAGCGCCTCCAGGCAATCCTCCATGTTGGCGACCGTGGATGCGCGATCCTGTTGCGAGGGGTCGTAGTTCCAGTTCTGCCGGAACATGTAGCTGCCCCGGTTCGGCCAGTGAAACTGATAGATGTCGATATAGTCTGTTCTGAGCCGTCGCAACGAGCCTTCGACCGCCTCGGGAATGGTCTGTCCCGAGATCGGTGCGCCGCCGCGCGCATGCATGAAACCGGCCCCCGAATGCTTGGTGGCCAGAATATAGTCTCCTCGGCGTCCGGGGTTTGCGGCATTCCAGTTTCCGATGATCGCCTCGCTGCCGCCAACGGTTTCCTTGGTGACAGGATTGACTGGATACATCTCGGCGGTGTCTATGAAATTCACACCTGCGGCCAGGGCCATGTCGATTTGCGCATGTGCTTCGGCCTCGGGGGTCTGGGTTCCAAAGGTCATGGTGCCGAGGCACAGGTCGCTGACCTTTATCCCAGAACGGCCCAACGGGTTCATTTTCATCCGGATACCTCTCTGCTCGCACCGGGCAAACCTAACCGACCGATCACGAGGGGCAAGCCCCTTGAGGTTGATCCGGATTTCCGCCAGCTTTTGCCGGTGTGCAGGAGGATGAGATGACGCAGAATATCACCAAGGGGATCAAGACCCTGCTGGCCGAAGCCAATGCGGTCGTGGAAACGATGCCGGTGGCGCAAGCCAAGGAGCTGTACGACGATCCGGCCTATGTCTTTGTCGATCTGCGCGATATCCGCGAGTTGCAGCGGCTGGGTCAGATCCCCGGCGCGTTTTCGTGCCCACGCGGGATGCTGGAATTCTGGATCGACCCGGAAAGCCCCTATCACAAGGAGGTTTTCAATCAGGACAAGACCTATGTCTTTTATTGCGCCAGCGCCTGGCGATCTGCGCTCAGCGCCAAGGTTGCACAGGAAATGGGGCTGAACCCCGTGATGCATCTGGAAGGCGGATTCAGCGAATGGGTGAAACAGGGCGGCGCAATCGAAAACAGAGAGTGAGGCCTCACGGGAAATGATTGCAGGGTTCTCACTCCCAACGCCAATTATTGGTACTGGGCCGACTATCCGCAAGAGAAGGAGGCAAACTCGGGAAAGGCTGAGTCATGGCTTTTCGACGTGCGGATTTTGATATCCAAGGGCGCGAAAGCCGAAGATTTTCGAAAGCGGCTGAACCGCTTGCCCAAGGTGTTTCCGAAGTCTCGTTGTGTGGCGAATTTCGGCATCTGCCCTGTCGGTTTGCACTGAGCCAGCAAGAACGCGGCGCTTTCGAATATAAGTCTGCAGAGCAATTGAATGCCTGAGGTTTTGCGTGTGGCCGCGAGGTCGAAGGCTCATTCCATAGGTCGATTTAAGGTCCATATCGTCAAAATGCATTGTCCGGTCCTTTCAGTTCCACCCAATTCATACAGCTTGTTGCGGCACGATATTTCGGTTATGACCGAAATATGAATGGTGTTAACCGGATTGCCGAAATCTGCTCGCTGTTGGGTGAACCTGCCCGCGCGAATTTTATGTATGCCCTGAAGGCGGACGAAGCGATTTCCGCCGGAGAATTGGCCTTGATCGCCGGCGTCGCGAACAGCACGGCCAGTGAGCATCTTTCCAAACTGGTGGAGGCGGGTCTTGTCACTGTCACCAAGAAAGGCAGAACCCGCCTTTTTCGGTTGGCCAGCGAAACCGTTGCCGAAATGCTGGAGAGCGTCGAAGGGCTGGTTCGTGCCGCCGAGACAAACCGACCGAGCGTGCCCGACTGGCGTGAAGTTCATGTCCATGCCCGGCCTTGCATGGATCACATCGCGGGGCGTTTGGGATGTGGCATCGCGGCAAATCTGATGCAGCGTGGTTTTGTGGCGCTGTCCGGGTCGGGCCCTGTGGTGGAAGACGCTGGAATCAAATGGATGGTGGAATTTGGGCTGAATGCACAAGCCGTACTTGGGGGGCCACGCAGAAGTGTCAGTTTTTGCCCCGATTGGGTTGAAAACCTACCTCATCTCGGCGGCGCACTTGGTGCTGAACTCATGCGAAGTTTCATCGCGCGTGACTGGATACGCCGCGATGTTGCGCAAGGGAAAACCAGCATCACCCCAAAAGGCAGTAACGGGTTCAGAGTAGAATTCGGCCTGAGCCTGCGGGCAACGGCTTGGCCTGCGGGCGAGATCCGGGGTTCTGCTGCCAAGGTTGCCGGTCAGGGAATGCCGCCGCCTTTGTAAAGCCAGTTGACGGCGGCGGCGTCGGGGCAGATGCGGTTTCCCACGGCGCGCAGGTGGGCGGAAATTTCATCGGTCATGCCATCGGACCGGGCTTTGCCCACCTCGCCCTTTCGCATCATGGCACCTGATTTGAGAATGGGAATCCTGCCAGCGGTGTGCGCTTCGAACTTGTCCTCGTGCTTTTTCATCCAGGCGAAGGATGTGTATTCCATGATGCCTGACCATTGATCTTCGTTCGGATGGATGCCCAGAAAGTCCGAAATTTTTCGGATCGAGCCTTCGTGATCCCGTTTCATGTCGGAAAAGTGGATGAGCAGGACATTGCGCTCGTTTCTGAGTGGCCACCAGGCTGCGAGTGTTCCAAAGAAGGCCCCTTGTGTTCCGCGCGGGTCGATGATCTGGGAATAGAATGACGGAAAGTCCGGGCGGGATACCGCGCCCCTTGGGTGCTGCCAGAGGTCGAGCCAGTCGTCCGAGAATTTTTCGAGGAACGGTCGGAAGGATACCAGCGCCTCTTCAGGGTTGCGAAAGACCACGATGTATTTCACGTCGCGTCCCGCCGCCTGAGCGATGAAGGGGATATTGGGCGGCGCGGAATGCGTTTTGAATGCACGGCGGCGCGTGGTTGGCATTGCGTCGATACGCTCCAGAACCTCCTGATGTGGCTGGCCGGGATATCCCAGCAGTTCGATCCACGGAACTTCTTCGTAGATGTCCCGAAACTCCGCCGTGCCTCCGGTGAACAGCTGATAGACAATGTTCATTGTCCAGGTGGTTCCGCTTTTCGGCGGCACCGAAATCACGACGTCCCCGTCGCGCCAGGCGATCCTTTTCTGGATTTCGTGGTCTATCCACGGGTTTCCGCGCGGGGAGGTGGCATTGTCGCTGGGATCTTTCATTCTTTGACCTCTCTGTCGGCGGGCCATCCGATTGTGCTGGCATCATCTTGCCGCTCCTGACGCTTTGGGATGCGAAAATCTGGCCGGGAACAGGGCCAGATTACACGCGCTTGAGTACCCGGCAAACAAAAGGTCGCTTTGGGACGATCATCCCGATTGAGAACAAACAAGGAACACTGTAAACTGTTCCCATGCCGACTCACCTTCTCAGCCGCAGGCCTGCGCGCGATGTGCCGGGGCTTTGCCTGCATCCCCAGATCACCCTGCCGCTGGCGCGCGTGCACGAGGCCTGCGGCCCGGCCCGGCGCAGCTTTGCCCTGTGGCTGGCGGGGCGGATGCAGGGGCCGGTTTTATGGATCTCGCCCGCGTGGGAGAGCGATCAGCTGAACCCCGACGGGATGATGCCCTTCGCCGATCCGGCACGGTTCCTGTTCGTGCGGCCCGGGCGCGCCGATGACCTGCTGTGGTGCATGGAAGAGGCGCTGCGCAGTGGCGCGGTGCCGCTGGTCATCGGCGATCTGCCTGAAGCGCCGGGGCTGACGCCGGTGCGGCGGATGCATCTGGCCGCCGAACAGGGCGGCGCCATGGGGCGGGCGCCTTTGGGGCTGTTGCTGACCCCCGGCGAGGGCGGTGCGCAGGGGATCGAGACGCGCTGGCACATGGCCCCCGCACATCAGGGCACAACCCGGCGCTGGACCCTGACCCGCCGCCGCGCCCGCGCCCTGCTTCCGGTCTCATGGCTGGCCACGCAGACCGGACCGCGTGCGGAGCTGAAGCTTGAGCGCATCGGAGCCGAGCCCCCGACAGGTTGAGCGTTCGGTAACAAAACTTGTGACTGGTCAAACGATCACGTGCTCCTTAGCGTGCGCGCATGACACACCCGATCCACGACAGCCGGTATTCCTGGCTCCGACTGCTGATCACGCTGGCCATCGCCACGGTGGCCAATGTCGGCATGTGGGCCGTCATCGTGGTGATGCCGGATATCGAGGCGCAGTTCGGCGCCGGGCGGGCCGAAGCCTCGCTGCCTTACACGCTGACCATGATCGGATTTGCGCTGGGCAATATGTGGCTGGGGCAACTGGTCGACAGGCTGGGCGTCACCCGCGCGTTGATCGGAGCCGCCATCCTCAGCGCGATCAGCTATGGTCTGGCCACCCTGGCGTCTTCGATGACGATTCTGGCCCTGGTGCATGTGCTGTTGGGGTTGGGCACAGCCATCGGGTTTGGCCCCCTGATCGCCGATATATCGCACTGGTTCATCCGGCGGCGTGGGATTGCGGTGGCGCTGGTGGCAAGCGGCAACTATCTGTCGGGTGCAATCTGGCCCACCCTGCTGGCCGGCACCCTGGCCGAGCACGGCTGGCAGCAGGTTTATCTGAACCTCGCGGGGATCACGTTGGTGGTGGTGATCCCGCTGTCGCTTTTGCTGCGCAAACCGCTGCCGCTGGATGCCCATGACACGGCGGCCAGTGCCGCAAGCCTCAACGCCAAGAGCGCGGGGCTGTCGCCACGGGCGCTGCAATATGTGCTGGGGTTGGCCGGGATCGGCTGCTGCGTTGCCATGTCGATGCCGCAGGTTCACATCGTCGCCTATTGCGTCGGGCTGGGCTATGGCCCGGCCGTGGGTGCCGAGATGCTGTCGCTGATGCTGTTGGGCGGCGTCGTCAGCCGCGTCATCTCGGGGCTTGTCGCCGACAAGCTGGGCGGCGTCCGAACGTTATTGATTGGATCGGTCCTGCAATGCACCGCCCTGTTCCTGTTCCTGCCCTACGACGGGCTGGTTTCGCTTTATCTGGTCAGCGCGTTGTTCGGCCTGTCGCAGGGCGGCATCGTTCCCAGCTACGCCCTCATCGTGCGCGAATACATGCCGCCGCGCGAAGCGGGCGCGCGCGTGGGTTTCGTGATGATGGTCACGATCCTGGGCATGGCGTTGGGCGGCTGGATGTCCGGCTGGATCTACGATCTGACCGGAAGCTATCAGTTGGCCTTTGTCAACGGAATCGCGTGGAACGGGCTGAACATCGTGATCATGATCATGCTGCTGATGCGCTCGCGCCCACGGCGGCAAGAGGTTCTGGCATGAAACCGCGTCTTTCGCGACGCAGTTTTCTGCTCACAGTATCTGCCCTGATGATACCCACCGCCGCCTTTGCAGCCCAGACACGATACGATCTGGAACCAAGCCAATCGGAGGTCGGGTTCTATTTCACCATGGCCGGGACCAACCAGTTCGGAACCATGCCGGTTCGGTCCGCCGACATCCGGATCGACCTGCAGAATCTCGCACGCAGCCAGGTTGACGTGACGGTCGATGTCACCGGCGCAAAGACGATGTTCGGATTTGCCCGCAATGCCATGCTGAGCACACAGGTTCTGAATGCGGCCGAACATCCAGACATTCGTTTCGTTTCGACAAGGATCGAACTGGGCAAAGGCGGCAGACTGTCGGACGGGGCGCGGGTCACGGGCAACCTGACCCTGCGCGGCGTCACACGCCCGGTGACCTTGCAGGCAAACCTTTATCGTCAGGCGGGAAGTTCACCCGACGATCTGGACGAATTGAGCATCCAGTTGCTTGGGCAACTCAGCCGCAGCGCATTCGGGGCGGACGGATTTCCTGAACTGGTGACGGATATTGTGAGTCTGGACATAAAAGCGACAATCAAGCGCGCGAACTAGTCTTCCCATCGTTCAAAACCGACACCATAAAGTCGAGAAACTTCGTGCAATGCAAAACCGAGTGGTCATGTTGGGGGGGCCATGCGTACGATCATTTCTTTTGCCGCCCTTTTTCTGTCCGTCATCCTGTTGCAGCTCTCTACCGGAGGTGTCGGCCCGCTTGATGCGATTTCCGGGCTGACGCTTGACTTCACGACCGAGCAAATCGGTCTCTTGGGTTCGGCCCATTTCTTTGGGTTCTTCATTGGCTGCTGGTGGGCGCCGCGCCTGATGGGAAGCGTCGGCCATTCCCGCGCCTTCGCTGCCTTTACCGCAATGGGCGCAATGGGGTTACTGGGGCATACCCTGACGCAAAACCCGAATGTCTGGGCCATGCTCCGGATCGCCTCGGGCATGTGTGTTGCAGGCAGCTATACGGTGATCGAGGCCTGGCTGAATGCAAAGGTCACCAACGAAACGCGTGGACGCGCCACCGGCATCTATCGCATTGTCGATATGAGCGCGTCGCTCAGCGCCCAGTTGATCATCGCGGTGTTGCCGCCGGCGTCCTATGTTTCGTACAACCTGTTGGCGATCCTGTGCTGCGCGGCATTGTTGCCACTGACATTGACCAAGGCCACCCAACCCGAAACGCCGGACGCGCCGCGTTTGCGGCCCAAGCTGGCCTGGCACTGTTCGCCATTGGCGGTGGCAGGGGTGATCGTGGCCGCGCTGAGCTCGGCCTCGTTCCGGATGGTCGGCCCGGTTTACGGTCAGGGCGTTGGCCTGGGCGTCGACCAGATCGCCTTTTTTCTGGCCTCGTTCGTCCTTGGTGGAGCGCTGGCGCAATACCCGATGGGCTGGCTTGCCGACAAATACGATCGCCGTTGGGTTCTGATCTGGCTTTCGGTCGCCGCCGTTTTCAGTTGCGGCATCACGATGGCGGCCAGCGATACAGGCACCGTGGGTGTCATGCTTGCCGCCGGTTTGTTTGGCTTTACGACGTTTCCGATATTCTCCGTTTCGGCCGCGCACGCGAATGACTTTGCGACATCCGAGCAACGTGTCGAATTGTCGGCTGCGCTGATGTTCTTTTATGCTCTGGGGGCAATCGCCGCGCCCTATGTGGCGTCGTCATTGATCGAGGCCTATGGCCCCAGCGCCTTGTTTGCATTTGTCGCCCTGGGTCATGCGTTCCTGATTGCATTTGGACTGACCCGGATGCGGGCCCGCCCGACGCCCGAGGACCGCACGCACTATGTCTATTCTCCGCGCACCTCATTTACGGTCGGTCGCCTGCTGAAACGGTCACGCGAAGACGGATGACTGCAGGCCGGTTGCCGTGCCGGGGGCAGGAAACGCGCCCATTGCGCCATGCGGGCTTTTGCTGGGCGGCTACATGGGTTAGACGGTCGCGCAGACAGATACGCGGGTACGACTTATGGCACGGATTCTCATCACCTCGGCGATCCCCTATATCAACGGGATCAAGCACCTCGGCAATCTGATCGGCTCGCAACTGCCTGCCGATCTTTACGCGCGCTATCAGCGCGGCCGGGGCAATGAGGTCATGTTCCTGTGCGCCACGGATGAACACGGCACCCCGGCCGAACTGGCCGCTGCAAAGGCCGGACAGCCGGTTGCGGAGTATTGCGCCGAGATGCATGGTGTTCAATCCGACATCGCCCAGCGCTTTGGCCTGAGCTTTGATCATTTCGGCCGCTCCTCCAGCCCGCAGAACCACAAGCTGACCCAGCATTTCGCCGGCAAGCTGGCGGAGGCGGGGCTGATCCGCGAGGTGACCGAAAAACAGGTCTATTCCAATGCCGATGGCCGGTTCCTGCCTGATCGCTATATCGAGGGCACCTGCCCCAATTGCGGATATGAGCGCGCACGCGGCGACCAGTGCGAGAACTGTACCAAGCAGCTGGACCCGACCGATCTGATCGAACCGCGCAGTGCGATTTCCGGCTCGACCGATCTGGAGGTGCGGGAGACCAAGCACCTGTATCTGCGCCAGTCGGCGATGAAGGATCAGCTGGACGCGTGGATCGACGGCAAAACCGACTGGCCGGTGCTGACCACCTCGATCGCCAAGAAATGGCTGCATGATGGCGACGGGCTGCAGGATCGCGGCATCACCCGCGATCTGGACTGGGGTATTCCGGTCAGGAAGGGCGATGCGGACTGGCCGGGCATGGAGGGCAAGGTCTTTTACGTCTGGTTCGACGCGCCCATCGAATATATCGCCTGTGCGGGTGAATGGGCCGAGGCCAATGGCAGGGCGGATGCCGACTGGGAGCGCTGGTGGCGCACCGACAAGGGCGCCGACGACGTGCGCTATGTTCAGTTCATGGGCAAGGACAACGTGCCCTTCCACACACTCAGCTTTCCGGCAACCATCCTCGGGAGTGGCGAGCCGTGGAAACTGGTCGATCACCTGAAATCGTTTAACTATCTGAACTATGACGGTGGTCAGTTCTCGACCAGCCAGGGGCGCGGTGTATTCATGGATCAGGCGCTGGAGATCCTGCCGGCCGACTACTGGCGCTGGTGGCTGTTGAGTCACGCGCCCGAAAGCAGCGACAGCGAGTTCACCTGGGAGAACTTTCAGGCGTCGGTGAACAAGGATCTGGCGGATGTTCTGGGCAATTTCGTCAGCCGCATCACCAAGTTCTGCCGCTCGAAATTTGGCGAAGAGGTACCATCAGGTGGCGCGTATGGCGAGCGCGAACAGGCGTTGATTGCGGACCTGACCGTGCGCGTGCGGGCCTATGAGGGCCATATGGAAGCGATGGAGGTCCGCAAGTCGGCGCAGGAATTGCGCGCAATCTGGGTGGCAGGCAACGAATACCTGCAAGCCGCCGCCCCCTGGTCGACCTTCAAGGAGGACCCGGAACAGGCGGCCGCGCAGGTGCGTATGGGGCTGAACCTGATCCGCCTCTACGCGGTTCTGAGCGCGCCGTTCATTCCGCACAGCGCCGCCAAGATGCTGTCGGCCATGAACACGCTGGATACCGCATGGCCCGAAGACGTGGCGCAGGCATTGACCGCGTTACCTGCAGGCCACGAGTTCGCTGTCCCTGACGTTCTGTTCGCCAAGATCACCGACGAGCAACGCGAAGATTGGCAGACCCGTTTTTCGGGCCAGCGCGACTGACGGGCCTAGCAGAAGGTCTCATTCGACATATCTGAACGAGATAAGAGCCCCGGCGTTGTGCCGGGGCCTTTTTTTGTGCCGTCATCCTCAAGATTCCGGTTTTCCCTGACGTTTCAATGATCAGTCCGGCAAGGTTGACTTGAGAAATCGCGAGAATGCCGTCATCCTGACATGGATTCTATTCGGCTTGGCCTCGTGCCAGGCAATCCTATCACTTTTAACGAACAGACAACGAGGCCCCGGAATGCCATTTGCTTCGCCACTTTCTTTCACCAACGGCGGCCCTGCGTCACGAGGCCTTTGGATTGGTGCCTTGATGACTTGTGCGCTAGCCGGGTCGGCCCTGTCGCAACAGGACGAACAGGCACAAGCACCAAAAGTTTCCATCGCGGCGGCTTACAGCGAGGAGATCGTCGATGAGGCGGAGTTCATTGGCCGGGGCGAAGCCATCGACAAGGTCGACATCGTTGCCCGGGTTAACGGCTTTTTGCAAAAGCAGTTGGTGGAAGACGGTTCGGCGGTCGAGAAAGGCGAGTTGCTGTTCGAAATCGAACCGGATCTTTACGAGGCGACATTGCGGTCGCGCAAGGCCGATCTGGACAAGGCCGATGCCAATCTGGAACTGGCAAGGGTCGATCTGGCACGGAAATCGGAGTTGTTGAAGCGCGAGGCTGTTCCGGAATCCGAGGTCGACATCGCCAAAGCGAACGAGCTGGTCGCAGAGGCGGCCGTCAAGGCGGCCAAGGCAGCGATCCAGCAAGCCGAACTTGATCTGAGTTATACCAAGATCAGCGCCCCATTTCCCGGTCGACTGGGCCGCGTAACAACAAGCGTGGGTGATGTCGTGGGCCCAAACAACCCTCCATTGGTCACCTTGGTCCGCGAAGCCCCGATTTACGTCAGCTTCTCTTTGAATGAAAAGCAACTGGTCGATGTCCTTGAAAAGTTCGACGAATCCAGTGGCACGTTGAGCGAAAACCCCAAAAGCCCCGAAGTCCATGTCGATCTTCCAAACGGGTCCGAACTGGATGAGACCGGGCGGATCGTTTTCATCGACAACAGGATCGATCCCCTGACAGGCGCGGTGCTGGTTCGCGCGGAATTCGAAAATTCGTCTCGCCTGATCGTGGATGGCGCTTACCTGAATGTGCGTATTCAGGCGCTGGAACCTACATTGCGCACTCTCATTCCACAGGCGGCCCTGCAACGGGACCAGCGTGGCGATTTCGTTCTGGTGGTCAACGACAAGCAGATGGTCGAACAGCGCTATATCACCACCGGTGACACCGTGGGCAGCGCGATCATCGTTCTGGATGGCCTGCGCGAAGGCGAAAGCGTGATTGTCGAAGGCCTGCAGCGGGTGCGCCCGGGCGTTGCGGTCGATGCCGTGGTGGCATCCGAGTCGGGCGGGGAATAAGCGATGTTCTCAGCCTTGTTCATAAGCCGGCCCAAGCTGGCGCTTGTCATTTCGCTGGTGCTGACGATCATGGGGGGCATCGGGTACATGGTTCTGCCGGTTGCGCAGTTTCCCGACATCACCCCCCCGGTCGTGAGTGTATCCGCCAACTATACAGGCGCAAACGCGGAAACCGTCGAAAACGCCGTTGCGGCGCCGATCGAGGCGCAGGTCAACGGGGTGGACGACATGATCTATATGACGTCGACCTCGGCGGACAACGGATCATATTCCCTGAACGTCACTTTCGAAGTTGGCACCGACCCCGACATCGCCTCGGTCAACGTGCAAAACCGGGTGGCACAGGCCATCGCCTCGTTGCCGGCCGAAGTGACATCGTCGGGCGTTGTCACGCAAAAGGCCTCGACCAACATGCTGATGGCGGTCACGCTGACATCGCCCAACGAAACCTATGACAGCGTGTTTCTGTCAAACTATGCCTCGATCAACCTCAAGGACGCGCTGGCGCGGATTCAGGGCGTGGGCAAGGCCGATGTTCTGACCAATCTTGAATACGCCATGCGCATGTGGATGAACCCGGACAAGATGGCGGCGCTTTCGATCACGCCCGGAGATCTTATTGCCGCAATCCGGGAACAGAACATCGAAGTCTCGGCCGGTTCCATCGGCTCGCCCCCCGTCCCGGAGGGGCAGACCTTTCAATACACGATCAAGTCGAAGGGGCGGCTGAGCACCCCCGAAGAGTTCGGCAACATCGTTGTCAGAACTGGTGAAGCCGGTGCCATTGTGCGCGTCAGGGACATCGCCCGCGTTGAGCTGGGGGCACAATTCTACAGCGCGTCGGGATACTATCAGGGGCTTCCCGCGACCGTTCTGGGCATCTATCAGGCCCCCGGTGCAAATGCCCTGGCCGTCGCGGAACGGGTGGAGGCGGAACTGGAACGCCTGTCCCGCGCCTTTCCGGCTGATCTGGAATACGAGATTCCGTTCAAGACGACGGATTTCGTCGAGCAATCTCTGAACGACGTGGTGTCGACCCTGATCCTGACCTTCATTCTGGTGATTTCAGTCGTTTTCATCTTTCTCGGCTCATTCAGGGCAACGATCATTCCGGCGGTGGCCATCCCGGTTTCACTGATCGGAACGTTTGCGTTTCTGCTGGCGTTTGGCATGTCGCTCAACACGATCTCGCTTTTTGCGCTGGTTCTGGCCATCGGGATCGTCGTGGATGATGCCATCGTCGTGGTCGAAAATGTCGAACGCATCATAGCCGAAGAAGGACTGAGCCCGCCCGAGGCCACCCGCAAGGCGATGGGCCAGATCACCGGACCGGTGATCGCCACCACACTGGTTTTGTTGGCGGTATTCGTGCCGGTGACGTTCATGCCTGGCATATCGGGGCGGCTATATTCGCAGTTTGCCGTGACGATTTCGACCGCTGTTGTGATTTCGTCGATCAACGCTTTGACCCTGTCCCCTGCCCTCTGCGGGTTGGTTCTGAAAGCGCGCTCGGGCCCGCCGACGGGATTGCTGGCGGTGTTCGAAAGGTTCATTGGCGGCATGCGGGGCGGCTATACCGCCATCGTTCGGCGCCTGCTGCGCATTCCCGTGATTTCGCTGGGCATCATTGCCGCCATTGCGCTGGGTGCGGGTGCAATCATGGGGAACACCTCGAAAGGGTTCATTCCGCTTGAGGACAACGGCTATCTGTTTGTCGATATCCAACTGCCCGACGCGGCGACGCTGGAGCGGACGGAAACGGTCACTGCGCGTGTGAACGACCAGTTCCGCCAGCTTGACGGGGTGGCCAACACTGTTCTGGTCAACGGGTTTTCGTTGCTCAACGGGCTCACCGCCAATGGCGCGATGATCATCGTGAACCTCGACAACTGGAACGACCGGCAGGAGGAGGATCTGAGCGCCAACGCGATCCTGCGGAAAATCCTGGGCATCGCGAACCAGGAATCCGCTGCCTCGATCGTGGCCTTCAACCCGCCGCCGATCCAGGGCCTTGGCATGTCTGCCGGGGTCGAGATGGAGGTGCAGCAGACCGGCGGCGGCAGCGCGCAGGATCTGGCCTCGGCGGTCGGGTCGTTCGTTTATTCAGCGAACCAGCGGCCCGAAATCGCGCAATCCTACACCACGTTCCGAGCCAACGTGCCCCAGCTTTTCGTCGATCTGGATCGGGAAAAGGCCAAGACATTGCAGGTCTCGGTCGCCGAGATATTTCAGACCATGCAGGCGCAGCTGGGTTCCTACTATGTCAACGATTTCAACCTTTATGGCCGCGTCTATCGGGTGATGATCCAGGCCGAAGGAAGCTATCGCGACAAGGTCGAGGATATCTCGAACCTTTTTGTGCGGTCGACCAAAGGAGAGATGGTTCCGCTGGGAACGCTGGTTGATGTCGAAAACGTCCTGGGGCCTGTCCTGTTGAAACGGCACAACCTGTTCCGTTCGGCAACAGTGACCGCCGTGCCGGCGCCGGGATTGTCTTCGGGCGACGCTATCCGGGTCATGACCGAGGAGTCGGCGACCGCCCTGCCCTCGGGCTATGCGTTCGAATGGACGGGAACGGCGCAACAGCAATTGGCGTCTGGCAATCTGGTGGTGATCATTCTGGGGCTTGCGGTACTGTTCGGCTATCTGTTCCTGGTGGGACAGTACGAGAGCTGGACGATGCCCGTCTCAATCCTGTTATCCGTTATCGTGGCATTGTTCGGGGCGGTGGCGGCGGTCGCCATCGTGGGCAGCGACATCAATCTTTATACGCAGATCGGGATGATCATGCTGGTGGGGCTGGCCTCGAAAAACGGCATTCTGATCGTGGAGTTCGCGATGGAGCAGCGGGCCAAGGGCCTGTCGATCCGTGAAGCCGCGGCAGAGGCCGCTCATCAGCGTTTCCGCGCGGTTATGATGACGGCGCTGTCGTTCCTGCTGGGGGTCGTTCCGTTGCTGGCCGCAAATGGCGCCGGAGCCGCCAGTCAGAAGGCCATCGGCGTTGCGGTTTTCGGCGGGATGCTGGCCGCCACAATCGTCGGTGTGATTTTGGTGCCGGTGCTTTATGCGGTGATGCAGGGCCTGCGTGAATGGGTCAAAGGCACGAAAGACACCAATCCCGGAGACGAGGCGACGCCTCCGACGGCCTGATCATTGAGGCGACGGCAGGGGTTGCACCCTTGCCGCCGTTCGCCTTCAACCGGCTGAAGGAACGTGGTTGGCTGGCGCTGCTCCGGTTACGCCCCACCGCTGCAGCATCCATGCGTCCAACACGGCAATCTGTTCCGCGTTCAGTCGCAGGCCCAGCTTGTTGCGGCGCCACACGATATCTTCGGCCCTGCGCGCGAATTCGCGGTCCATCAACCAGACGGCTTCGCGTTCGGTCAGTGTCGCACCAAAGTCCTGCCCCAGTTCGTCACGCGATGTTGCGCCTGCCAGTACGTCCCATGCCTCGGTGCCGTAGGCCCTGACCAACCTGCGTGCCCAGAATGCATCCAGAAAGTTGAACTCGGAGGACAGGCGCGCGACGAGGTCATCGAAGCCGCCCACGGCGAAATCCCCTCCCGGCAGGGCGATCCCGGCTGTCCAGGGACCGGGCAGGTCAGGGAAGTAGCGGCCGATCTTTTCCAGGGCGCCTTCTGCCAGACGTCGATAGGTGGTGATCTTGCCCCCGAACACGTTCAGAAGGGGTGCGCCGCCGTCGTCATCCACCTTGAGAGTATAGTCGCGGGTCGCCGCCGTAGCGCTGCTGGCCCCGTCGTCATGCAGCGGGCGAACACCGGAATAGGTCCAGACGACATCCTTACGAGACAGCGGCGTTTTGAAGTATTTCGAGGCAAAAGCGCAAAGGTAGTCCTGCTCTTCTTCGGTGCAGACGGGTTTTTCCGAAAGGACCGCATGGTCTTGATCGGTGGTTCCGATCAGCGTGAAGTCAGTCTCATACGGGATCGCAAAGATGATGCGCCCGTCTTCGCCCTGAAAGAAATAACATTTGTCGTGGTCGTAAAGCCTGTGGGTCACGATATGGCTGCCGCGCACCAGACGCACGCCATCACGCGATTGCGTGTGGACGCGATTCTGAATGATATCGCCAACCCACGGTCCGCCCGCGTTGACCAGCATACGTGCCTGAAATGATCGTGTGCCTCCCGTATTACTGTCTCTGACCGAGATTGTCCAAAAATCGCCGTCACGCCTTGCCGCGACCACCTCGTTTCGGACAAGAATTTGCGCGCCACGCGCCGCGGCGTCGCGCGCGTTCAGGACGACGAGGCGGGCATCTTCGACCCAACAATCAGAGTATTCAAAGGCGTGCCGGAACTTTTTCTGCAATGGCAGGCCTTCAGGGGTATTCCGCAGATCCAGCCGCCGTGTGCCGGGCAGTACCTTGCGACCGCCCAGATGATCGTAAAGAAAAAGACCCAGCCGGATCAGCCAGGCTGGCCGCCGGCCGCGCATCCACGGCATGACCGTATTCAGAATGCGCGAAGTCGGAGTTTCCGCGTCAAAGCGCATATCGGGATGGTACGGCAGGACAAAGCGCATTGGCCAACTGATATGAGGCATGGCCGACAGCAAGGTCTCACGCTCGATCAGGGCCTCGCGCACAAGGCGCACTTCGAAATACTCCAGATAGCGCAAACCGCCATGAAACAGCTTGGTCGATGCTGACGAGGTAGCGGAGGCCAGATCGTTCATTTCCGCAAGCACGACCGATAGGCCCCGACCAGCGGCGTCGCGCGCAATGCCGCATCCGTTGATACCGCCACCGATGATGAAAAGATCACAAATCTCGGGTTTTTGACCGGGCATTTTGGAGTGGCTCCACGCTCTGGGTTTTGCGCGCATCTATGCGCCAGTTATTCGTTTCGTCAACATTAATTTTCGTTTTATTTCGTTTTGGCTTGATTGACTTTCGCATGCGTTCACGCAAAAACACCAAGAATAGTCCAACCCCCTTCAACGGTGCGTTCGGAAACAGCCGAGAATCCCAGCATGTCCCTTTCGTTCAGACAATCGGATATTCTTGAAATTGCCCGGACCGAAGGCCGGGTTACGGTCGAGGATCTGGCGGAACGCTTTGGGGTTACGGTCCAGACCATTCGTCGCGACCTTGGCGAGTTGTCGGAGGCCGGAAAGATTGACCGCGTGCACGGCGGGGCGGTTCTGCACTCGGGCGTGTCAAATATCGGATACGAAGACCGGCGCGGTTTGAACGAGGACGCGAAAACCAGAATTGCCGAAAGATGCGCACGGGATATTCCGGACGGCGCGTCGATTTTTCTGAATATCGGCACGTCGACCGAGGCGGTCGCGCGGGCGCTGCTGGCCCATAAGAACCTGATGGTGGTTACGAACAATATGAACGTGGCCAATATTCTGGTTGCCAATCCAGATTGTCAGATCATCGTCGCTGGCGGAGTTCTGCGCCGGGCGGACGGAGGATTGATCGGCAACCTGACGGTGGCCGTGATCGAACAATTCAAGTTCGACTATGCGGTTATTGGCTGCTCGGCTCTGGATATGGACGGGGACCTGCTGGATTTCGACTTTCAGGAGGTCAAGGTCAGCCAGACCATCCTTACGCAGGCGCGAAAGAGCTTTCTGGTTGCGGACCATTCCAAGTTCCAACGCTCTGCCCCTGCGCGCATTGCGTCGATGGAGTGTATCGACAGGTTTTACACCGATCAGGCCTTGCCCCCCACCCTGGCCGAGAAATGCCAGGACTGGGAGACTGAGGTCGAGATTTGCGGGTAGAACGGCAAGACCGGGGCGGCAGCCCCGGGCAGGTCAGGCGCTTTGCAACGCCGCACCGTCGACATCATCCGACAGCCGCCTAAAGAGGATCCGACGCCGGAAGGAAGCAGCCACCCCTGAGCTATGACCGCTTACGATGTCAAAGTCATGGGCATCCAGCCGAACATCCGCCATTTTGTTTGTGTCAAGCTTGAACTTCATTCGGGTCCGGTTGCTCGTTGGGAGTTGTAGCCCTATGGGCCGACCATCCACGGACAGAATGAACTGCAGCCCTCCGTACCGCTCGCCCACATCCACGTCGAGTTCCACCTGAACCTGGTCGGTAACGACCGGTACATCCAGAATGATTGAATCAAGCGCGATGGGCCGACCATCCACCCGCAAACCCACATCGAAATCCTGCTTAGGCAGCCCGCTCAACAGCTTGGCGGCATGGCGGATCAGATCGACGTCACCGCCCAGCAGGTCGTCGCGAGTCAGGTTGTGGAAATGATCGCGACGAACGCCATCCTCTTCAATGGGAAGGCCCTGGTTTTTGCCCACCCTCGTGCAGCGTCGCACCGCGTAATGCGGTTTGGGTTCGACTGGCGCCTTTCCGGGCGGCAGGTAGTCGAGCGTTTCGCCGGGGGTAACCAGATCGACGCAATGGCGATGCGGCCACATATTGGCCCCGCCCCCTCCTGTGCTGGGGTCGACGCCGATGACGGGCCCGATTTCGTGATCCTGAAAACTGGCCGCGAAGATGTCGCCCGAACTGTAGGTAATCGCGTTGGTGACCAGCGCAATCGGCCCGTAATAGACCTGCCCGATATCGTTGGCAGATTGCGGGTCTGTCAGCGTTTCCTGCCCCGAAAACATATTGCCGACGTCCACGGCCGGAGACACCCTGTTGCGCCAATCCCGGAGAGGTTTTGCCTTGCTTTTGCTGGACCATACGATCTGTTCCACCAGCGTTGTTGCCAGAAACTGAAAAGGCAACGGCGTGATGACACGTGGTGTCAGGAATTGCAGGACCCGTTCGGCGGCGACCACCTGTCCGCCCGGATTTGATCGAACGTCAATCAATAGCCCGGTCTGTGGAATGCTGAACAGAATCTTGAGAAAGCCTTCGACGAATTTCTTTGGGCTGCAATCAAAGTGCACGATCCTGACAAGGCCGAACTTGAACCCGTCAGGCCCATGGTCGACCTTGATATTGTGCACTTCGAACACGCCGGGTGGCAGGCCTTCGATTTCGGCGGGAATCTTGATGATGCGTTCCTTGCGGTCGATCTCGCTGGGCCGTTGGAACAGAGTATTCCGCACGGTCGATTCATACATCGAGCGGTGTTCCATCGAGGGGTCCGACGTGGAGTTGTTCTGAAAGTTCTTCTTCAATTCCCACATGGCCTGAACCGAGGCCACCCTGCCCTTGTCTTCGTTGTCCAGAATGACACGCCAGGGAAAACGGATTTCGCGAATGACCTCTTTGTCTTCTTCATCCCAATAGCGGTACGCGATCGTAACATAGTACTCGCTGGGCGGAAGCGAGCCACCGAACCACCTGACCGTCATCAGACGCAGACCCAGAGCGAATTGTGCATAGATGTTCGAGCCCTGCTCTTCCTCGCCGATGCGTCGGATCGCCTCGTGGATCGGCATTCCGTTCCAACTCAGGATTTCGACGCCGGGCTTGAAATAAGGATGTTTGAAATCCGCGAGCAGCCCTGAAACGATGACCGTACGCTCGGCATCCGGGTCGAAACTGTCTTCGCTGAGGTCTTCGACTTCACACACCTTGCCATGCACAGGTGCGTCGCTGTCGATGACGTGAGCATCCAGCAGGAATGGCAGGAACGCCACCATGTTTGAAAAGGGCGGAGGCATCACATAGGCTGTGTGAATATCCCGCAACCCCTTGAATATCTTCATTATGTGAAGGTGAAATTCGTATCCGTCCAGCTTGTCGCAGCGTCGTTTGAGCTGACGCAGAGCCGTCACCGGATCGACCGCATGCCTGGTTCGTTTAAGTTCCCGATGAACATAGAGCTCGCTGAGAACAAGAATGGACTGATCGATGATCTTGCGCCGGTCACGGGTGGAAAGGGGCTCGGTTTCCGGCATCGCCAACGCTTCGCCCACTGCGTAGGTTTTGCCAACGCTTTTCAAAGCTTGCGCCAACGCCGGAACTTCGATTTGTGCGACGCGGTCCGTTGCGTCGTCGGCATAGGGACTGCCGCGCAAAACCATCGGGTTTCGAAGCGGCGCACTGCTGCGCTTGGTCACTGTGATCTCCTGTATTTTGCGGATCGCGATCCCCCGAAATCGCGATGCCGTCTCAGATCCGTCGATCAGGGGCGTCGGAGGGAGAAATTCGGCCTGCGATCGACGCAAGCGTGTTCGCAGTATGCGTCGCGCTGATACCTATCAGACCTAGATGGCGGCGGCTGAGCGGCATCTGATCCAGCGCTTCATCCAGATCGTCGCGATGATGCGGATCGACGCGGCCGTGGAAATGATAGGTTCGAAAGGCTTCTTTCGGCAAACCGCTTTCGCGTTCAAGCTTGTCAATCAACTGGTCACTGGGGGGTGCGGATTCCAAAAGCGCGATGCAACCCAACAGCATGACCGGATGATAATGGTGGATCCAATAGTATTGCGCCCCCATCATCGAGGCCACATCGCCAAGCGGCAGAACGTCAAGGACGTCTGCCCGTGCAAACCCCGCCGCTTCGAGATCGTCGAGCGCCCATAAATCATGGTCACGTTCTTCGCCTACATGCTTGGCAAAATAGTCGCGCAAATGGCGGCACAAGGCGTCACGCTCGGCCATTTCCGCCGCACGATCCCGCGCGGCCTCCATCAATGGGACGGTGGCACGCATGATTTGTTGAAGCGTGACAAGAAAACCCGGAATTAGGTCTGGCAGGTCTGGCCGCGCCCAGAATCTGGCGAATGCCTCATTCGCGGCAGAGCAGGTCAGCTTCATCTTTGTGCGAACGATCTGGCTGTTGGAAAGTTTGCCTACGACAGAAGCATTCTCATTCATTGCTCGCCTCAAAATTTCTAAACATTTGGTTAAGTTTCGGCTGGAAAGGGCAGAAATTCAACAATATTCGTTGACACGCTGGCATAATTTGTCGTGCATAGAGTTTGTTAATAATTTTCGGCATTCCGCCGGAAACCTACAGAGGGGGAATGAAGTCATGGCCGAATCTTCGAATTTGGATCGCTTGGTCAACGCAGGAGCCGTTCAGGACGCAAGCCACATTTCAGATGACCACAAGCGCATTTTGAACGAGGAATTCTCGAAAGAAGAAATCGACGCGATTATCAAACTCAAGGACAAGATCACCGGTATGCCGTTTTCGTCCGACGGTGATGAAGATGGCGGCATGGCCGCGCTTTAAGGTTACTTGAGTGCCGTCTATCGCCAAGACCGTACGGCACCTTTTTGGCCACGAAAACTCGGTCAAGGTCTCGCTTGATTTCCCAAGGACCTTGACCGCCGAACAGACACTCGAGAAATGTGACAGGATCAGGTCCGCGCTGCCGATAACACGGGTGGCCGATCTGACGCCTTTGGATCGCCTTGGGTTACCGGTCTATTGTGCTGTCACCCCTCTCGCCCGCGATTTGACCACGCATATGGGAAAAGGGCGCAGCAAGGCGGCGGCAAAAGCAAGCGCCATCATGGAAGCGTGCGAAAGGGTCACAGCGGAAACGATTCCCCAAGGAGCCATTCGGGCCAGCTTTTCCAAGCTGTCGGAATGCAATTCCAACGCGTTGGACCCTCGGCTTCTTACTCTTCCACCTGGCACCCGATTTGACCCCGATCGTGAAATTACCTGGCTCGCGGCAACCGATCTGAAAACGGCACGTGATGTCCTGGTTCCTGTGGACATGATGGTCTGCCCGCCGGTTGACGGCCTTTTGCACCTGCCGGACACGAACGGGCTCGCCTCGGGCAACACCCTCCTCGAAGCGGTCGTGCACGGGCTGTGCGAGTTGGTCGAGCGCGATGCAATCAGTCAACTGCTGTTTTTTGAACTCTATGGCGAAGCAGAAGACACGGCGCCGACGTGCCGGAGAATTGCCGCCGAGGCTGACCTGCCGCAAACCTGTCGGAATCTGATCGGCGAAATCGAGGAAGAAGGGCTGTCGGTTGAGCTTGAGGAAATTACTCAGGACATCCGCATCCCCGTTTTTCGCGCCACCATTATCGATGGGTCGTATCCGACGCCTTCGGGACCGCAAAAAAAGAAGTTTCCCGGCCTTGGCTGTGCGCCGAACGCCGGTGTGGCCCTGTCCCGGGCCTTGACCGAGGCCGTTCAGTCGCGTCTGGCCCGCATTCAAGGCGCGCGAGACAGTTTCAACAGAATGCCGCAAAGCAAACGCCCCTTTCCGTTTCACCCTGAGGCTATGGAATTCAGCACATGGAGCAGCGTTCCCAATTTTGAAAGCCACGATCTGGTTGATGATCTGGCTCACATTCTCGGCGCATTGCAGGTTGCCGGGTTTTCGCAAGCTTTGTTTGCAGACCTGACCCGCAGTGATTTGCAGGCGGCGGTTGTTCGGGTCTGCGTTCCGGGGCTGAGCGTTTTTCTGGTGGACCAAAGCCGCGTCTCGCGACGGGATCTGAGATGGCTGGTATAGATACACCTGACTTCACGACCCCCGCGGCCCCTCCGCTGGTCTTTGTCGGCCCGTCGATCCCCGCTGAGGAAGTCCGGCGCATCCTGCCGAATGCCGAGCTGCGACCGCCTGTGCGTCGCGGTGATCTGCACTTGGCCCGCATGTTACGCTACTCTGTTATGGTCATCCTTGATGGCGTGTTTTCGCAAAACGACGCGGTATCGCCGCGCGAAGTTGCCGATGTTTTGCGGGACGGAGCAGTTGTCGTTGGTGCAGCAAGCATGGGAGCGCTGCGCGCGGTGGATTGCGTCCCTTTGGGGGCCATCGGCATGGGCCGGATTTTCCGCATGTTCCGACGCGGGTTGATCGACAGTGAGGACGAGGTCGCCGTGACCTTCAATCCCGAGCGCCCTTATCCATCTCTGACCTTGCCACTGGCCGGCGTGCGGATCGCCCTGCGCCGAGCCGTTCGCCGGAACCTCATTTCGCTGCAAGAGGCCAACGCACTTTGCCAAGCCGCACAAAACCTGCACTATTCCGAACGCACGTGGCGCGCCATTTTTGCCGCCAGCCAGAACCAAGAACCGTCTACCGGGATGTCCGACTGGCTCAGGGATCAAGACCCGAAGCGCGAGGATGCCCGCAGCGCGTTGAAGCTGGTGGCGCGACTGATGAAACGGGACCCCGGTTGGGCTACGCGCCCACGTGCGACACGCGTTCCGTTCAGGGATCTGGACGATCTGCGAACCAGCCTGCCGGGGTCTGCGCTTGGACCAGATGTTGGCGAACATGACGCAGGATTCGTTTTGTGGTTGCTGATGACCGGTCGCGCAAACCGGTGGCTTGGAAAAAACCGGAATGCGCTTGAAGAATTGCACAGTATTGACCCAATCCTGCCAGACAAATGGACCAAGTACCTTGAGCAACTCGATTGGCGTCACGTCAAATGCAAACATATTGATCAAGCAATGGCTTTTTCCGGTTTCCTGATTGACCAGGTGTCCCGTTCCGGCGACATTGACGCAGAGCGTTTCCGTTTCAAGGCGGTCTCAGAATTTCTGAGAGCGGTTGAGGATGGTGCGCTGGGTGACGAGGAACACAGGTTGTTGCAATACCGGATCGCCGCCGAACACAGGGCGGAGGATTGGAATTGTCTGATGGCCCGTGCATCCCCAACGGTTGGCGATTTGGTATCGGACTTGGCAAGGCAATGGGCACAGGCCAAGGCCGCGGTTGAAAGAAAAATCAAGACGAACGGAACCGACGATGAATCAAGCGGCGATTGAACAAAAAGCTGAGCACAGAACTGATGCCGTCAGCAGAACGATGATGTTCACAGACATCGAAGCATCAACGGCTTTGCTGCAGGCGCTTGGCGATGAATACCCTGCCGTTCTCAGGCGCCACCAGGATATCGTTCGGGAATGCTATGCCCCGTTTGGCGGCGATGAGGATGGTACGCAGGGTGACTCGTTTCTGGTCTTGTTCGACACCCCGCGCCAGGCCTTGGGCGCGGCTATTGAAATTCAGCGCAGACTAAAAACGGAACAGTGGCCACGCGGCATCGACCTGCGTGTCAGAATCGGACTGCACGAAGGACCGATACAGCAGCTGGGAAAACAACTTGTCGGCTATGACCTGCATCTGGCCGCGCGCATCGGAGATACCGGACACGGTGGACAGATCGTATTGTCGCGAAACGTCTATCAATTGCTGGAACAAGATGATTTCGCGGCCTGGGACGTAAAAGTTCGACCGCTGGGTGTTCATCGGTTGAAAGCGATCCGATATCCCGAAACACTTTTTGACATTGTCGATCCGCAGATTTGCATCGACTTTCCACCGCTCCGCACTCTGGACGTACGTCGTACCAACATCACTCAACCCTGCGGCCCGATCGTTGGCCGCGATCGGGAAACTTCCGAGATCATGGGCTTGCTGAACGACTCCTCGGATCGTCTTGTTACGGTTACGGGCATGGGGGGCACGGGTAAGACGACTTTGGCGCAACGCGTTGCCGCGCTTTGGCTGCGCGACACCGAAGACGGCGCGTATTTTGTCGATTTCAGCGGTCTCGATACCCCGGGACTGGTGTTGCCCAGTATCGCTCAGGCACTGGGCGTGCGTGACTATCCCGGCCGCCCAATCAGCCTCGATATCGCATCCTTCATCGGCACCAGCCGCATGCTTTTGGTGCTCGACACCTTCGAGCACGTCATTGATGCGGCCGTCGCCGTGTCAGATCTGTTGGACGATTGCCCCAATCTGCGCCTTCTCGTCACCAGCCGGGCTGAGTTGCGAGTGAGAATGGAAAAGATCTATGCCATTGATCCGCTCAGCCTGCCCAAGGCCAGCGACCCCACCCCCGAAACAAGCGGTGCCATGCGGCTGTTTGTAGAGGCGGTGCAAGCGGAAACGTCGGACTTTCAGATTACCGCCGACAACCGGGCGACGGTGGCAAAAATCGTTACCCGACTTGAAGGAATACCGCTTGCGCTCAATCTGGCAGCCGCACGCATGTCTTTGTTGTCGCCGCAACAGCTTCTGGAGCGGCTGGACAAGAAACTGAAGCTTTTGCGCAGTTCGCAACAGGATTCCGGGCGTCATCGGACGCTTCGCAATGCCATCGAATGGAGTGAAAGCCTGTTGAACGAGGAGGAACGGCAGACCTTTTTGGCCCTATCCGTTTTTTCGGGTGGCTTCCGCATCGACGATGCAGAGGACACTTTGTTGGAAATATCAGATTTTGATGCGGACGTCCTTGAGGCCGTGGCATCGCTGACATCCAAGAACCTGCTCTATCGACGTGTCGCCAACGGCGCCCCTCGATTCGGAATGTTTGATATGGTGCGCGAGTTCGCCACGGAGTTGTTGGAGAAAAACGGTGACTTGGAACAGGCGCAAACTGCGTTCATCGATCAGTTCGCACGGCTTTGCAAAACCTGCGGCGCGTATGTTCTGACCCACGAACAAAAACGCCATGTCACACGGCTGAGTGACGAGGCTGACAATATTCGTGCCGCTTTGCGCATTGCCCTCGGGCGTCAGGACATCGAGACCTGCGCGCGTTTCATAGACGCACTCTATTGGTACTGGATATCTCAGGGTCAGTTTACGGAAAGCCTTGACTGGATCAAAAAAACGGATGAACTCGCCTCCAAGTTGGGTGACAGCGCTGCCGCTGCGAAAATCAATTTGGCCGCTGCCTATACCAAGGCCATGGCGGGCGATTACGAAGGGGCTTACCTTCACGGTCAGAAGGCCGAGCGTATCTTTACTGAATTGAACGACGAAGATGCCACGAAGAAAGCCGCCATGATCCACGCGATCTGCGGGGCTGCGACCGGCAACATCGAAGATCCGAGTGAAACAATCATGGGCTGCATCCAGCACATGCAGGCCAAAGGCGACAATTATTTCACTGCGCTCGGTTTGCTTATCATGGGCGAAGGCGCGCGCATGGAAGGCATGAAAGATGCTGCCGAAGAATGCTATGGTCAGGCGCTGGAGCTTTTGACGTTGGAACGAAACACATTCTGGCCCGGGCTATTGAAACAGAACGTCGCGCATTTCCGGATCGCCGAAGGCAAAACCGACGAGGCGCTGGCACTTTTGGGCGAGGCGTTCGATCTGGGGCGGGATTTCGATTATCCGCCCGTAATCAACCTTTGCGTCGCCGCATATGGAGGCGTTGCAATGAAACATGGAAACGCCGAGAAGGCGGCGCGTCTGCTTGGAGCCGTCGAGGCAAACATGGCCAAGATCGGCGCAAAGTTTGAACCGACGGACAAGGCCGACATTGATGGCTATATTGCGCAAGCTGTCGAAGCGCTGGGGCGCGAGAAATATGACGAGTATGCCAAAGCCGGTGCTGCCACTCCCTGGGTGAACATTCGCGAAGAAGCGCGCTCTTCCGGCAACGACGGTTGATGGACCGCTGACGATTCTCCCGGCAAATTGCTATTGCCGGGAGATGATCACGTAACGGTTCTGTCGAACCTCTGGGTCAATCCTCGATAACCGCGAATTCAAATTTCCGGGGTAAAGAATTGATTTATTATCTGTTTTCATCATTTTACTTTAAGTTCAAAATTTTTATTGTTGAAATAAATACCGGTTGCTAAAGTACCCTGTAACTGGGGTTCGCAATGCATATCTCTGGCTCTCATGTTGTCGTAACCGGTGGAGGAACCGGAGTTGGTGCAGAATGCGCCCGTCAGTTCGCTGATGCCGGAGCGAAAGTGACGATCCTCGGACGCAACGAGGACAGGCTGAAAGCACAGAACCTTTTCTATCAGATCTGCGACGTGACGCGGCCCGGGGATGTCGAGGCGGCGTTCGCAGTGGCTCGGCAGGAACAAGGCAAGGTCACGATCGTCGTAGCCAATGCGGGTGCGGCGCCTAGCAAGCCATTTTCGAAGATGTCCAGTAGCGATTTTCAGCAGGTGCTGGATGTGAACCTGTCTGGAGTTTTCCACTGCTATCAGGCTGCCCTACCGGACATGCAGGAGGCCGGGTATGGGCGCTTGATCGCCATAGCTTCGACCGCTGGCCTGAAAGGATATCCCTATGTCTCGGCGTATTGCGCGGCCAAGCATGGTGTCGTGGGGTTGACCCGTGCTCTGGCTCTGGAACTTGCACCATCGGGGATTACCGCGAACGCTATCTGCCCCGGGTTTGTCGCAACTCCTTTGCTGGAGCGTTCAATAGCCACCATCATGGAAAAAACCGGTGCGGATCGGGTACAGGCCGAAGCCGCCCTGAAACGTTCCAATCCGCAAAACCGTTTCATCAACACTGACGAGGTCGCCGCCGCCGCCTTGTGGCTGTGTTCAGAGGCGGCGCGCGGCGTCAACGGTCACACGATGACCATATCCGGAGGTGAAATATGACCCGCCCCGCCTCAAGAACCATCGAAGCGCCAAGCAAGGAACGCCTGCGACTTTGGTTGCGCTTGCTCAAGATGTCACGTGGGGTCGAGGCACATCTGCGCGCAAAACTGCGCAGTGAGTTCAACTCAACCCTGCCGCGGTTCGATGTGATGGCTGCTCTGTCAAGACACAAGAACGGCCTCAAGATGAGCGAGCTTTCAGGCGTGTTGCGGGTGTCGAACGGCAACGTCACCGGCATCGTGGATCGCCTGGTCGACGAGGGACTGGTCATGCGGGTGGCGGTCGAGGGCGACCGGCGCGCCTCACTGGTGCGGCTGACACGCAAGGGCGAGGCCGAGTTTGCGACGCAGGCGGCGGCCCACGAAGGATGGATCGACGAGCTGCTTGGGACGCTCGATGCGGAAGAAGCCATGGTATTCAGCACCAAGCTGGAGACGTTGGTGAAATCGTTGGACGAGGGCAAATGACAAACATGCGAAGTGACACCAGACATTTCCTTTGTGATATCTCCGATGGCATCGCGACGGTTGCCCTGAACAGGCCTGACCGGAAGAACCCGCTGACCTTTGACAGCTATGCCGAATTGCGCGACTGGTTTCGCGACCTGGCCTACTCCGATGACGTCAAGGCGGTGGTCTTTGCGTCGAACGGCGGTAATTTCAGTTCTGGCGGCGATGTCCATGACATCATTGGGCCGCTAACCCGGATGAAGATGAAGGAATTGCTGGCATTCACCCGGATGACCGGGGATCTGGTCAAGGCGATGGTGAATTGCGGCAAGCCGGTAATTGCCGCCGTCGACGGGATTTGTGTCGGTGCCGGTGCCATCATTGCCATGGCAAGCGATCTGCGCATTGGAACACCCGACGCAAAAACTGCTTTTCTGTTTACCCGTGTGGGCCTAGCCGGATGCGACATGGGTGCCTGCGCCATCCTGCCCCGGATCATTGGCCAAGGGCGCGCCGCCGAGTTGCTGTATACCGGCCGTTCCATGAGCGCCGAAGAAGGCGAGCGCTGGGGGTTTTTCAATCGTCTTGTGCCTGCAGGAAATTTGGAGGCAGAGGCACAGGACCTGGCGGCCCGTTTGGCCGCAGGTCCGAATTTTGCGCATATGATGACCAAGACAATGCTCGCGCAGGAGTGGTCGATGTCCGTTGAACAGGCCATCGAAGCCGAGGCGCAAGCACAAGCAATCTGCATGCAAACCGGCGATTTTGAACGCGCCTATACCGCGTTCGTCGCCAAGGAAAAACCGGTGTTCGAGGGGGATTGAGTCATGGTGGATCGATCCTTTCTGAACTGGCCTTTTTTTGACCAGAGGCATCGGAAGCTTGCCGATGCGCTGGAAATGTGGGCCGGTCAGGAACTTGTGAGGATCGACCATTTCGACACTGATGCAGCCTGCTGTAGCCTTGTTGCCTCACTTGGTCAGGATGGCTGGTTAAAACACACCGCGTCAGATCAAGGGGGCGATGCGCTTGACGTCAGAACCCTGTGCTTGATCCGGGAAACGCTGGCCCGGCACGATGGTCTGGCGGATTTTGCCTTTGCCATGCAAGGGCTGGGAACAGGTGCAATTTCACTTTTCGGCACTGCCAAGCAAAAAGCCGAATGGCTGCCACTGACAACAGCGGGCAAGGCGATATCGGCCTTTGCCCTGACCGAGCCGCAATCGGGGTCAGATGTCGCCAATTCCACGATGACGGCGACTCGTGACGGTAATGACTTTGTTCTGAACGGAGAAAAAACCTGGATTTCAAATGGCGGCATCGCCGATGTCTACACGGTGTTCGCCCGTACCGGAGAGACCCCCGGTGCCAAAGGACTGTCGGCCTTTGTCGTGCCCGCCGGTCTGCCCGGTTTTGAAGTGTCCGAGCGGCTGCACACGATTGCACCACATCCCCTTGCTACTCTGCGCTTTTCGGAATGCCGCATTCCCGCCGCTGCCATGATCGGTGCGCCCGGAGACGGATTCCGGATCGCCATGTCGGTTTTGGATGTGTTTCGCTCCACCGTGGCGGCAGCCGCGCTAGGGTTTTCCCGCCGCGCACTCGACGAAGCCCTGACCCGAGTGCAGGCGCGCAGAATCGGCGGCGCGCCCTTGTCGGATTTACAGATGGTGCAAGGCCACATTGCCGATATGGCCGTGGATGTGGATGCCGCAGCCCTGCTTGTTTACCGCGCCGCGTGGACCAAGGATTCCGGAGCGCCGCGCATCACGCGCGAGGCAGCCATGGCCAAGCTGTTTTCAACCGACCGCGCCCAGCAGGTCATCGACCGGGCCGTGCAGCTTTTTGGCGGCGACGGGGTGAAATCGGGGGAAATCGTCGAAAAGCTGTACCGCGAAATCCGGGCGCTGCGCATCTATGAGGGCGCATCGGATGTGCAGCGCGTGGTAATCGCGCGGCAAACCCTTGGCGCGCATCAGGGAGGATGACATGCTGAGACCATCTGCCCATATTGACACCTTCGCGCGGGACAACTTGCCACCGGCAGATCAATGGCCGGACCTGCTGCTTGACGCGTTCGACTATCCGGATCGACTGAATGCCGCGGTCGAGTTGACGGACCAGATGGTGGAAAAGGGGTTTGGCGACCACACTGCACTGATCGGGAACGGGCGCCGCCGCACGTACAAGGAGTTGACGGACTGGAGCAATCGCATCGCTCATGTTCTGGTCGAGAATCTGGGTGTTGTGCCGGGCAACCGCATCCTGATCCGTTCCGCAAACAACCCGGCAATGGTGGCCTGCTGGCTGGCCGCGACCAAGGCCGGTGCGGTCGTCGTTAACACGATGCCAATGTTGCGCACAGGTGAGTTGACAAAAATCGTGGACAAGGCGGAAATCACGCATGCGTTGTGCGATACGCGCCTCAAGGACGAATTGGTCGCTTGCGCCAAGGCATCGAAGTATCTGAAAACCGTTGTCGGCTTTGACGGCACTGCCAATCACGACGCCGAACTGGACCGGCTGGCGTTGGAAAAGCCTGTGCACTTTGACGCCGTCAAGACCAGCCAGGACGATGTCGCGCTTTTGGGGTTCACTTCTGGAACCACCGGCTCGCCCAAGGCCACGATGCATTTCCATCGCGATTTACTGATTATCGCGGACGGCTATGCCAAGGAGGTTTTGAAGGTCACGCCAGAAGACGTGTTTGTCGGCTCTCCTCCATTGGCATTCACTTTTGGTCTCGGAGGGCTGGCGATCTTTCCGCTTCGGTTCGGTGCGGCGGCGGCCTTGCTGGAAAACGCCTCGCCCCCGAATCTCATCGAAATCATTCAAACCTATAAGGCAACAGTCTGTTTCACGGCGCCGACGGCCTATCGAACGATGTTGGCGGCGATGGAAGAAGGGGCCGACTTGTCCTGCCTGCGAGCGGCGGTGTCGGCGGGGGAAACCCTGCCCGCCCCAATTTACGACGACTGGATGGCAAAGACCGGCAAGCCGATGCTGGACGGCATCGGCGCGACCGAGATGTTGCATATCTTTGTCACCAATCGGTTTTCCGACCACCGCCCCGCCTGCACGGGCAAACCGGTCACGGGATACGAAGCGAAAGTCATTGACGATGACGGGGCCGAACTTCCACCCGGAACAGTCGGTCGCCTTGCCGTGCGCGGCCCGACCGGTTGCCGTTATCTCGATGACGAGCGACAGAGTGACTATGTGCTGGATGGCTGGAACATTACCGGCGACAGCTTTACCATGGATGCGGAAGGGTATCTGCATTTTGCCGCCCGAAACGACGACATGATTCAAAGCTCGGGCTACAACATTTCAGGTCCCGAGGTCGAGGCCGCGTTGTTATCACATCCCGCGGTATCCGAATGCGCGGTGGTGGCAAAACCGGACGAGGCGCGCGGCAACATCGTTCAGGCGCATGTGGTTCTGAACGAAGGCCATGCCCCCGATGAGGCAACGATCAAGGCGTTGCAGGATCACGTCAAGACGACGATTGCACCGTACAAGTATCCGCGCAGCATCGTATTCACGGGTGCGCTACCCAAGACGGCGACCGGGAAAATTCAGCGATTCCAGTTGCGTGAGGGCGGAAAATGATCTGCGTGCTTGCACCTTGGGAGAAACCGGATAGCCTTCGGCCCAGACGCTGAAGATCAAGCAAACGAACAACCCGCGGCATTTGGAAGGGGGCGGCGGGAACTCGGGGGAGCCCGAACAGGAAGCGTCCAACAACACCTTCAAGAGACGTTGTTTTACAGGGAGAAGACAATGAAAACCAAATCTTTGCTTTTGGCGGCGGCAACTGCCGCTCTGACAGTTGGCATGGCCTTTGCCGAACCCGTAAAGGTCGGAATGATCACCACTTTGTCCGGCGGCGGTGCCGGATTGGGTATCGACGTGCGCGACGGTTTCATGCTGGCAGTCAAGCAATCCGGCAATTCCGACATTGAAGTCGTTATCGAGGATGACCAGAGAAAGCCGGATATCGCCGTGCAACTGGCCGACCGGATGATCCAATCCGACAAGGTGGATATCCTGACCGGAATCATCTGGTCGAACCTGGCGATGGCGGTTGTGCCGTCGGCGACCGCGCAGGGCAAGTTCTATTTGTCGCCAAATGCCGGACCTTCGGCCTTGGCGGGAAAAGGCTGTCACCAGAACTATTTCAACGTCGCATGGCAAAACGACAACCTGCATGAAGCAGCCGGTGCTTATGCAAAATCAACAGGTTACAAGAACAGCTTTATCCTTGCGCCCAACTATCCGGCGGGTCAGGATGCGCTGGCGGGCTACAAGCGCAAGTATGGTGGCGATCTGGCCGGCGAGGTTTACACCCAGCTAGGTCAAACCGACTATGCCGCAGAAATCGCCCAAATCCGGGCATCAGGCGCGGATAGCGTGTTCTTCTTTCTGCCGGGGGGTATGGGAATATCCTTCCTCAAGCAATACGCTGACAGTGGCGTCGACCTGCCTGTCGTCGGACCTGCCTTCAGCTTTGATCAGGGCATCCTTCAGGCGGTGGGAGCTGCGGCGCTTGGCGTGAAGAACACCAGCCAGTGGAACAAGGATATCGACAATGCCGCCAACAAAGCCTTTGTCGAAAGCTTCCAGGCTGAATATAGTCGCCTGCCTTCGCTCTATGCGTCGCAGGGGTTCGACACCGCAAACCTGATCCTTTCGGCCATGGCCAAAGCGGACGTGAACGATCAGGACGCGTTCCGTGCGGCGCTTGAAGACGCAGAGTTCGACTCGGTGCGCGGCGATTTCAAGTTCGGGCCGAACCACCACCCGATTCAGGACATCTATGTTCGCGAAGTCGTGCAGGAAGGTGATGTCTTCACCAACAAGATCCTGGGTGTCGCGCTGGAAGATCACGCCGACGTTTATGCGGCCGAATGCGAAATGTAAGATCCCGGCGGCGCAAGGCATTGTGCTTGCGCCGCCCTCTAGGATAGCGAAATGTCCTTCATTCTGCTGATTGAACAAATCCTGAATGGTTTGCAGTTCGGGGTGATGCTCTTTCTGACCGCCGCCGGTCTGACGCTGGTGTTCGGGGTGATGGGGCTTATCAACCTCGCCCATGGCTCGCTGTTCATGATTGGCGCTTTTGCCGCCGCAGCAACGGCTGCCGCAACAGGGAGTTTTGCGCTCGCACTGGCGGCCAGCCTTGCTGCGGCCGCAGCTGCCGGTGCATTGGTGGAGGTGCTGGTGATCCGGCAGCTGTACAATCGCGATCACCTCGATCAGGTTCTGGCGACTTTTGCCCTGATCCTGATTTTCTCTGAAGGAACCCGGTGGGTGTTCGGTTCGTTTCCCCTTTTCCTCAACATCCCGGATACCTTGTCCGGCCCGATCACCCTGCCCGGAGGCATTCAGTATCCGCTTTACCGGCTGACGATCATCGCCGTCGGCCTGATCGTTGCGGCCGGCCTGTTCCTGTTGATCTCGCGCACGCGGCTTGGCGTTCAGATCCGTGCCGGTGAGAGCGACCGCGAGATGATCGCGGCACTTGGCATCGATATCACCCGGCTTTACACCATCGTTTTTGCCCTTGGTGCGGCGCTGGCCGGATTGGCCGGCGCATTGGTCGGAGCAATCCAGTCTGTTCAGGTCGGCATGGGCGAGCCGGTGTTGATCCTTGCCTTTGTCGTGATCGTCATCGGCGGTATCGGGTCGATCAAGGGGGCGCTGGTCGGTTCGATCCTCGTCGGCGTAACCGACACGCTTGGGGGAGTACTGCTGCCGGCAACGTTCAAGCTTTTCATGGACCCGGCCTCGGCCACCTCGGTGGGGTCGGCACTGGCATCGATGTTGATCTACATCCTGATGGCGGTCGTGTTGATCGCGAAACCTACCGGACTGTACGGAGCACGCGCATGAGCCGCGAAAGTATCTTCAACGCAGTTCTGGCACTCGGTCTGTTGCTGTTTCCGCTGTGGGCATATGTGTCGGATGAACCGTTCATGATCACGCTGTCCACGCGGGTGGCCATTCTTGCGTTGGCGGGTGTTGGCCTCAACATCGCGTTGGGGCTGGGGGGCTTGGTCAGCCTTGGGCACGCGGCGTTCTTTGGAATCGGCGGGTATGCAATGGGCATCCTTGCCAGTCATGCCCAAAGCTATTCGCCCCTGATGCAGACACCGTTTTTGATAGAGGGAACCAAGTCGATGCCAGTTATCTGGTTGACGGCGCTGTTTGCCTCGGCGCTGGCCGCGCTGGTTATCGGCGCTCTTAGCCTGCGTACCACAGGTGTCTATTTCATCATGATCACCCTCGCCTTTGGCCAGATGCTGTTCTATTTCGCGATAAGCTGGCCCGCTTATGGCGGCGAAGACGGGTTGTCGATCTATGTCCGCAACGATTTCCCCGGTCTCAATACGTTGGATCCGATCCAGTTCTTTTTGATCGCATATGTGATCCTGGCGGCGGCACTCTTTCTGTCTGCAAGGCTTGCGAAATCGCCGTTTGGTCTGGCATTGAATGCGGCGCGTCAAACGGCGGAAAGAGTCGAAACCATCGGGATAACGCCCTATCGTTTGCGTCTGACCGCTTTTGTGATCTCAGGCATGATTACCGGACTTGCGGGTGCCCTATTTGCCGATCTCAATCGCTTTGTCAGTCCCACCATGTTCAGTTGGCAGACCTCAGGCGAGATCATGATCTTTATCATACTTGGCGGCACGGCCCGGCTGTTCGGCCCGGTGGCAGGCGCTGCTTTGTTCATTGCGCTGGAACACGTTCTTGGCGGATTGTCCGAATTCTGGCACGTCTATCTGGGCCTGCTTTTGCTGACTGTTGTTCTTTTCGCGCGCGGCGGCATCATCGGCACTTTGACCGGACAGGAGGCGCAGCATGGCTGAACCAGTCCTGTCCGTTCGCAGCATCACCAAGAGCTTTGGGGCGCTCAAGGCATCGGACGACGTGAGCCTTGATCTGCGTCCCGGTGAAATCCACGCCCTGATCGGCCCGAACGGCGCCGGTAAATCCACCCTGATCAAACAGATAGCCGGCGGACTGAAGCCGGATAGCGGAGAGGTTCATTTTCTCGGGCAGAATGTGACGGCGTTGAGCACGGTTCAGCGCGCGCGAATGGGTTTGGGACGCACATTTCAGATATCCGCGCTGGCGATGCAGGACACGGTTCTGCAAAACGCCCTGCTGGGGGCGCTCGGGGCCAGCGGCAGGCCCTATCGGTTCTTTCGCCCGGTCCTCAGGGACAAGTCCCTTCGTGGCATCGCCGAGCATGCATTGGATCGTGTCGGCCTGTCCGATCATGCGGCCATTCGCACTTCGGACCTGTCGCATGGGCAGCGCCGGCAGTTGGAGGTTGCCGTGGCTCTAACCCTCAATCCGCGCGCCTTCATCATGGATGAACCCATGGCCGGGCTTGGCGCCAGTGGATCGAAACATCTGACCGGATTTCTAAACGAGTTGCGGCATGAAGCGCCCATTTTGCTGGTCGAACATGATATGGACGCCGTTTTTGCCCTGGCCGACCGGATCAGCGTGCTGGTCTATGGCGAAGTGATCGCCACCGGAACGGTCGACGAAATCCGCGCTCATCCCGAGGTGCGCCGCGCGTATCTGGGAGAGGATGCATGAGCCTGCTGAGCCTTACCAATGTCTCGGCTTTTTATGGTGCGTCGCAAGCGCTGTTCAAGGTCAACCTACGGGTGAATGAAGGTGCAGTCATATCACTGATGGGCCGCAACGGGATGGGCAAAACGACCACGGTCAAAACGATCCTGCGGATGCTGCCGGTTGCTGGCGGCGAGTTGATGTTCGACGGCCACGACCTGCGCCGTTTGCCCAGCCACAAGGCCGCAAGACTCGGCCTGGGCCTCGTACCCGAAGGTCGGCGGTGCTTTCCGAACCTGAGCGTCGAAGAAAACCTGACGGCCGCCGCCCGCCCGGGTCATTGGGACATGAAACGAATATCCGCCCTGTTTCCACGATTGCAGGAGCGGCGGTCGCAATCCGCGGCTTCGCTTTCAGGCGGCGAGCAGCAAATGCTTGCAATTGGCCGCGCCCTGATGACCAACCCGCGCCTGCTGATCCTCGACGAAGCGACCGAAGGTCTGGCCCCGATCGTGCGACAGGAAATCTGGGCCGCCATCGCGACTTTGAAGCGGGAAACGGGGCTGGCAATCTTGGTCATCGACAAATCGCTGAAGGAACTAACGGAAGTGGCCGACGAAGCTGTTATCCTGCAACGTGGTGAAACTGTCTGGCATGGCGCGATGGGCGCGCTGACCCCGGATGTCACCGACAAATACCTGGGAGTGTGACCATGGCGTATCAGTGGAAACAAAAGGTTCTGTTCAAACACTGCGACCCGGCGGGGATCGTGTTCTATCCCCGCTACGTCGAAATGATCAACGATTGTGTCGAGGCGTTCTTTTACGACGCGTTGGACTATCCGTTCGAGGGGTTTCACAAACTCGACGCCGGTGTGCCAACTGTCCAGATCGAATCGACGTTTCACGCGCCCAGTTATCACGGCGACATGCTGGATTTTTCATTGCAGCCCGTGTCGGTCGGGCGCAGCAGTTTCGGCTTTGCAATGACCGCAACCTGCAATGGAGAAGCGCGGATGAGCGTAAAAGCAACGTTGGTCCATGTGCAAGGTCACAAGTCGGCCCCATGGCCCCAAGCGGTACGTGACAGGCTTTCCCAGATGATTGGAGGCACAGCATGAGCAATCAGGTGATACATCCCGAGGGCTGGTTGCCCGCCAAGGGCTATGCGAACGGTACGTTGGCCGACGACGGCACACTCTATGTCGGAGGCCAGGTCGGATGGACGGCCGAACAGGTTTTTGAGACGGACGATTTCATCGGTCAGATGGAACAGACTTTGCGAAACATTGCGGACGTGGTGCACGCCGCTGGTGGAGCGGTTACCGACATTACCCGGCTCACCTGGTATGTGACGGACAAAAGGGAGTACCTTGCCCGCCAACGCGAAGTAGGTGAAGCCTATCGCAAGATAATGGGTCGGCATTTCCCGGCTATGACAATGGTTGTCGTTGCCGGGCTGGTTGAGGATGGTGCGCTGCTCGAAATCGAAGCGACAGCAAAACTAGCGCCAAAAAAACACTAGATATTCAAGAAACGCGCATCCGTATTCAGGAGAGCCTGCGATGGCACAAGAGGATAACAAGGACCGCCTGCTCAAACGCGGGATCGAAGATACGTTGGTCACCGACTTTGCCAATACCCACCGCAAGAGTTATGGCGACTTTCTTCAACTCAAGACGCTGCTGAGTATCCAGAAGACCTTTCAGGACCCCGCGCAACCTGACGAGATGCTGTTCATCATCATCCACCAGGTCAGCGAGCTGTGGCTCAAACTCATGCATCATCAGCTGGTCGAGGTGCGCAGGTTCCTGCAACAGGACGACTTTGGCCCGGCAATGAAGAACCTCGACAGGATCAAGGCCATCCAGCGACAACTGATCTCGGCATGGGATACCCTGCTGACCATGACGCCAGCCGATTACATGACCTTCCGGAACGCGTTGGGGAACTCTTCGGGGTTTCAGAGCTACGGATACCGCCAGATCGAGTTCATTCTTGGCAACAAGGACGTCTCGACACTGAAGGTTCACGAACATGACCCGGACGTCATGGAGATGCTGTACGCAGCACTGACGAAACCCTCGCTATATGACGAAGTTCTTCACATGCTGGCGAGACAGGGGTTCGACGTTCCGCAAGAGCTGTTGGATCGGGACTATTCTCAGCCCTATTCCGGTGATCCTCGCATCGTGAAGATTTGGGTCGAAGTATTCCGAAATACCGAGAAATACTGGGATCTTTATGCCTTGGCCGAAAAGCTGATGGATGTGGAGTCGCTGTTTCAGAGGTGGCGGTTCGATCATGCGACTGCGGTTGAGAGGGTGATCGGAATGCAGCCGGGTACAGGCGGATCAAGTGGCGTGGCATTCCTGAGAAAGGCTCTTGAGCTCAAGTTCTTCCATGACCTCTATGACATGCGGACAGAACTGATGTACCGGCAGGGAGCCTGAATGTGCTGTATCGTGGCTTCTCTCGCGAGGAACTGGCGCTTGAATATTCACCCAGCGCCATGGTCGGCGGGGATATCACACCCTATCTGGCCAGTTATGCAGCCCTGAGTGCCGAGGCCCGTGCTGATCTGACAGTTCGGGATAACCTGGATTATGGGAAAGAGCCAAGCCATGTCCTAGACTATTTTCCCGGACGAGAAGCCAACTCTCCTTTGCATATATTCATTCACGGAGGCTATTGGCAGGCGCTCAGCCAACACGAATCTTCGATGATGGCCCCTGCCCTGATCGAAACGGGTCACGCCTTTGCCACGCTGAACTATACGCTCGCGCCGGTCGCCCGACTGGGTGATATGATTTTGGAATGCCGTACGGCGTTGATGTGGCTGGCACAGAATTCCGAACCATTGGGGTTTGACCCTGCGCGCGTCACGCTATCGGGCCACAGCGCCGGCGGGCATCTGGCGGCGATGGTTATGGCATCCGCAGCCGCGGACTTGGCCAATGCGGGTATGATGATTCAAAACGTAATCTTGGTTAGTGGCGTTTTCGACCTGGAGCCCATTGCGCTGACCCCCGTCAATGACCCGCTGCAACTGACCGATAAAGAAATTCAGGCGTTGTCACCAATGCAAAACCTGCCCCTTATCGGGCCGCATTACCGGGTGACGGTTGCTGAACGTGACACACCCGAGTTCATCCGTCAAAGCCGCGACTATGCCGAGGCTTTGCGCAAAGCCGGACACTCTGTCAGTTTTGACCTGCAAAAGGGGATGCACCATTTCGATATCATTTTGCATTCGGGAACCTTTTTGGCGCGGTAGTGCACAATCTCTCAACTCCGAAAGACGCGGTATATCGCGGGGATCACGAGGACCGTCAAAAGCGTCGAGGACAGTAAGCCAAAGAGCAACGACAAGGCGAGGCCCTGAAAGATCGGATCGGCCAAGATCACGACTGCGCCAATCATCGCGGCCAGGGCTGTCAGAAGGATAGGTTTAAAGCGTATCGACCCGGCTTCGATAAGAATATCGATCTTCGATTTGCCCTCGGGGTCCGCATGTCGGATGAAATCCACCAACAGGATCGAGTTGCGTACAATGATCCCGGCCAGTGCAATGAAACCGATCATTGACGGGGCAGAGAACGGTGCATTCCACCACCAATGCCCCAGCATGATCCCGACAAAGGTCAGCGGGATCGGTGTCAGGATCACCAGCGGCAACTTGAACGACCCGAACTGCCCGACCACGAGGATGTAAATACCCAGCAAGGCCACGGCAAATGCCGCGCCCATGTCGCGGAAGGTGACATAGGTGACCTCCCATTCGCCGTCCCACAACAGGGTTGGATGTGTGTCATCTTCGGGTTGGCCGTTGAAACGGATTTCCGGCTTTGTCCCTTCGTCCCACTCCATCCCCTCGATCAGATCGGCAACCGCCAACATACCATAAATCGGAGCCTCGAACGCACCGGCCAATTCGGCCTGAACCATTTCTGCCGCGCGTCCGTTGCGCCGAAATATCGGGAACGAGGCCTGTTCGTCGACAATGTCCACCACGTCACCCAATTCGATCACCCCGCGTGATCCCGGCAATGTGTTGGCAGGCACTGGCGTGGACAGGAAACGTTCATCCATGACCCGGTGGGCCTTGTCACGCTCGATCACGATGGGCAAAGGCGGTCGACCTTCGCCACGATGCGAATAGCCCACTGTATTGCTGGAGCCGAGTATGGCAAGCGTGTCAAAGACGTCCTGCTCCTGCACACCGAAATATTCCAGTTGATCGGTCGACAAAACGGCACGCAGGCGGCGCGGTTGGGTTCCGAAACTGTCATCGACATCGACGACAAACGGAACCTCTTCGAAAGCATCTCGCACTTTCTGAGCAACCGCACGGCGCGTCTGGCCGTCAGGGCCATAGATTTCGGCAAGCATCGTCGACAACACCGGCGGCCCCGGAGGCGGTTCGACCGTTTTCAGACTGGTTCCGACGGGTACATCCAGTTGCGCAATCCGTTCACGGATATCCAGCGCGATCTCATGGCTGGTTCGCGTACGGTCGTGTTTCGGCAACAGGTTGATCTGAACATCGCCAAGATGCGCAGACTTGCGCAGATAATAGTGCCGAACCAACCCGTTGAAATTGAACGGCGCGGCATCGGCCGCATGGGTCTGGACCGCGACGACCTCAGGTACTTCGAGAACTGCGCGGGCCACATCCTGCGCCACTGCATCCGTGGCTTCAACCGATGTGCCTTCCGGCAAGTCGATGACAACCGAAAGCTCCGACTTGTTGTCGAATGGCAAAAGCTTGACTGTCACGTCCTTGGTGTAGATCAATCCAAGCGATCCGAAAGACAAGATGGCGGTCGCCAGCAGAAACAAACCCGCACGAGTTTTGGTTTTCAGCAGCGGGCGCGCGACGGATTCGTAAAGACGCCCCAACCGACCGCCGCGTTCCTCACCTGCATGCGCCGGGGCGTGGCCGGCGATCTTGACCATCAACCACGGGGTTATGATCACCGCGACGAAAAAGGAAAAGATCATTGCAGCCGAGGCATTGGCGGGGATCGGGCTCATATACGGGCCCATCAGACCCGAAACGAACAGCATCGGCAGCAAGGCGGCTACAACGGTCAACGTTGCGATGATCGTGGGGTTGCCAACCTCGGCCACCGCACGGATGGCCTTGGAAACTCGCGTTTCCTTATCCGGCATAGCCCAGTGGCGCGCGATGTTTTCGATCACGACAATGGCGTCATCGACCAGGATCCCGATCGAAAAGATGAGCGCGAAAAGAGACACCCGGTTGAGCGTGTAGCCCATGATCCAAGCCGAAAACAGCGTCAACAGAATGGTCACGGGGATCACGATGGCCACAACCATGCTTTCCCGCCAGCCAATCGCGATCAGCACAAGGCCGACGATGGATACCGTTGCAAGACCAAGGTGAAACAATAACTCGTTGGCCTTTTCGTTGGCGGTATCGCCATAGTCGCGCGTGACCTCGACATGCACACTGTTTGGGATCAGATCACCTTCAAGCTGGTGCACCCGGTGCAGGATCGCCTCGCCCACAACCACCGCATTTGCCCCGGCGCGTTTGGCAAGTGCGAGCGTCACGGCAGGCGTGCGGGTTATTTCCCCGTTTGCACCGCGAGAAACGTTGGCCACGATCCGGTCTGTTGTATCGGGAACATAGCTGACGTCGGCGACATCGCGAACATAAACAGGGCGATTGTCGCGTGTGGTCAGCAGAAGGTCCGAGATGTCCTTGGGGGCTTGCAGGGTTTGACCAGCCACAAATCCTATCTGCTGTCCCCGATCCCGCAGATTGCCTGTTGGGAAAGACCGGTTAGCGGCCTGCACTTTTTGGGACAATTGCTGGAGAGTGACCCCATAGAGGGCAAGCCTGTCAGGGTCAGGCGCGATCCGGATCGCATCCGTAGCTTCGCCGACGACATAGGTCAGGCCCACGTCTTCGATCTTGGCAAGTTCCACCTTCAATTCACGAGCAACACGTGTCAGATCACTTGCCGTGACACCCTGCCCGCTTTCCGAGGGCGTCAGTGTCAGCGTCATGATCGCAACATCGTCGATCCCGCGCCCTACAATCAACGGGTCGGAAATACCGTAGGGAATGCGGTCCAGATTGGCGCGTACCTTTTCATGAACACGCAGAATGGCCGCATCTGCTGGGGTTCCGACGAGAAATCTGGCGGAGACAATCGCGAGATCATCATAGGTGGTCGAATATACATGTTCGACGTCATTGATGCCTTTGACAATCGTTTCCAACGGTTCGGTAATCAGCTTGACGGCATCATCAGCCTTGAGGCCCGGGGCCTGTACGTGAATGTCCACAAGCGGAACCGAGATTTGCGGCTCTTCCTCGCGCGGCAAAGCCCCAAGCGCCACAAACCCCATCACGAGTGCTACGATGATCATCAGCGGCGTCAGGGCCGACTGAATGAAGGCCCTTGTCAATCCGCCCGCAACCCCGAGCGGCACCTTGCCGAACTCACTCATGTCCGACCACCACTATGTCGCCTTCTGACAGGCCAGTCAGAACCTCGGCCATGTGCCTGCCATCAATCGATATCTTGCGGCCGATCACAACCGTTCTGTCAATCTCTTCTTCAACGTCCAGCCGGATCCGAACGAAATCCAATCCACGGCGGTTATTGACAGCTTCTTCAGGGATCAGGAGTCCCATTCTCTCCCCTACGGGAAGACGAACGAGAACTCGCGCATTGACGTAGCGGCTTTCGAGGCCCTCCACGTCCACGTCAGCGGTCACCCTTCCGTTTTCGATTTCGGGATAGAGTTTGACGATCGTACCGCCGACACTGTTGCCCCTTTCTTCGATGCGAATTTTGTCACCTTCAGTCAGCGAAGTCGCGTGGCGTTCTGGGACGGACAGTCGCAGATAAAGCCCGCCGCCTCCGATCCTGGCTACCTCTTCCCCAGGCAGAACGACCGACCCTTCGGTCACAGGTACGGCAAGAACTACGCCATTGAGCGGAACAAGCACCGCGCCTTCTTGTGTCTGCTGTTCCAGCACCTGCTTTTCGGCACGCGTCGCCGAGATTTCGTTTTCCATAACGCTGACTCTGGTCCGTAACAGATCAACCTGTTGGCTTGACATAACGCCGCGTTCAAACAGTTCCTCTCCGCGTTTCAACTCGGCATTTGCGTTTGCCAGCTGCGCGGTCAGCGCTTCGATGCGCCCGCTGACCGTCTGTATCCGGAAAGCGAGCTTCTCATCTTCAATCAGACCGATCTGTTGTCCGCTGGTGACGCTATCCCCTTCGCTGACTGAAAGCTGTGTGATCGTGCCGCCCAGGCGGGACCGCGCAGATATCTGGTCGCGGGCTTCGATCTGGCCGAATACGGCCTTCCATTCAACAATCGGCAAAGCCTTAACCGGAAAGGAATCATCGGCAAAGGCCGCGGCAGGAATTGCCGTCAGACACAACGCAGTGAGGGTCTTGAAGTTCATTACGCACCTCATTTGGTTGCTATTGGCCGGTCGCAACTAAGTGGATTTCAACTAGAACGCCGAACCAGCCTTTAGGCCCAGCTTCTTGAACAGCATGGCTGCGGGGCAGAATCCGGTAAACGAGGACTGGATCATGTTTATTCCGATAAATACGGTAAACCACATCCACAAGGGCGATACGAAAACCGTGAGCACGACGCTCAGCAGAACCATCAGTCCGGCGAACAACATTACAGTGCGATCGAGTGTCATGACGTGAATTCCTTTGAAATTGACATTGGCATCATGCCTGTCCATCACTTTCACATAATTGAATGCATCATCACATTCAATAAGGAGAATGTTTATTTTGGCACGTCTCAATAAATTACCAGGATGGCGGAGAAGCCAATTGACATGGTAGACTGAACTGGCAACCCATTTTCTTGTCGCTAAGCGGGGAAAGCCGTGCAGCGCTTTCAAAACAGAGCGGAAGCTGGAAAAGTCCTTGCCGCGGCAATTGCCGCAAAAGGCTATGCAGATCCGGTGATCTTGGCACTGCCCCGGGGCGGAGTACCGGTGGCCATCGAAGTCACGCGAGAATTGCACGCACCGCTGGACCTGCTGATGGTGCGCAAGATCGGCGCACCCGATCAACCCGAACTGGCGGTTGGAGCAGTGGTCAACGGAGATCACCCCGAATTCGAAACGAATATCGAAGTCGCGCGCGCACTAGGACTTACGCCGGAAGACGTTGAACAAATGGCCAATGCACGGCTTGAGGAGATAAGGCGACGCCGCGCCAAGTATCTCGATGGCAGGCAACAAGTTCCGATCGACGGACGGACAGCCATCATTGTGGACGACGGTATCGCGACCGGCGCAACTGTCAGGGTCGCGATCAAGGCATTGCGACGCCGTTCCCCTAAAGCGATCATCCTTGCAGTCCCGGTCGCGCCCGTCGAAGTGATCAACACCCTGCGTTCGAAGGTGGACGATATTGTCTGTCTTGCCACTCCTGTCCCGTTCTGGGCCGTGGGCGCGCACTATTCCGATTTTCAGCAAACAACAGATGAAGAAGTGACACGCCTGCTGATTGAGGCGAGCCTGATCTCGGACCAAGCCAGAAAACGACCGCCCGGACGACCGTAAAAAACACTGCAATCGGGATGCTTCTGGTTCTTGAAGAGGCCGCGGGGCCATGTTACCTGACGCCTGTTCGGAAGCGTGAGTGAGTGGTTGAAACTACCGGTCTTGAAAACCGGCGTACGTGAGAGCGTACCGTGGGTTCGAATCCCACCGCTTCCGCCACATTTTTTTCAAAGTGCCAACCACTCCAAGACTTTGAAGCCCATGTCACGATGCACTATCGACGTCGCCTGCTATCATTCGGTTACAGCCCGAATGGCGCGACATACGGTATCAAGCGCCTGATCCAACTCAATCCGACTGATGACTAATGGCGGCGACAGCGTCAGCACACACCCCTGACTGATCTTGAAACTGACACCGTTTTCCAGACAGGAATAGTAAATCTGTTCCGCCTTGGCATTGCCGGGTTGTTTGCTGGTCCTGTCCTCAACGATTTCAATCCCGAACATCAGGCCACGCCCCCTGACATCACCGACGATCGGATTACCGGCCAGTTCTTCGTTGAGCCGGTTGATGGCATAGTCTCCCAACTCTTCCGATCGCTCGACCAACCCCTCGTCCTCGATAATCTCGATGGTGGTCAGGGCGGCGCGGGCGGTAACCGGGTTCTTCTCATGCGTGTAATGACCAATCGCGAAATCACCACAAACATCCAGATCCTGGCGCGCGATACAGGCCGCGATGGGGAGAATCCCCCCACCCAGGGCTTTCCCCAAAGTGACGATGTCCGGAATGATCTCGTCATGTTCGAAAGCAAACATTTTGCCGGTTTTCCCAAGACCGGTTGGGATCTCGTCCATGATCAAGAGCGCGCCGTGGCGGTTGCAGGCATCACGAACAGCCTTCCAAAACCCGACGGGCGGCACATAGGGAACAGCGCGCATGGGTTCAGCAATAACCGCAGCGATATCGCCTTCGCGTTCCAGAACGAATTCCACCATTCGCGCGCAAGCCAACCCGCAAGTGTCCGGACCGCTGTGATTGTAAGGACAGCGATAGCAAGCGAATGGGGCGACGTGTTCGGCTCCCGACAGCAACGGCCCGGCGATATGACTACGAAATGTGGCTTCGCCACCAACCGATGCCGCACCAAAACCCGCTCCGTGAAAAGCATCCCAAAACGAGATGGTCTTGAATCGGCCCGTCGCGGCCCGCGCTATCTTCAGCGCTACCTCGTTTGCGTCCGACCCGCCTGTTGTAAACAGAACCTTTCCCAAATCTCCGGGGCTGATTTCTGCCAGCTTTTCGGCCAGTTGCACGGCCGGCTCATTGGTAAACCGTCGCGGTGCGAACGGCAGTTCGTCCAGTTGAGCCTTAATTGCCTCGACCAAGCGGGGGTGACCGTACCCGATATGGTGAACCGAGTTACCGTGGAAATCCATATAGCGTCGGGCTTCGAGATCTTCAATCCAGATCCCTTCGGCCTTGACAATGGTACTGACGCAGGGGCTGGACAAGCTTTGGTGCAGGAAAACCTCGGCATCTCTACGCAACAGCGATTCAGAGGCCGGGCCATTGGATTTCTCCAACCAGGTCCTTCGCGCGTCGGATCGGTTCGATTCGCCTTCGGTGTGAACGATCATGTCGGGTCTCGCCTGGTTGGATGCTGCAGTGTTCCCTGTCCGGGAAATATGGAAATCTAAACCTCCCAGTTTATCATGTTGGCCATGGCAGGGAGTATGTTTTGACGTTTGTGAAGAACTTCATGGCTTCGATGACGCCTTCTTTTACGCCGTTTCCGCTGTCCTTGATGCCGC